>JACOTZ010000448.1 GCA_016178155.1 Acidobacteriota bacterium
ACCGGGCTCCACGCCAGCGTTGCGGCCTCAGCGGAGGCACTTCACGGTGTGGGCGCGAACGTGTGGGCAACTTTGCGCACCCCGCTGGGCCGCGCCGGAGTCCTCTCGACGATGTGCCGGGCCGCTGCGGGGCGGCACACTAGCGGTGCACGGGCTCGGTCGCGACCAGGCGGGTCTCGAGCAGTTGCTCGAACAGCGCGCGGTAGCGGACCATCGCCTCGCGTAGATTTTCCGTGCTCACCTCACCGCCGCGCAGGTGTTCCGCGATGGCGTGGGCGACGCGATAATTTTCGACCACCTTTGGATACTCGACGGACAGATCTTCCGCGCGCTGCTCGAACTCGGCCATCGGGTAGCCCCGGGTTCTCATGACATGGTTGACCAGGGTGTCGGCATTGAGCACGGCGCCGGGCGGGTCGTCGACGAAGCGCGCCTGCTCGCCCAGCCAGGCTTCCGCGAAACGATGCTTCTCCTCGTCGGTCAGATGCCGGATCTGAAATTTTTGCACCCGCTGCTCGCGCTTTTCGAGCAAAGATTCCGCACGCCGCTGGTCACCGGCCTCGTGCAGAGCGCGATCGTACTCCGGGCCGAAGCGGCCGCGCAGCCTCTCCGAGCGCCGCCTGGTCATGTAAATCCAAGCCGCAGCGGCGGCTACGAGGAGTACAACAAACGTGACAACCAACGTGAGATCCATTCTTCCCTCCCGCGAGTCCGCCCGGACAGGACGGCCCCTGAAGGGTATTGCAGGTTGGCTTCCACTGCGGGGATCCGCTCACGCCGCGGCGCGATTCCAGGTCTCGCGGATATGCTTCAATCCCAGTCGAGCCACATCTTCCTCATTGCGGAACACGGGACGCCAGAGGTGCAGTACCGGCACGAGGTCCGGGACCTTGAGGCCGAAGGCCTCGATGGTGAGCCAGCCGTCGTAGCCGGAATCGCGCAGAGCGCGCATGATTGCGGGTGTCACCGCGTGTCCGCTGCCCGGGATGCCGCGATGGTTCTCGGAGATGTGGACATGGGTGATGTGCTTCGCCACGCGCGCCCAGGCATCGGCCGGCCGCTCCTCTTCGATGTTCGAATGATGGGTGTCGGCGAGCACCCCGACGTTCGGCATCCCGACCTCCGCCGCAAAACGCGCCGCATCGGCGACGGTGTTGGTCAGGAACATCTCGAAACGATTGAGCGGTTCGACCGCGAGGCGCACGTGCATTCCGGCAGCGTGCTGCGCGGCCTCGCGGATGACGTCTCGCGACCGGTTCCACTCGTCGCGAGTGGGACCCGCGCCGGTAAAACGGCCGAGTCCCTGGTGGAAGGGGCCGACGAGGATATCGGCGCCGAGGTCGCGCGTCTTCTCGATGCAGGTCTTCAGCAGGTCCACGGCGGCGCGCCGGAGCTGCAGGTCCGGGCTCACGGGATCGGCGGCGCCGGCGGGATAGGCGAGCAGGGCGCTGCGCTTGAGTCCGAGCGCATCGCAACGCCGGGCAAGCGCGCCGATGTCCGGGGGCTCCATGGCGATTACCGGAAATTCGACGCCGTCAAATCCCCAGCGCTCGATCCGCTCGAGCAGCGAGGCGTGTCCGGCCGCAGTCGGCCGGCCGGTCCAGAGGAGCAGATTGATTCCAATTTTCATCGTGCTGTCGAGAAACGGTACACGGTCGTCGTCTGGTAGCGCTCGCCGGGCTTGAGGACCACGGAAGGGAAATTCGGGTGGTTCGGCGAGTCGGGAAAATGCTGCGTTTCCATGCAGAAGCCGTAGCGATGCCGGTAGACCTTGCCGCCCTTGCCCCGCAGAGTGCCGTCCAGGAAGTTGCCGGTATAGAACTGCATGCCGGGCTGGGTAGTGAGCACCTCCATGACGCGGCCCGAGCCGGGCTCGGTGACGCGCGCGACCACGCGCAGCGTGCCCGCCGCACCGTTGAGCACGAAATTGTGGTCGTAGCCTTTGCCGAAGGTGAGCTGCTCGTCCGCAGCGCCGATGCGCTCGCCGATGGCGTGCGGCTGGCGGAAATCGAAGGGCGAGCCCGCGAAGCCGCGCAGCTCGCCGGCCGGGATGAGCCCTTGATCGACCGGCGTAAAGCGATCGGCATTGATGGTGACCTGGTGTCCGAGAATATCGCCCTGCCCCTGCCCGGCGAGATTGAAGTACGAGTGGTTCGTCAGGTTCACCACCGTGTCCTTGTCCGTGGTGGCGGAATACTCGATTCGCAGCTCATTGTGGTCTGTCCAGGTGTACTTCACGGTTGTATCGAGGTTGCCCGGGTAGCCCTCCTCGCCATCCCTGCTGAGGTAATTCAGCTCCAGGCTGCGCGCGTCCGCCGCGCGAATCTTCCATACCGCCTTATCGAAGCCTTTGATGCCGCCGTGCAGGTGGTTCTCGCCGTTGTTCTGCGCGAGCTTGTAGACGGCGCCGTTCAGGGTGAACCGGCCTTTCGCAATGCGATTGCCGTATCGGCCGACGATCGCGCCGAAGTAGGGATTCGGGCTCAGGTAACCGTCGAGGCTATCGAAGCCGAGGACCACGTCGCCGATTGTGCCGGCGCGGTCGGGCACCTTAAGGGAAACGACGCGGCCGCCGTAATTCGTGATCGCGGCCTCGGCGCCATTTGCGTTCTTAAATGTGTACAGCTCGGCCGGCTCGCCGGCCGCCGTTTTTCCAAAATCTCTCTTGTCCACTGCTTCCGTTCTCCGTTGCTGCTGAGCGGGTGGTGTGCAGCCCACGATCCCGAACAGGACCAGCGCAACCGCTCCAGTCGCGAACCCATAGCGCACGATATGCCTCCGGCGGCAGTGCTCGTGTGCCGTCCCGCAGACTGATCCCTACTGTGATCATTCCGAGCCGCGACTGCGAGGGCGCGGTTGTCAAATATGCGAGCGGGACACCACACTGGATGCCGCGGGCGTATCGTACCAAACCCGAGCGGGCGAGCGCCATCCTGAGGCATCATAAAGGCATGGACCGACGCACATTCTTGAGCCGCACCGCGGGCGCGGGCGTCACCTCGATGCTGGCCGCCGCACCCGCCCCGAAGACTCCCGGCGCGTCCGGGGAATGGCGCAACCGGCAACCCGGAATGGCCTATCGCCGTCTCGGCCGCACGGGCATGATGATCTCGGAAATTCTCAGCGGCGGTGACCCTATCCGCACGAACAACTACGACCATCTCAACCTGGCGATCGAAAGGGGGCTCAACTATCTCGACATGGCCCCCGCCTATGGCCGCGGCGACTGCGAGCAGGCCTACGGCAAGCTGCTCGGCGGCTCGGCCAAGCGCGGGAAGGTCTTTCTCACCACTAAGGTCAGCGGCTTTACGGGCGTGCGCAACCAGCTCTACAAAGAGATCTTCGACGCGCTGCCCGCCGCAAAGCAGAATGCGATCCGGCAGCTTGCCGGGGAGATGGTGCGGGAGCGCGGCGTCGACAAGCCCGGCTATTTTTTCGATTACTACCCTGGCCAGCGCAACCAGATCGGGCCGGCGTACCTCAGTAACGCGATGGCGCGCGAACACGCGCACAAGGTCGATGGAAGCGCGAAATTCCGCGAGTTCATGACCAAGTCTGTCGAGGACAGCCTGAAGCGCGTCGGAACCGACCATTTCGACCTCGTCATGTGCCCGCACGGCGCCTGTACGCCCGAGGAGCTCGACATTCCCGAGATAGTGGAAACCTTCCAGAGGCTGAAGAAGCAGGGCAAGGTGCGGTTCCTCGGCGTTACGTCGCACACTGATCCCGCCGGCATCTTGCGCAAGGCGACGGCGCTCGGCCATTATGACGCGGTGATGATGGCCTACAACGTGATCAACGGAGGCTATCTCGACCAGGCGATCCGCGAGGCCGCGGCGAAGAACATCGGCGTGATCGGGATGAAGGTGGCGATGGCGGTGGCCACACACCACAAGCAGCTCCAGCCGGTTCCGCAATGGCGCATCGACAAGGTGAACCGGATCGTGCCGGGGGAGATGAAGCCGCCCATGAAGGCCTACTTGTGGGCGCTGCAGAACCCGAACATCTCCGCGGTCGTTTCCAACCTGTGGGACGAAACGTTCATCCGCGAGAACCTTTCGCTGGCGGGGAAAAAAGTCGAGCTGCAGCCGGCGTGAGCGCGGCCGGCCTGGGCGGGGGTCCACCCGCGTCCGCTGTCCGAATTGACGCGAACGGAGCCTACTGTCAGCAACGGCAGGCCGCGGTTGCTCGAGCCAGATACCTTGGAGCGCCGCCGCCGCGCCTCGCGGCAACTGCGAGTTTCTGGAGAGAAACTCGAGCCCCGGCTGCCGCTGCTGCCGGGTGTCCCGCAATTTCTTAAGGTCGCGTGACTCAGCGCCTGCCCGCTTGCAAGGCGCGCAGCACCGGATAGAACTGCACGAAGACGTTGTCCTCGGCGCCATGCTGATTGTGGCACTCGAAGCAGCTCTTCTTGGGGAAAGCTTTGGCAGTGTCGCGGCGGGAGAAGTCGAAGTAGGCCCAGCCTTCGGGGAAGCGTTCGCGGTCCTTGAGCGCCACCTCGACGGCGAGCAGCTTGCCGGAGAAATAGCCGTGGCGGTTGATCGAGACCTGCTGCTCGGGGTCGTAGAGGGCGAGCACGAACATGGTCTTTTCGGGGAAGCGGCCGGTCTTCGCATATTGCTCGTAGGCCTGCCGCGGAATGTAGACGTTGTGAATGGAGCCGGGACCTTCCCGGGCGAGGGCCTCCCGATAGCTCAGGCCGATGGAGGCGCCGACAAACGTCCAGTTTTCCCAGCCGGCCGGCTTGACGAGCTCACCGCCTGCCGTGTATTCCGGCAGCGGCATTCCGGAGGGTGGCGCGTCGGCGGCCCGCGCGGCTGCGAGCAGAACGAGGAGTGGCAGAACCGTTCGCACGGAGTCAGTGTAGCTGATCCGTAGGGGCAGCGGCTCGCCGGGCCAAGCCGAAGTCCGTCACTCAGACCGCTGGCTGACGCGCGCGGCTCGGTAACTGCCTTGCAATCAATGAAGTGTTACCCAGCCACGACCGTCAGTGGTACTGACCAACCCCGGCCAGGCCGCGAAGCTCAGCCGTCGCCGAGCAGCCGGGTGACCTCGCTGCGCAATGCCGCCAGGCTGACCGGCTTCGAAAGATAACTGGTGAAACCGGCCGCGAGCGCCTTCTCGCGATCGGCCTGCATGGCGTACGCGGTGAGCGCGACGACAGGCAGTTGCCGCAAGCGTTCGTCGGCTCGCAAGCGCGCGATCACATCGAAGCCGTTGAGCCCCGGCATCTGCACATCGAGCAGCACGAGATCGGGCGACAGCGACTGTACTTTTTCCAGCGCCTCGAAACCATTCGCCGCTTCCACCACGGAGTATCCGGCCCGCTCCAGCACGGTGCGCATCAGCTCGCGCCCGTTCGGCATATCATCCGCCACCAGGATGGTCTTCGGCATCGATCAGGAGTCGCCCATCGCGCCGGCAGCGGCGTTCGGGCCCAGCAGTGTCCGGAGCTGGCCGACAAGCTGCTCGCGCCACCCGCTGCCCTTCAGAAACACGGCGGCGGTCTCGCGACGTAACAACTCGAGGTCGGCAGGCGAGAGCTGCTTTCCCGTCAGCACCACGATTGGGATGTCTTTCCACTCCACATGGGCCTTGAGCCGGAAGATCAGCTCGAAGCCGCTCATCTCCGGCATCATGAGGTCCACCACGATTGCGTCCACGCGCTGCTGCTGCAGAACGCTGAGAGCTTCGGCGCCGCTGGGCGCCAGGAGCGGGATGTAGCCGGCAGCGCCCAGGACCTCCTCGGCGAGCTGCAGACAGGGTGGCTCGTCATCGACCACCAGCACGTGGCCGCGGTCAGGCGGGCGGGGCTTCACATACTTGCGGATCGCCGACAACAGGGTCTCCTTGGTGACCGGCTTGGTCAGGAATTCGCTGGCCCCGAGGCTCAGCGCCGACTGGACCTCGTCCATCACCGAGACCACCACAATCGGGATATTCTCCGTCTCCGGCAGCTTTCGGAGTTTTCGCAACGCCTGCAATCCGCTCTTGCCCGGCATCAGGATATCCATCGTGATGACGTCGGGCAGCAGCGCCCGCGCCTTCTCGATCGCCTCATCGGCGCCGCTTGCGGTCGCGGTGTCGTACCCGTTCGGCTCGAGAAAATTTACCAGCAGCTCGCGCGCGGGAAGCTCGTCCTCCACTACCAGCACCAGCGGCCGGGGACGTGCCCGCCGCACAGGCTGTCCGGCCTCCTCGATCGCGAGTGGCAGAGTGAAACTGAAGCGGCTGCCTCTGCCCGGCTCGCTTTCGACGGAGATGCTCCCCCCGTGCAGCGCCACCAGGCGTTTCGTGATCGCCAGCCCCAGGCCGGTGCCCTCGCGAATGCCCTTGGTGGTCGCGCCCACCTGGTAGAAGGTGTCAAAAATCGTCTGGTGCTCTTCCGGGGGGATGCCGATCCCAGTGTCGCTCACGGAAATCGTGACCTGGTGCGGTTCGCGGTGCTGCTCGATCCAGACTTTTCCACCCTCGCGCGTGAACTTCACGGCATTCGACAGCAGGTTAAGCAGAATCTCCTTGAATCGCACCGGGTCGGCACGGATCTCTCCGCCGCCGGCGCGATTGTCGAGGTGGATCGACTTGGCGGCCGCGCGGGGCCGTATGGTCGCCAGGGCCTCATCGACCGCCGCGGAGACGCTGAACGTCTCCGGCCGCAGCTCGAGACGGCCGGCCTCGATCTTCGAGAGGTCGAGAATATCGTTGATCAGCTCCAGCAGGTGGTTCGAATCCTGGT
This sequence comes from Acidobacteriota bacterium, assembly GCA_016178155.1. Classification (GTDB taxonomy): domain Bacteria; phylum Acidobacteriota; class Terriglobia; order Bryobacterales; family Bryobacteraceae; genus JACOTZ01. The sequence continues at coordinate 6,737 of JACOTZ010000448.1, forward strand.
GGATGTGCCCGAGGAAGCGCTCCTGCTTCTTGTTCAGCGGTCCTTCCAGCTCTTCAATCAGCAGCTCGCAGAAACCGATGATGGTGTGCAGCGGCGTGCGCAGCTCGTGGCTCATGCTCGCCAGAAACTCGCTCTTGAGCCGGTTCGCGCTCTCTACCTCCTGGTTGCGCAGCGCCAGTTCCCGGTTCTTGGCGGTCAGTTCTTCGGTGTACCGGCGCTGAATCGAGCGGAGCTGTTCGTCGGTCCGCTTGCGCTCAGTAACGTCCCGAACGATGGCGGTCACACGGAATCCTTCGTCGCTCTTCACCGGGCTGAGGCTGATTTCCACCGGGATCTGAGTGCCGTCCTTGGTCTGGCCGAACAACTCCAGCCCCGAGCCCATGGGCCGCGTCAGCGGCCTCGCCCAATAACCGGCGCGGTAGCTGCTGTGAACCTTGCGGAGAGCGTCGGGCAGCAGCATTTCCACCTGGTGGCCGAGCAGATCTTCGCGCTTGTAGCCGAAGATCTTCTCGGTAACCGCGTTGCAAAGCACAATCCGGCCCTGGTGGTCGACTTCGAGAATGGCATCAGGAGCGGCCTCGAGCAGCTCGCGGAAGCGCCGCTCGGCCTTGATCTGCGCGCGCGCCGCGCTCTCGCGCGCCAGCAGATCGGATCGCTCTTCTTTCGCCCGGACGTGAGCCGTGATGTCCTCGAAAATCAGCAGGACCTCGCGGTCACCGTCGCCGGGAATGGACGAGATCCACAGCCGCAGGTGAACCGGGTTGCCGTCCTTGCGCTGCTGTACGACCTCGATGGCCTGGTGGAAATCGCCACTCAGTTGCGCCGCCACCAGGTCCTGGAGGGTGTCCTCGCCACCGGGAGGGAGTGTCGGGAGAGGCCGGCCGATGACTTCCGCTCCGCTGAAGCCGAAGATCCGCTCCGCCCCGCGGCTCCAGCGCCGCACATCGCCATTCTCGTCGACGCCGACAATGGCGAGCGGACACGTCTCCATCAGCGACTGGAGAGCCTGAGCTTCGCTTTGGGAGTCTGGCACCTTAAATACATTGTGCCGCACCCCTTCGCAGCGCCCGCGCCGCCTCTTCCTTCCGCTGCCTCCAGGCGTGGCTAATCACGCTGTACACCTCTCTTGCCCCGAGAGGCTTGGCGAGCAAGTCGAATCCGCCCAGGTTCAACACCTCGCCCCATAGGTGCTCGTCCGCGCAGCGCGCCATCACAATCACCTGGGGCGGCACCTCGCGGGAGCCGAGCGCATCCACGAGATCCCGCCAGGTGCCATCCGAGAGCGTGCGGTCGCAGAGCACGACGTGCACCTGTTCATGCGCGAGCGCCTCCAGAGCAGCCTTGCAGGTCAGTACGTGCCGCAGGCGCCAGTTCGAATGGCTCAGGATCCGCTGCAGCGCCGAGATATCACTCCTGTCACTCGTGACCACGAGAACGGTGACGTCTTGCGGCATATCCGCAATGACCGTGACAACTTCGACCAGCCGAGACATGGGGTATACTCCGCCCTCAGGCTAAGACGAAACGCGTGCAGGCGCCTTGCCAGACAAGCCGCGAACGACTAGTCAATGGTTTAGATGCAATGTTGCGCGAACTCGCCCAGTCGTTTCCCACAAAAGGAGTGCGCATGCTGCGCTATATCGCGGACACATTTGCCACTGTATCCGGGTGGTATATCGCTGCTTCCCGCGCCGGATGCAGATTACATTTTTCGCCGCGGCGTGCGGCCCTCGAGACAGATCATGTGTTGACTTGAGTGGTTCGGGATTGGCCCCGCTCAGGACATCGTGAACCGTATTAGGACGCGTTCCCGGCGGCTTTCTCTCAACCGGCGAGGCCGCGCCGGCGCCGCATCTCCTGTGCCGCGGCCCTTAGATCGTCGTCCGTCAGCAATCGCCGGCCAAGCTCGATCACGGTCCGGTCCTCCGCCGCGATGTGCTTGCGGTAAACCTCGTTCAGGCGGGCTACCACGGTCGCGTAGCGCTCCGCCAGGAGCGGCGGCAGCGGCCCGGCCGGCGCACCTTCCAATTCCTGCGCGATCTGCTTCAGCTCCCGATGCAGCTCCCCCGCGAGTTGGTGATCATGCTCCAGACCCGCGAGAAATTCCGAATCGTCCGAGCCTCCGGCCGCCCGCAGCCTGGGGAACACGCTCAGCTCCTCATCGAGCGTGTGAAGAGCGCCGTTGGTGTCGAAGAAATGGTTGCAGGCCGAGAGGGCTCGGACAGCTTCGGCGCGGTTTGACTCCAGGTGCGCGGAGATTCGTTGCAGGATATCGAGCTTGTCCTCGATCCGCCTATGACAGGCCAGCAAGTGGTCGAGCGGGCTATCGAGGGTCGAGGCCCCGGGGGGCAGCCCCGACGCGGGGCGCAGCAACGTATCAGCCTGGATCATACTTTCAGGATACCCGGCGTCCTCCGTCCCACCTGCGACTGCGGTCACAGTCTGGCGGCATTCTGTCCCGGGCTTGCTAACCGAGGTTCGTCAGTGCGCCCCAACGGGGCAGATCACCAGTGGGGGAAGGACCCACTCAAGTAGTTGTTGGTAGGACTTGATAGCTTGCGAGCGTCCGAGCCGGGAAACCGGTGAGGGCGGAGC
>JACOTZ010000449.1 GCA_016178155.1 Acidobacteriota bacterium
CACCTTCCGCTTCGGCCGCCAGCCGCGGCCGGACGGTCTTTGCCTCAGCGACTATGTGCTCGACCGGGTGAACGGCGCGCGCGACCACGTCGCGCTGTTCGTCGTCACCGCCGGCGAGGGCGTCCGCGAGCGCGCCGAGGAAGCTAAGCGTGACGGCCGTTTCCTCGAAGCCCACGCCCTGCAGGCGCTCGCGATTGAAAGCGCCGAGGGCTGCGCCGAGTGGCTCCACCGCCGCCTCCGCGAAGACTGGGGCTTCCCCGATTCGCCCGGAATGACCATGCAGGAACGCTTCACCTCGCGCTACCGCGGCAAGCGTTACAGCTTCGGCTATCCGGCCTGCCCCAATCTCGAAGACCAGCAGGGCATCTGGAAGCTGCTGCGCCCCGAAGAGATCGGCGTCGAGCTCACCGAAGGCCTCATGATGGACCCCGAGGCGAGCGTCAGCGCGCTCGTCTTCCATCACCCCGACTGCGCCTACTTCACCCTCCGACCTCCGCACCCCGCCCTCACGCGTTCAGCGATCCGCGGTCAGCCTTCAGCCAGTGCATGAGCGCGGCCGGCACGCCTTTGGACCAACTCTCCGTGGGCTGGGTCAGCTTAAGATCTTGCCGGAGCTGAGCGCTGAAGGCTCAGCGCTGACAGCTTCCCCCTTCTGATGCGCGGCCACTGACGTTCTGCCGCCCCTCACCACTCCACCCGCTTGCCGGGCTCGAGCGGCCACACCTTCGTCTTCGAATTCACCAGCAGCTCCTGAAGCTGCTCGGGACGCCCGGTCAGCGGCGGGAAGGTGCCGAAGTGCATCGGGATCACCAGTTCGGGTCTGAGCAGCTCGCAGGCGAGTGCGGCCTCGCGCGGGCTCATCGTGAACAGGTCCCCTATGGGCAGAAACGCGAGCTGGGGCTCATAGAGCTGATGGACCAGGGCCATGTCGGAGAAGACGTTCGTGTCCCCCGCGAAATAGACGCGCCGGGTATCCGGCAGCGTGATCACATACCCACAGGCCTCGCCGCCGTAAATGATGCTGCCGTCCTCCTCGAGGATGCCGCAACTGTGCACCGCATGTGTCATCGTCACGGTCACCAGCCCGACCTGCTGCGAGCCGCCCTTGTTCATCGGCCTGGTCTTTGAGACGCCCTTCTTCTCCAGCCACTGGCAAATCTCGTAAATGCCGACCGCTTGCGCGTCGAACCTCTTCGCCAGCGGCACTGCATCGTGGATGTGGTCGAAATGGCCGTGCGACACCAACAGCGCGTCCACGCGCGAGAACTGATGTCCTTTGGGAAAAGAGGGGTTGCCCTCCGTCCACGGATCCAGCACCAGCACCTCCCCCGATTCCAGCTCCAGTTGGAAGGTAGAGTGTCCAAGCCACGTGATTCCGATCATGCTCCGGATTGTCGCAGATCGGCTGCGATCCCGTGACCAGGTCGGGTCAGACACTGCGCCCCAGCCTGGTCGCGATTACATGGAGGCAGGATGTGCACCCGGTCGAAAGCTACCCCTGTAACGGCGCGCGGATTTGTGTCACTCTACTGTGAGGAGGGCCCTTTCGATGTCGCTGGATGCCGGGATGCGCGTGTAGTTGGTGCTGTTTGCGTTACAAACCGCAGCGTTGATGTACGCCGCCGGCGCTGAGTCGCAAACGGGAGGTGGCCCGCCGGGCGGAAGCATCCGCGCAATCGCCATTGACCCGGATCGCCCTTCGACACTCTATGCCGGAACTGATGGCGGTTTGTTCCAGAGCACGAACGCAGGTGCGAGCTGGACCGAGATTGCTCTCCCGGTCGCCCAGCCATGGGTGTGGGCGCTTGTTCTGGATCCATCAAATCCCTCGGTCATATATGCGTCCGTTGGCTCGTTGCTGCGGAGTACCGATGCGGGCGCGAGTTGGACAGAGCTGGTCCGCATCGAAAATGCGCCGGTTCGGACCCTCGCCATCGACCCGCGGGACACCTCTACTCTTTACGCCGGGACCATCGCCGGCCGAGGCGTGTTCAAGAGCACGGATCAAGGCGCCAGTTGGATTCCCGTGAATACGGGCTTGCCCGTCTATATCCCGGGTCCGGATCAGTCCGGCAACCTTGGAGACGTGACGGCGCTCGCGATTGATCCTGCGAATCCCTCGACCGTTTACGCTGCGTTTGCGCACGGCGGTGTTTACAAGAGCACTGACGCGGGAGGCAGTTGGCGTGCGCAAAACTCCGGCCTGCCGAGCACCTTCGTGTCCGCTCTGGCGCTGGATCCGGCCGATCCCTCCACACTCTATGCGGCGGTTTACTGCGGTGGTGGGCCCGTTGCGCCGGGCTTTCGCTGCGAGGGGGGCATCTTCAAGACCGTCGACGCCGGTGCGAGCTGGGAGGACGCCAGCTCGGGACTCCAGAGCCTGGACGTGGTTCACCTCGCGTTTGCGCCGGCCGACGCTTCCGTTCTGTACGCCGGAACCTCAGGCGGCTGGATCTACAAGGCCGCTGACGGCGGCACGCGTTGGACAGCGCTTCATCCCGGTGTCTATCCGGGCCTTTCGCCCACAGGGGTTCCCGCCCTGGCTGTCGATCCACAGGACGCGTCCGTGCTCTATGTGGGAACCCTCGGCGGTGGCGTCTACAAAAGCAGCAATACGGGCGCCACCTGGACGAAAGCGAGCTCGGGCCTGCGCGCCTCGGTTGCTGCTCTCGCGCTCGACCCCACTCGCACCTCGGTCCTGTTTGCCGGAACGGCGGGGGCCGGCGTTTTCCGGAGTGACGATGCGGGTGCAAGCTGGAAATCCGGGTACGACGGCCTCACCAATACGTTCATCTCTTCGCTGGCCGTCCATCCATCGGTTCCCTCCACTTTGTATGCCGTCACCGGGTCTGGGTATGGTGCCGCTGGTGCTGGATTGTTCCGGAGCACCGACAGCGGCGCGAGCTGGACGGCCGCCCAGGCCGGACTGCCGCAGCGGGTGATCAGTCTCGCGCTTCATCCGGCTGATCCGGCCACCGTTTTTGCCGGGACCAGCCCGTACGGCCAGGAAGGCGGGACAATTTTTAAGAGCACGGATGGTGGCGAGAGTTGGGCAGCTATTAAATCGGGCCAATATTTGGCGCTGGTCGCCGTTCCGGGCGAACCGTTTACGCTTTACGCGACCGGCGCTGCCGGGATTCTCAAGAGCACGGATGCAGGCGAGAATTGGACCACCGTCACGTTAGTGGAGGGGAAACAGTATGAGGTATACGGTCTGGCCTTCGACCCGGCCCACCCCGCCACGCTGTATGCGACCGCGGTGGAACCGTGTGGCTGGTGTGACGATTGGTCCTCTCTTTTCAAGAGCACGGACGCCGGCGAGACATGGTCCCAAATCAATGTGGAAAAGACCTACCTCGGGAGACTCGTCGTAGATGGTTCTGATTCCTCCGTCCTCTATTCCTGGGGTTTCGGCGTCTTTAAGAGCACCAATGGGGGAGAGACCTGGAGTGCCGCCGGCCTGACCAACACGGCCATCTCTGGGCTGGTGTTGGACCCGAAGAACTCGTCCACACTCTACGCTGCGACAGGCCGCGGCGTCTTCAAGAGTACCGATGCGGGCGCCACCTGGATTCCCACGGGGTCGAACTAGCCTGCGGTACGGCGCCATTCTCGCGGCGCGATCATGCAGCATGCAGGCGGCTGCGCCCGGCTACCCGCCTCCGCTCGATTCCAGCCGGTACAGCGGCCTGCCCGTGAGCAGGTGCGCCAGCACCGGCAGCGGCAGCGCACCCGCGCGCAGCGCCCGCTCGTGAAACTCCTTCGGGCGGAATTGGCCGCCTTTGTACTCCTGATAATGCTGCCGCAGCCGGTGCCAGTCGCGCCAGCCGACGAAATAGGTCGGCAGTTGCGTTGAGGACAGCTTGGCGCGCCGCAGC
>JACOTZ010000225.1 GCA_016178155.1 Acidobacteriota bacterium
GGCGACTCGAGCGCGCCATCGGCGTCGAATCCGCCCTCATGAGCAGCAGCGTCCGCAACTTGAAAATACGCTGCAAAGTGGACGACCAGCCCGGCGGCCAACACGAAGGCATCGACTACTACGAGGGCCTCTCCATCTGCATGAGCAAGGACCCGCGCGCCTTCGAAATCCAGATGCGCTACCAGACCACCGTGCGCCGCGAGCTCACCCAGATGCTCGCCCAGCTCGAACGCATCCGCCGCAACCCGCTCCCCGCCGGCTCGGAACCCCTGAATCTCCCGCCCGTCGAGCCCGGCGATGTCATCGAGATTCCCACCGCCGCCTCGTGCGCCGCTGTGCCCGCGGAGACGAGGGGCGCTGCTCCCGCCGAACCGCCGCCCAGCTCCCAGCCAGCCGATGCGCAGGCTGCCGCCACCCCGCCTTCCGCCCCTGTTTGCTCGCCGCAATCTGTTGACACTGCACCGCTTACGGCGAAAATTGGGTTCGTTTCGCAGTCCTCTGCTCCGGCTGCTTCGGGCCCGGCTCCTGTTCCAACTGACCACCCGAGGGGGTGCGCCGCGTTCGGCGCCGAATCACGTGGAACTTCCGGCTGCATTCACTTCCAAGGCGGTGTGCAACATCCGGCAGAATCCGCGGCTCTCAGCCCAGCCGCGAAAATGGACTAGCCACGCCGCCGGAACCCCAAGCGGGACAGTAGTGTCGAAGCTATATGCGAACCTTCCTGCAAGACCTGCGGTATGGTGCGCGCACGCTGCTGCGGAGGCCGTCTTTTGCCACTGTTGCCATCGCCGTTCTGGCACTGGGCGTCGGTGCAAATAGCGCGATTTTCAGCTTGGTCAATGCGGTGCTCCTGCGCCCGCTGCCCTATTACGAGCCGGAGCGCCTTTACCAGCTCAACGAAATAGATCCGAAAGGCGCTGCGCAAGGTGTTTCGCTGGCCGACGCCGCCGCCTTCCTGAAGCACTCGGAAGCATTCGAAGCCATCGCCGCTTCGCGCTGGCAAAACGTGACGCTGACCGGCGCCGAAGGGCCGGAGAACGTCTATGGCGGGCGAGTCACGGCCGGTGCTTTCTCCACGCTGGGCCGGCCGCCTCTCATCGGCCGCCTCTATCGCCCCGAGGATTTCCGCCCCGGCGCGCCGGGCGTGGTCATTCTTTCGCATCGTCTCTGGGAAAGGCGATTCGGCGGCGATTCGAACGTCCTCGGCCGCGAGCTCATGATCAACGGCCAGGCTCATACGATCGTGGGCGTGATGCCCGCCGACTTCTTCTTCGATCAGCGCTTCGCGCTCTGGACCGCCTGGCAGCCCAACGCCCAGGAAAGCGGAAGTCGCGAAGCGCGCGTGAACATCGTCGCGCGGCTGAAACGAGGCGCTGGCGAGGCGCAGGCCGCCGCACAGGCCGAAGCCATCCTCCGCAACATCGCTCCCGAGGATGTGGCCAAAGGCTGGCGCGTGCGGCTGGCGCCTCTGGACCGGCAACTCACGTCGGCTGTGCGTCTGCCCCTGCTCGTGCTGCTCGGAGCGGTCGGATTCGTGCTCCTCATCGCGTGCTTGAACGTCGCCAGCCTCCTTCTCGCGCGAGGCGCCGACCGCGGCCGCGAGATCGCCATCCGCATGGCCATCGGCGCGGGCCGGCTCCGCATCGCGCGGCAACTGCTGACCGAGAGCCTGCTTTTGGCTGTCCTCGGCGGGGCGGCCGGCCTCGCGCTCGGCGCCTTGGCGGCGAAAGGACTGCTCGCGGTTCTTCCCCAGGGTATGCCGCGCATGGACCAGGCCCGCACCGACGCCGCCGTGTGGGCATTTACGGCCGCGCTCTCCGCCTGCACTGCCATCCTGTTCGGCATCGTTCCGGCATGGCAGGCCTCGCGCGGTGGCATCCGCGCCGGGTCGCCGCGCCTGCGGAACTCGCTCGTGGTCGTCGAGACCGCCCTCTCGCTCGTGCTCTTGACCGGGGCCGGGCTGATGCTGCGCAGCCTCGAGCGTCTCATCAACCAGGACCTCGGATTCAACCCCGAACACGTGCTCACGCTGCGCCTGCCCGCGCCGGCGAGCCTTCGCGACACGCCCAGCCAGATCGCTTACTACCAGCGCCTGCTCGAGCGAGTGCAGGCCGTTCACGGCATGAATGCCGCCGGTCTGGTCACGCCCCTGCCGCTCGCCGGTGTGGAAGCGAACGCAACCTTTGCCGTCGAAGGACGCCCGCAAGCGCCCGGAGAGCGCCAGCTCGTCAAGCTGCGCTGCGCCAGCCCCGGATACTTCCGCGCCCTGGGGCTGCGGCTGCGCGCCGGCCGCGTGCTGAATGAGGGAGACAGCGCCGGCGCGCCCGGCGTGGTGGTGATCAGTGAAGCGCTGGCGCGCAAGTACTTCCCGGGGGAAGACCCCATCGGGCGCCGCGTCGGTTTCGGTGCGAAGTGGTCGACCATCGTCGGCGTGATCAACGATGCCAAGCAGCTCGGGTTGACCGATGATCCCGCGGCGGAGATGTACCACGATTTCCGCCAGTACCTCTTTGCGCCCTTCGCGGTCAGCCTGACCCTGCGCACCCGCGGAGATCCCATGCACATTTCCGCGGCCATACAGAAGGAGATCCGTGCCTTCAACCCCGACCAGGTGATCAGCGACGTGCAGACCATGGACAAGCTGGTGTGGAATGCATCCTCGCGTCCGCGATTCTATGCCGTCCTGCTGGCGGTGTTCGGTGGACTGGCTCTGCTGCTCGCCGCCACCGGTCTCTACGGCGTGCTCTCGTACGCGGTCAGCCGCCGGACACGCGAAATCGGCATCCGCATGGCGCTCGGAGCGTCCGGTTCCATGGTGTTCCGCGACGTCATGCGCGGCGCTCTGCTGCTGGTGTTTGCGGGAGTGGCGCTCGGCATCGGCGGATCGCTGGCGCTCACGCGCCTGATCGCCGCCCAGTTGTACCACACGAGTCCGAGCGACCCGGTCACGTTCGCCGCCGTCGTTCTCGTGTTGGTGGCCGTCGCGGCGCTCGCGGCCTTTGTTCCCGCCCGCCGCGCCGTTCGCGTCCATCCCGCGGCGGCCCTTCGCTACCAATAAGCGGCTTGCGGGCGTGCCGCGCACCCTGCCGGGACTCTCCCGGTACTTTCGTGCGGCGTTCCACCTGCGTGCGCGGCATTAATTCCACCCCGGCGGCCGCCATTTGCAGTATCATTGGATTGGAATTTGTCACGCGCCCAGCCGTTTGGCGCTTGCAACAGCTTCCCGGCGCGGGCACAGCAAAGCACCTGTCGGAGCGATGGTTCGGCACGCGGGCATGGCCTTTGCCCGGGCTTCCCCCGCTGGCTCGGTTGCCTTTCGCGCCCTGGCTGGCGTGATGTTCATCCGTTGACCTTTTTTGTCGCTCCGCTGAAGGAGGTAGTCATGTCAACCGACGCGCTGAGCATTACCGACAAGCGCAACGATCGTACCTACGAGGTCCCGATCCAGAAGGGCGCCATCCGCGCCATGGATCTCCGCAAGATCAAGACCGGCGCCGACGATTTCGGCCTGATGACCTACGATCCGGCGTTCCTCAACACTGCGTCCTGCCAAAGCTCGATCACATTCATCGACGGCGACAAAGGCATCCTGCGCTACCGCGGATACCCCATCGAGCAACTGGCGGAGAACTGCTCATTTCTCGAAGTCGCCTACCTGCTGCTCAATGGAGATCTGCCGACGACGTCGCAGCTCGACGAGTGGGTGGACTCGGTGACGCATCACACGATGCTGCACGAGACCACGAAAACCTTCCTCGAGGGATTCCGCTATGACGCGCACCCCATGGGCATGTTCATCAGCACCGTGGCCGCGCTCTCGACGGTATATCCCGAAGCGCGTAACGTTCTCGATCCGGAAATCCGAGCCAAGCAGATTGTGCGCCTCGTAAGCAAGGTCCCCACCATCGCCGCCTACACCTATCGCCACAGCCGCGGGCTGCCCTATATCTATCCCGATAACAGCCTCACTTATACCGAGAACTTCATGAACATGCTGTGGAGGATGATGGAGCACCAGTACCGGAGCCATCCCATGCTGGCGCGCGCGCTCGACATTCTGTTTATCCTCCATGCCGATCACGAGCAGAACTGCAGTACCAACGTGATGCGGGCGATCGGCAGTGCCCAGGCGGACCCTTTCGTGAGCGTTGCCGGCGCCGCGGCTGCCCTCTCGGGACCCCTGCACGGCGGAGCCAACGAGGAAGTCCTGCGCATGCTCGATGAAATCGGGACGCAGGCCAACATCCCGGCCTACATCGAGAAGGTGAAAGCCGGCCACTGCAAACTCATGGGCTTCGGCCACCGCGTCTACAAGAACTACGACCCGCGCGCGCGCATCATCAAGTGGACGGCCGATCGCGTGTTCGAAGTGACGGGACGCAACTCGAAGCTCGAGATTGCGCTCGAGCTGGAGCGGATCGCGCTCGAGGACGAATACTTCATCAAGCGCAGGCTTTATCCGAACGTCGATTTCTACTCGGGGATCATCTACCAGGCCCTGGGCTTCCGCCCCGAGATGTTCACCGTGCTGTTCGCTATCCCGCGGACGGTCGGGTGGCTGGCCCAGTGGCAGGAGATGATCACCGATCCCGAACAGAAGATCGCACGGCCGCGCCAGATCTATACGGGCCACATGCAGCGCGACTTCGTGCCGATCGAGCAGAGGACCGGCGTTTCTGTCAGCGCCTAGACGCGCCCCTCAGCCCGCGTTCAGCTTCATGCGGAAGTGGGCGCCGCGGGAAGAGCCGGGGACGAGCCAGAGGTCGCCGCCGTGGCTGAGGACGGTCTGGCGCGAGAGCGCCAGGCCCAGGCCGAGGCCGTTTTTCTTGCCTTCGCTGACGAACGGCTGGAACAGCCGGCTGCGAACCCAGGCGGGGAGACCGGGGCCGGTGTCGGTGATGTCGACGTAGACGGCGCGGTTCTCGCGCTCCGCCGCGATCTCCACGCGGCCGCCGGACTGCATCGCCTCGATGGCATTGACCAGAAGGTTCGCGAACACGCGCTCCATGCGCGCCCGGGCGAGCGGCACCTCGATGTCCTCGGGAATATCGACGCCGATTTCAACGCGGGCCGCCTCAGCCAGTGCCCGCAAGGGATCGCAGGCCGCAATCACGATCTCGCGCAGCCGGCAGAGCTCGGTGCGGTCGGTCTTGCCGCGCGAGATCTCCGACAGTTCCCGCAGCATGTCCTGGATGTGGCGCGACGCCTTGTAGATGTTCGCCGCCAGCCGCTTCACCTGCGGCTTGGGCAGCTCGCCATCCACCAGCATTTCCGCGCCGCCGTAAATAGCGGCCAGCGGGTTGCGCAGATCGTGAATGATGGAAGTTGAGAGCTGGCCGATCGTAGCGATGCGCTCCTGCCGGATCAGGTCTTCGCGCGCGGTTTCGATGGATTCGCACATGGCGTTGAAGGTTTCGGCGAGGCGGCCCAGCTCGTCGCGGCCACGCACGGCGACGCGGTGGTGGTAGTTTTGCCTGGCGACTTCCGCGGCGGCGCGGTCGAGTTCCTTGATCGGCCCCACCATCCGGCGCGCCAGCAGTCCCGTCAGCACCAGTCCGCCGGAGAGCGCCAGCAGGTAGATGAAGACAATGTCGCGGCGCAGCTTGGCGATCGCCTGGCGCGCCGACTCGAACGAGCGAAGAATCCAGAGCTCGGCCACGGCGGCACCCTTCAGGTCCCGTAGCTCACTGCCGAGCGGCGCATAGTCATCGGGGACGCGGCCCGCCCGCGTGAGCGCCGCAACCTGCTCGCTCGCCGCCTGCCCCATGCTCGACGCGAGCACGCGGCCGCGCGACTGGAACAGGTACTCGCTGCCTCCGGTCGCCTCCTTCAACTGGCCCGCGAGCTGGGAGTCGATCAGGTAACCGGCCACAAAGACGTTCAGCAGCACCTGTTCGGCGCCGGACTGCACGTACACCGGCGTGACCACCACCTGGTAAAGACGGTCTGTGATGAACACGAAGCCGGACGCCTGGTCGGGGAACCGCGTGCGGGCGGTAACGACAAACTCGAGTTGCCCGCCGATCGGCTGGCTGGGCTGACCGCCCAGCGAGGCGATCACCCGCCCCTGCGCATCCGTGACCAGGAACACGGCGTCGAGCTGGGAGATGCGCGCCCACAGCTCGCCCGCGGTGTCCTGGATCGTGGCGCGGTCTCCGGTACTGAACGCGGCCCGGACATCGGACATGGAACTGAGCACCCGGCTCACCGATGCCAGCATGCGGGCACGGGACTTCCAGAGCGAGTCGTACGCGCGGAAACTGGCGCGGACCTCCTCGTGCAGCGTGCTCGAGATCGACGCGGCCGCGTGGCGCTGCACGATCCACCCGGTGATGCCGAACAGCAGCGTGATCGCCACCGAGGTCGAAAGCAGAATCTTCCAGAGCAGGGACACGCGCGCGCGAGCGATCATTGGGGCGCTCCATAAATCGGAGTGTCGCGGATGACCGTGGGATACTCTCTGCCGTATTTATTCTTGTGCGGCAGCGGAATGTAGCCTGCTTCCGAGATCACGATCCGTGGAAGCTCCAGGCTCGCGGCGGACACCACCACCCGGCGCTCGAGCTTCCGCAGAGTGGCTTCGGTGGCGCGCTCGTGGAAGACTTTCAGCAGGTACGCGCCCGGCGGCGCATCCCGGATCTCAAACGCGCCGGTGCGTACGCTGACATCGAACCAGGGCGTGGGAAGCACGGCGATCACCGCGCTCATCGCCGGATGGATGTTGCAGAAGACGCGGACGACGCCCCTGCGGCGGAAACGCACGATGCGCGAAGTCCGGGGCGGGTACAGACCCACGTCAAAGATCTGGCCGTTGTAGTTCGAGAAAGCGTTGTGGAAGATCGGGTCGAAGTTGGGGAAATCGACCGACGAGCCCACCGGGATGGCGAGCACGTGCGGCGCGAACTTCTTGTCCTTCTGCACCATCTTCGCCGCGATCGGATGGGGGTCAACGGGCGCGCCACCGGCCGGTTCGAGCCAGAGCACGACGCCGGAGCAATCGTGCGAAGGCTTGCCGTTCGAGCGCTGGAGCGCCACTTTGCCGGTGATGGCGGCGGCCTCGAGAGACAGCGCCGCCGCGAGCAGGGCAGCCAGCAGGCGCGGCCGCGAGCGGTCAGAACAGATACGCCAGAGCCAGGTCATAGTGAGTGTTGAGCCGCAGCGGCCCGCGGACGTAGCGCGTGCGCACCTGCGATGTCTCGAACGCCACCAGCAGATTCGGGGCGAGACGATACATGACGTTTCCGGCATACGCCTGGTTCTTACCGAACCCCCCGAACGGCAGGTCGTCGTCGTTGTCATCGTGCTGGCCCGCCATTACATTGAAGGAGAGCCTGGCCGTCGGCAGGTACGCCACTTGCGCCCAGCCGCCGCGGCTGTGGACAGGCAGGAGTCTTTCAGAATCGACGATGGTGAAGCCCTGCCGCAGCGTGCCCAGATTGGCGATGTTTTCGCCGCTAAACGCGAGCCCGGTAAACTGCAGCTTCGACCAGGGGCTGAAGAACCAGTCCAGGGAAACCGCGTAGGAAGGAAGCGAGGCGCCGGCCACGTGCGTGGTGCTGCGGTGAAAACCCGGTGCCAGCTCGAGGCCGCGGTGCTTGAATTCGAATCTCCCCTCGATTGCCGGCCGCGACCGCGCCAGGCCCGACGCGTACTCAGCCGGGACGGTGGCTCCAAACTCATTCGTTTGCAGCACGCCGAGCTGAGCCCGCAGGCCTGTCTCTTCTCCGAACGAGAAGCGCTGCTCGACTTTCACCTGCGGTAGCCACAGCCAGGGATTGCCCGCGGCGGTCAGCGGCGACACGCCGACTTGCGCCAGCGAAGTCGGGTCGCGGGGGGAGAAGATCGGCTTGTCCTGGCCGGCCATGAGCGTCGTCCGCTTCCAGTCAATGCGCGCCGCGGCGGTGCGGATGCGAAACACGTGATTCAGCGTCGAAGAAGAGCCGGCGTAGAAATCCATCTGGAGCGAGCCCGACACGCGGCCGCCCGCGACGGTTTGCCCGCCATCAAACTCGAGCCCGATCAGGCTCTGGCGCAGCGTGGCTCCCCCGCTGCCGGCTCCGGGACTTAGAGCCGCCGTGGTGGGGAACTCCGCTCCGCCCGAAAAGCCCCGATTCAGGAAAGCGTTGAACAGGACCATGCCGTTGAGACGCACGGGTAGCTTCTGGGCGGATTCCACCTTCGCCTGAGCCTGCTCCTCGCTGCGCCGTTCGAGCACCTCCAGGCGCTCTTCGGTGGGAGCCACGAGGGCCGGCGCGGTGGCCGGCCGCTGGCCCAGTTCGGCCTGGAGCGCGCGCACCTCCCGCAGCAGCTCGGCGTTCTGGCGCTCCAGGCGCTCCAGCCTTTCAAGAATCGCCCGCATGTCAGCCGGCGCCTGGCCGCACAACGGCATCCCGCAGACCAGCACCACCGCCGCCGCGCTACGGCACAGCCGGCGTGCCTGGCTTTGCATAGATCAGGTCCTCCAGTTTCTGCCGCACCTCGGAGGGGGAGAACGGCTTTGTGAAATAGGCGTCCGCGCCCAGGCGGAGGCTGGCGGCAGGAGTCTGGGGGTCGCTATCACCGCTGATGACGACGATGGGCAGCCGCGCCAGCGGCTCGCGCGCACGCACCCAACCTATCAGGTCGAGACCGCTGGCGCGCGGCAGATGCACGTCTGTCACGAGCGCACAGACGCCGCCTTGATCGAGGACCAGACGCGCCTCCTCGGCGGACGATACCACCCGCACCGCCAGCCCGGGGATGCGCGCCAGCGCAATCTCCAGCGTGGTTGCGCACGACCCCGCATCCTCCACCACCAGCACGGTCCCGCGGAACGAGGTCACCCCATGCGACTGCTACCTCCGCTCACGGGACGAAGCGATAGCCTACACCATGAACCGTCAGAAAATGACGCGGGACATTCGGCTCCGGCTCGAGTTTCTGCCGCAGCCGCCCGATGTGGGCGTCCACCGTGCGCGTGTTCGGGTAGGATTCGTAGCCCCATACGGAGTTGAGAATCAGGTCGCGAGTCAGCGGCCGGTTCGGGTTCTGGAGGAAAAACGTGAGGAGATTGTATTCGGCGGGCGTGAACTTGATCTCCTCCCCCCGCCGGCGCACAATGCGATGCTCCAGATCCACTTCCGTTTCGTTAAATGCGACCACGCGGGTGCGCTCCGGTCCCGTCCGGCGCAGCACGGCGCGGATGCGCGCCAGCAGCTCGCGCGTGCCGAACGGCTTCACCACGTAATCGTCCGCGCCCAGCTCGAGCAGCAGCACTTTGTCCACCTCGTCGGCGAGCGCGCTGAGCACGACGATGGGAGTCGGCAGTGCCGCCGCCCGCACCTGCTTGCAGACCTCCATGCCGCTCAGGCCCGGCAGCCGGAGATCGACCATCATCAGGTCGGGTTTCAGCGCCAGCGCCTGATCGAGCCCGCTCCTGCCGTCACCGACCAGAACGGCTTTGAATCCCTCCTGCTCGAGGAGCACGCCGATCGTGTCGCGCAGGCTTTCATCATCCTCGATGACGAGGATCGTTTGCATGCCAGAATTTTAGCTCTCTACTCTCAACGTAGTTGCCCGGCCCGCCCACCCAATCACGCTCCGATGCGCGGCTCCCTCGCTGCGGCCAGCTGATTCCTGATTGTCGCGCCGCCGGCGGCCGGGGGCGCAACCGAATTGTAAACAACTTGTAAAATGCGCCCGCCTTAGCTTCCTGCCGCGGCACAGAGCCTGCTTTATTCACAATTCCTTTACAACTCTTTTGCGACCTGCGGCTTGCCATGCGGCTAGGCTTCTCGTAGGGACGGCCTCGGACGGGCGGCTGCGAAGTTTGTGCCGCCAGCCGTCCACGGCGCAGCGCGGCAGAGAGAGAGAGTTTCTCCGCAAACGGAGGGGAGAGATGATCGAGATCGGCTTCATACGTGCACATACTCTTCGGCGACGCCCGGGGACGGATGCGGGGAGACATGCGGACTAGGGCCGCGGGCGCTCTCGGAGCCGAAACTGCGCGCTATGCGGGCGCTTCGCCCCGCCGCGAGTTTCAGCTTCTCACCGACGAAGAGCTGGTGCGGGGGACGGCCCGCGGAGACCATTCCGCGTTCGAGGTCCTGGTAGAGCGGCACAGGTCCGCCGTTGTCCGTCTTCTTCGACTGCTGCGCGTACCGCCGCAGGATATCGATGACCTGGTGCAGCAGACTTTCCTCGCGGTCTTTCGCTACGCCGCGCACTATCGCGGGGAAGCGGCGTTCTTTACCTGGCTCTGCCGGATCGCCAAGAATGCGGCCTATCATTCGAGGCGGCGGCAGTCGAGGCAGGCCCAATGGGTCCTGGAGGTAACCATGCCGGCGGGTCACGTCGGGTGGGCGCCGGATAACCCCGAACAACTCGCCATTCGCTCTCAGCGCCGGACGACGCTGCACCGCATTGTCGCCTCGCTCGCCCCTTCTGACCGGCAGGTGATCGCGCTGCGGATTCTCCGCGGGCTTTCCGGCGAAGATACGGCGCGGATCCTCGGCATCGGCGTCCCGGCGGTGAAAACCCGGCTTCACCGCGCCCGCAGCCGCCTCCTCGCGGCCTGGCAGGCGGACCAGGCAGCTTTCGCCCGCCCGTAGGCGCGAAATACTGACCGCAGCCGGAGCTCGCAACACACCGGCGCCCCGATGTCGGTGTATCCTCGTATGCAGGGCTAAGGAATTCCCCTTAGGCCGGAATAGGAACGAGGTGCCGCTTCGCGGACGGGAGGACCACGCCGCCACGATTTGCTTGGTGGGCCCTCCGGATCATGAAATAATCACTATGGATCGGAGACGAGATGCCCGGTCCGGTGCGATCGGGTTGAGGGCGGGGATGTCATTCCGCCTGGGGAGCAACCGACAGAGAACGTTCACGTGAGTTTCAGAACCGGCGAGATCATCGGACCGTACCGCATTCTGGGGGTTGCGGGTACAGGAGGGATGGGTCGCGTGTTCAAAGTTGAGCACACGATCACCCGCCGCATTGAAGCGCTCAAGATCGTCGCCCCGGACTGGGAAAGCGGGCCGGACCAGTTCAAGCGCTTCCTGCGGGAGATCGAAGTTCACGCCCGCCTGAGCCATCCCAACATCGCCGCCGTCTACAACGCCTTCCGGTTAGAGGACCGGGTGGCGCTGGTGATGGAATACGTCGAGGGCAGACCGCTCGAGGCGCTTCTCGAGCAGCGCAGCGTTCCGCTGCTGAGCGGGCTTGATTACATGTGCCAGGCGCTGTCCGCGCTCGATTACGCGCACGCCCAGTCCGTCGTCCATCGCGACATCGCGCCGGCCAACATCATCATCGCGCTTGACGGCACGGTCAAGCTGATGGATTTCGGCCTGGCAAAAGCGGCCGACGACGTCAGGCTGACGCAGCGCGGCACGGCTGTCGGATCGCTCGGCTACATGTCGCCGGAGCAGGTGCGGGGGCTCGCCACCGTCGATGCGCGCAGCGACATCTATTCGATCGGCGCGATCCTGTACGAGATCGCTGTCGGCCGGCCGCCGTTTGAAGACGACAACGCGTTTTCACTGATGCTGGCGCACGTCAACCGCGACCCGATTCCCCCCGAGCAGCTCAATCCGAATCTGCCGCCGGGCTTGAGTGAAATCATCTTAAAGGCACTGGCCAAGTCTCCGGTGCACCGTTACGAGTCGGCGAAGGAATTCCTGAATGCGCTCGATCCGTTCGTGGAGAGCGCTTTCCGCGCCGCCGACCCGGGTACCCCCCGAAAGTCGTCGAGCAAGGTGCGCGGTGTGCAAGTACCGACAGTGCACACCGCGGTTCGCAGCTCGGTGGGCCAGCGCCTGGTGCTCGCGACCGTGGGCATTCTGTTTGCTTTGCTGCTGATGGCGCGGCTGCCGCATTCGCCGGTGGAGCAGGGCGGACCCGGGAAGCCGGCCGCAAGTGATCCGGCGGCGCCGGTCAACAAGGAAGTGCAGCCGACCGCCGTATCCTCTCCACTGGTTGAAACGACGGCACCCACCGCGTCGCCGCCGGGTGCGGGAGCGTTGCCGGAGCCCGCCTCGGAACGTGCACAACCTGCGATGCTCTCGCGCGAGGCGCCGCGGGAGAGCGAAAGGCCCGGGTCCCGCAAGCCGTCGCGCCGCAAGCCGGCTCCACCCGCTGCCACCCAGACGGTTCTGGAGCCCACGAGGCCGCCGCCGAAGGTCGAGCCTTTTGCGCCTGAAGCCGCGGCTTCGCAAGCTTCCCCGGTGCCGCAGGTCGAGAGCTCGACCGCGCCCGAACTGCCAGTCCAACCGCAGCCGGCCAAACCGGTCCCGGCCGCGATCGAATCCGCGCCCGCCTCTGCCAAGCCTGTCTCAACTCCAGCCGCCGCTGCCGCTGACAAAGATGAGAAGAAGAACCCGATCTTGCGAGTGCTTTCCAAGATCATTCCGCGCAGAAAAAGGGCCTCGGAGTTCGCAGGGACCGTTGACCGCTGAGTTTCTTGCAGCCCTGGCCCATGCTGGAGTCATGCGGGACTTCAAAGACGCCATGTGGGCGTGCGGCCTGGCGGCTGCGGACTACTCCGGCGCGGAGAGCGCCGCAGCCGCGGTGTGAGTTGCCATGGCCACGGTTTCACTGCCTCAACGGACCAAGAAGAGCCGCGACGAATGGGTGCGGCGGACGGATTACGACCGCTCCCAGCAGATCCGGCGCGCGGTTCAGCTCACGTTTCTGGCGCTGAA
>JACOTZ010000466.1 GCA_016178155.1 Acidobacteriota bacterium
ACGCACCGACCTGCCGGGCGGCAACAGCCGCCAGATCCTCGAATCCATCCACACCCGGCTGCTCACCCTGCCCGAGGAGACCATCGTCATTCCCGGCCACGGCGAGCTCACGACCATCGCCCACGAGAAGGAGTTCAACCCCTTCCGCGCCTGAACTTCTCTGCTGCGCGGGGAGACCGATTAGGGAGCGCGGCCTCACAGTTGTCCACCGCTCCCTCAGAAGGTGTGAAATATTCGAAAAAACCATTTCCGGCCTTCAATGTTTGCACTCGGTTAGCCTGTGGAGAAGAGGCCCGAAATCAATTTTTTCACACCTTCTCACGGTCGCGGCTCAGAATGCACGAGCCCGCGCCCCGGCAAGCGCTGGCGGACGGCACACCGCGCGCCTCGGAACGCTGACGGTTGCCGAGCCGCGCGCGTGAGCAAGCGGTGTGCGGGCGGCGAGCGGCTATCGCCGCGCCAGGATCTCGCGCAGGCTGTCCCGCGTCAGAAAAAACTTCAGATCGAAATTATGAAACAGGCGTTCGAGCGCCCGGTTGTTGAAGTGCTCGGCGCGCTTGCGCATGCCGCGCGGCGTCAGCATGAGCGTCTTGTGGTCCACGATGCGGTAGGTGTGCACGGGCACTTGCGACACCTTCTCGTCCGCATGAAAAAACGCCAGCAGCGACGACCCCGGCCGCAGGATCTGCTCCAGGCGCGCGACCGTGATGTGGAGAAGATCGGCCGAAAGGAACTGCAGTGCGTCCCAGACCAGCGCGCCGTCGAAGCTCTCCCGCGGAAAATCCAGGTTCTCGTGCAGAAACCCCTGCAGGCGGTCGGGATCGGCCTGGTTCTCGTAGAACTGGTCGCCATCGCCGAAAGCCAGGTCGAGCGAGCGCACGTAATCCTCGGAAGTGAGCCGGTAGCCGAGTTCGGTGATGAAGCTGATATTGGCTTGACTGGCGCCGCCGAAGTCGAGAATCGAGAGGCCGGTGCGCCCCGCGAGAGAGGAGAAAAACTGGTCCAGCCCGCTGCTGTGCCGGTTGAACGTGGGACCGGTCGGCTTGCGGGCTGACAGGCCGCCATCCGCGGCCACGCGCGCTGGCGATTCCGTGGCGGAGCTTCCGCCGAGAAATGCTCTCAACCGGTGCCTGAACAAACCTGCCCCTTACGCGGGCAGCTCGGGAGGCCGAACTGCTATCGCTTCACTTCGCTGCTGGCGCTCGCCGCTGCGGGCACGGCGGGCTGGACCTGCGCCGGCTTCGGGGCGGCGGCCGGCGCCGGCTTGGCCGGTTCCGGCCTCGCGATGTCGATGCTGCCTTTGAAGTACGCTCCGTCCTCGATGACGATCCGGGCTGTCTTGATGTCACCGACCAGCTTGGCTTCCTTGCGAATTTCGATCTTCTCGGCGGCTTCGACATTGCCCTGGATCGTGCCGAGCACCACGATCTCCTTTGCCTTGATGCCCGCCTGCACACGGCCGTTGGGACCTACGGTGAGGCGGTGCTCCTGCAGTTCCACCGTGCCCTCCACCTCGCCGTCGATCATCAGATCCTCGCGGCTGTAGATCTGGCCCTTCACCATCACTGCCTTGCCGATGGTGGCCGAGCTGCCCGAGGTCGCGGGTTGCTCGTGGCGCGCTGCGGCCGCGGGCGGTGGTGTCACTTCGCGCGCCGGTTCGTGGGATGGCTGCGCTGTATTGCGGGACGGATATTCATCGTCTTTCCTGCGGTTCCACATAGACACTCCTTCAAGGTGTTCACGTACCTTGCCGTGCTGGATTTCGCCTCGAATCTTCAATACTACTACAGGTGGCCTCGTTTATGATCGGGGATCTTGGAGCATGAAGCGAGAACGCGCCGCGGCTTTATGCGTATGCCTCCGGCTCTCCTCGAAGCTGCGGCAGAACGGCTCGATCACTCCCGCAAATCCTGGGAATGCCCGGACCCGGCCCGTTGAGGTCCGCAGGCTCGAGTAACCGCGCGCTTCCCAACGGCTGGCCCGCTGGCTTCTCCCCCTGGAACCTACAACGTCCTCAGAAACGCGATCAACTGCTCGCGCTCTTCCGGCGCGAGCTTCAATCCAAACTCGTGACCGCGGATCGCACGCGCCTTCAGCTTGAATCCGATGAAACCGCTCGGTACAAAGTCGTCGCCCAGGCGGTCGGGATTGAACAACTCTTCGAGTCTCGTCAGCGAACCGTCATGTAGAAGCCGGCTGCGATACCAGAGCCCCTTGAGCGACGGCACCTTGTAATAGCCGGTGCCCTTGCGGGTCTGCAGCGCGAGCTGCGGATCCGTCCCCACCGACATCGGCATGATGTCCAGGAACTTGAAATGCTCTTTCGGCGGTGTGAAGCCCGTCGCGAGCGTGAGCTTGTTGTTCGTATACAGCGGCGGAGTGTGGCAACCCGCGCACCCTGCCTGCCTGAACATCTTCTGCCCGGCGCCCGCCTTGGTGTCGAATTTGTTCGGGTTGGGTGGCGGCTCGAGCGAGTAGAGATACATCGTCAAAGCATAGAGCCCCTCGTCAAGCGACCTCCCGTAAATCCGCCGCTGCGCATCCGTGAGTATGCGGTGGGAACCGAAGTCGCTCACATCGGCATAGCTCACCAGCGCTGCATAGCGCATGATGTCGCCGGGTCCGCGATGCCGTTGCGTCGCCGTATGGTCGATGTATTTGCGGTCTTTGATCCCGATCAGGTCAGGGATTTTGTTGGGATGAAACGGGCTGCCGTTCCAGCGTGGAAAGATGCCCGTTGCGAATGCGCCTCGACCCAGCTCGCGAAGATCCTCGGGCGTCATGGTTCGGATGCTCTCGTGAAGGTCGTCCTTGATCCACGGCACGGTCGATCCCCGCCACAGCATCATGCCCGGCGAATCGCCCGGCAGCGGAATCGGAGACGCACCGGCGATCGCAAGCGCTCCCACCAGCGGACCAATCGACTCATTCCCAGGAGCGCCCCGAAGGATGCTTCCATCCTCCAGGCGCCGGGTATGGCAACCGGCGCAATTGTCCAGTGAGAGCGCAACTCCCTTGTCCGTCGGTACCCAGCGGAGTCCCGGGACCGTGCCATCCGGCCGCGGCCTCACCTTGGCCTTTTCGTAATATTCGCGCGACTGTGCGGTCGCGATCAGCTTCGGGTCGTAGCTGCGGAACATTATTATGTCGAGCTCTTCAAAGACCCGCTTCCCCGCGGCTACCCAGTCAGCTTCGGACTTGATCTTGTCGCGCTCGATCAGCGGCTTCGGCCCGACCCGCGCGAGCATCTCCCAATACCCGTCCGGCTCGCGTCCGGGATAGTAGACCGGATAGGTTCGCAAGTTGTCGACCGGCGCTTTGTAGTACTCGGCTTCCGCGTAATGACCCGGCCGCACCCCAAGTCCCGCCAGCGGTGTGGCCCAGTCCTTCAGCGCTTTCTCATCCCAGGTTTTCGGAACCTGCGCGGCGGCAGCCGCGCAAAAGGAAAGCAGAACGGCAACCCGCATCATTGCCCCTCCTCGCGGATCATGACACGTGCAGACAGCGCGACCCTCGCGGCGACTCGCGCCCTTGCACCTCTCCGGGAAGAGAGTTTAGCACAAAGGTAAGCTCGATAAAATGGGCCAGAGCTTTGTGTTATTCGATGCAAGACGGGCTCTGCCTGTTCCGGTTCGGCTGGATCAAATCACGATGCACGCAGTGCCAGGACCGGGCGCCCGGGGCGGTGCGGGCGGCCTCTCGCGAAGCCCGGCACGATCATGAGTAACTCGGGCCGGCAGCGGACTTCGAGGAGTTCATCTGTAGCGTGTATCGCGGCCTTACTGCTGGTCGCTGTCAGCACGCACGCCGCCGAGCGCGTTCGGTTGAAACACCGCAAGCTCCCGGTCTCCTACGTCGAATACGAGTTCGCGCTGAAGAAGAATCCGGCCGGCGTACCCGTACTCGACTGGGAGCTGTTCGAGTCGCGGCCGCCCCGTATTGTCAAACGATCGCAGGAGGCCGTCACGCTCGAAAACGAGCTCTTTCGCGCCACTCTACTCCCCGCCCGCGGCCTAATCTACTCGTTCTTCTATAAGCCCACACAGCACGAGCAGCTCTGGATCAACCGTGCGGCGATGCCCATCCGCGCCCGTAACGATACCGGCTATTGGGTCACCTGGGGCGGCATCGAGCACACGCTTCCCCGTGGCGAGCATGGCGCCAGCCACGCGCTGCCGTGGAGCAGCCAGGTTGTCAAAGCCACGCCGGAAGAGGCCGCCGTCCGCATGTTCGTCACCGAGCCGCTCACCGGCCTCGAGCAGGAGATCGCCTGCACGGCGCGCCTCGGCCGGCGGTCGCTCGAGGTCGAAATCACCATCCGGAATCAGACCGGCCGCGACGTGCGTTTCTCGCACTGGACCAACAACATGTTTGCGCCCGGCGGCGAGGAACAGTTGGGCCCGGATACCGAATTTATCGTGCCCGCGGATCGGCTCGTGCCCGCGGATCGTCCCTTCAATTCCTGGATGAAGGGCATGGCCGGCCCGGCGGACTCTTCCCCGCTCCGCTTCGCCAAGGCCTGGATGGATATGGGCGACCTCATGTCGACGCCGTTGCGCGAGCCTTGGTTCGCGGCGCTGTCGCACGAGACCCGCGAGGCCGTGGTCCGCATCATTGACCCCGCGCGCACGCCCGGGTTCAACATCTGGACTTGGGGATTTCCGCCGTCGATCAGCCGCCAGCGCGCGTTCACGGCCAGGCCGCCAAACCTGGGCTACGTCGAGATGTGGAACGGCACCACTCTTGACTACTCGGAAGCGGCTCTCAGTGTCATCCGCGCCGGCGAGATCATCTCCTGGCGCGAAAAGCTCTGTGCCATCGGCGGTATCAAAAGCGCCACGGATCTTCGCCGCCAGTTGCCGCGGTGTCTCGAGTAGCCCGGAAAAAGAGGCGGCTCCGGCGCTGCGATGTTGCCTCACCGGAGCCGGCCAGGAGGAACGAGGTTTGCGAAGCTACGTGACGTCGTCTTTGTGGAGAAAGCTGCTGGAATGGCGAACTTTCCTGTCGGTCACGCGAACCTATCGCTGTTTGTAAGAGTCAGGCGGTGTGCTACACGTTTCGTGCCGCCGCCCGCGCGCTCCGGCAACGCTAACGGTGACTCGCGGAACGCGCCGGTCTGCCGGCGTCCAGGGTCATATGAAGCTGGCCATAGTGGCCCTGGCGGCAGCATCTCTTGCAGCCTCTCAAACGGAGTCGCCGGGCCTGTTCGTGCATGCCGTCCAGATCCCGGTCGACGGCGGCGTTCACCCGGGGAAGCTGGTCCTGTTCTCGGATCAGATGGGTATCGTCGATGACGTCGATCCGAATCTATCAGCCATTTTCGGCCGTGTGAATATCCACGAAGCCAGGCTGCAGGGCGGAACTTTGTCAATGCGGCTGCGCCGCCCGGCGTCTTTCGGCGCCGTGGAGCGGCGCGAGATCGAGCTGCGCGGCCTCGATGCCCAAAGCGCACGGCTCTTCAGCGCCTGGTTCGCGCGGGTTCGGGTCGGGCCGGACCGCGCCAGGCGCTGATCGCTGAACGAGCTCGTGGAATCGGGCCGGCATCGATCAGGCGCGTGTGTAACGCCCGTGCTGCCGATGCGGGAAGTGCGCGCTACGGCGTCGCTGCCGAATGCGCGAGCGCGGCGCCCGCCACCGGCTGGAACACCGTCCAGATGGCGTGATGATCCGAAAAGTCGAGCGGCTCGATCCCGCTGCGCACGGAACGCATGTCCCTGACGTACAACCAGTCGAGCCGGAGCCCGAGCAGATCGTAGGTCGCGCCGGTTGAGACGAATGGCGTCGCAAACCCGTGCTCGGCCATCTGCCGCGCCACCGCCCCTGCCTGCCCCTGCAGCAGCGGTACGGGCACGACATTGGCGAGCCAGTAGAGATTGCCGGTGTTAAGGTCGCCGCCGATCAGGCGCGGCCCCTCGAATGCCGACGCAGCCTCGAGCACGGGCGCAAGCTGCTCGACCTTCGCGTCCGAATTGATGCGGTTATCGAGATGCGTGTTGAAGATGCGCACGGCGCCGAGCGGCGTCTCCGCGGTCGCCGACAAAGCGATCCTTTTGCGCGTATGGAAGCGCAGATGGTTCGCCTTCAGCCGGAGAACGCCTGGATCGCGCAAGGGATAGCGGCTGACGATCGCCAGCCCTTCATTTACCCCGGCCCGCAGCACGAACGCGGGCGCAAACAGCACGTGCCGGTCCATCTCGCGGGCCAGCAGGTGCGCCACGCTGTCCGCGCCCTCGGGCTGCACCACCTCCTGCAAGAGCAAAACATCGGAGTTGCGCAGCCTCGGATTCGCCTGGAGCTCGCGCGCGATCACCTGCGGGTCGGTCTGTCGCATCAGGTTGAGCGAGACAATCTGCAGGCCGTCCGGCACCGCCGGCTCGGCCGCAAGCGTCTGCGCCTGCGAGACGCGCACCGCACGCGTAGGCAGCGCAACGATAGAAGCAAAAAAGATGGTGGCGAGAACAGCAGGCTTGTGCATGAACAAAAAAAGCGGCGGGTATTTACTTCGTTAGACGTTCATCCGATTGCAAAGGATGCGCGAACCTGCGACGAAACTGCCGCATCCCGCGGCGTGCGTCCGGTTGGGCACGCCTCTCAACGGCGAGCCACGACCGCATCACCCGGCGGCCCCCTGAAAATCCAAGAACCTACAACACCTGCACGCTTTCCGCGGCTGGCCGCCCTTGGAGATATCATAACCTCAGCGCCCGCGGAGGGACGGGCCGAGGCTCTCATGGGAAACATCCGCCCGGCGCTCGGGCTGGCCGCCCTCCTCGCCGTAGCGACCGCTGCTGTCGCCCAATCCGACTTCTACCCGTTCGCCATCGATCAGGACCGGCTTTCCGGCGCGCCGGATTTCAGCTTCCTCAACCACCCGATCACCCCCGCCGATCGGCTGTTCATCCGCGACAGTCACTTCTTCCGCCTCGGCCCTGACCTCACGCCCAATACCGGGGACGACGAGCGGGTGCACCTGTTCGGCGTCAATCTCGCCTTCGGAGCCAATTTTCCGGCTGAGCAGGATGCCGCGCGTATTGCCGCCAGGCTGAGCCGGCTCGGTGTCAACCTCGTCCGGCTCCACCACATGGATTCATCGCCCGACGCCAAGCCCGCCAACGCCGGGAGTCTGCTCACCACCGGGCCCTACCCCACGCTTAACGCGGTCGCCGTCACCCGCCTTCGCCGCTTTATCGACGCTCTCAAGGCCGAAGGCATCTACATCGACCTGAACCTCCACGTCGGATACCAGTTCCGGCCCGCCATCGACGACGTGCCCGCCCACGAAACCTTTCCCAGGCAGAGTAAGCCCTTGCACGTGTTCTGGCCGCGCATGATTGAGCTGCAGGCCGACTTCACGCGCCAAGTGATCGAGGCCCTCGAGCTCAACGACGATCCCGCCCTGGGCGTGGTGGAGATCAACAACGAGTCCTCTTTGATCGACACCTGGCAGCGGCAGTCGCTCGACACAATCGTCACTGGCGATTACCGCAGCGAGCTGACACGCCAGTGGAACACCCATCTTGCCGCCGCATACCCAAATACCGAGGCGCTGCGCGAAGCCTGGGGCGCTAGCGAAGCCGACGGCCCCGACCTGCTCGGCGAACGCTGGGTGATCGAGAACCATACCCGCTTCCCCGCCCGCCTCGAGCCCGCCGCCGAGCGCGAGGAATCGCCCGTCGTGCGCGTCGAGACCACCGGCGGCGGCGCCCCGATCATCGTCAAGCAGACCGGATTCTCAGTCGCCGCGGGCCGCGCCTACACCGCCGAGGTCGAGTTGCGGGCGGGCCTCGCTCCGGGCGCCGGCCGCGGCATCTACTGGGATGTCAAGCAGGATGCCAACCCCTGGCGCACAGTCGCCGGCCGGACTGTAACGGTTACGGCTGCGTGGCAAAAATTCCGCATGAGCGTGCAGCCGTCCTTCTCCATCGAAAACGGCGGCCGCTTCGGTCTCTCCATCGAGAACGTCGGCGCTCCCGTCTACATTCGCAACTGGAAGCTCTACGCAGCCGGCCGCCGAGGCCTCGGCGAGGACGAGAGCCTGGAAGCAAAGAGTGTGCCGCTGGTCGCGCAGGCGGAGCTCGCAACCGGGCCGCGCCTGAATGACTATCTGCTGTTTCTCATCGGCTGCGACCGCGCCTACCTCGACGGCATCCTCGCGGTGGTGCGCGAGGCCACCGGTCCTCTGGTGCCCGTCGCCGGCACACAGCTCTCCTTCGGCGGTCTTGCCAACCTCGACAGCCACGAGAGCCTCGATTACCAGGACCATCACTTCTACATCGATCACTACAATTTCCCGAATCGCGCCTGGGACGGCCGGGATTGGCGCATGCGCGACACCTCCGCCGTGGGTACGGGCCTGCAGTCGCTGCTCAACATGGCGGCCGGCCACCAGGCGGGCCGGCCTTACACGGTCAGCGAATACAACCAGCCCTGGCCCAATACGCACGCGGCCGAGACCGATCCTGTGATCGCCGTCTTTGGCCGTTTCCAGGACTGGGATTCAGTGATGCACTTCGCCTACTCCCACGGGCGCGGCTGGGACGACGGCGTGCCCAACGGCTTCAACATCAACGGCGATTGGACCAAGTTCCCCAACTTCGGCCAGTCGGCGTGGCTGTTCCGCTCGGGCGCCATCCAGGTCGGACGCGAGCCGGTCGAGATCCCCATGCCGCTCGAACAGCGCCTGCGCGCCACCCGCGAGCGCCGCAACGGCTCTATTGCGAGCTTTCTCAATGCCTCCCTCGGCTACGACCCGGCTCTCGCGCTTCGACATCCGGTTCGACTGGTGAAGGACTCGGACGCCGCCCTCCCGCAAGCCGCCCGGGAAAAGCTGG
>JACOTZ010000467.1 GCA_016178155.1 Acidobacteriota bacterium
GAGCGCGCCGGGAGTGAACGCGTTGGTCGTATTCGTTTGTACGGTAAGACCCACCGGGCTGCCGTCCTGCAAAGTCACGATGGCGCCGATGTTCCAGCCGCCCGCCAGAAGTGCCGCCGGCCCTTCGGCCAGCCAGCGCCGGCCGCGGCCGACCGGAATCTCGTACACCGAGCTCCACACGAACCGGTTGCGAACATCGTTGCCCGAGAGCGCCTTCTCGGCGCGGCGGTCGTAGTAGTTCTGCATTCCGCCGGACACGGCGCCGATCTCGAAGCCAGCGGGAACATCGTCGATGAACTTCGACCAGGTGTAGTTGCCGAGGAAGTTCAGGCCGTGG
The DNA here is from genome assembly GCA_016178155.1 of Acidobacteriota bacterium. Lineage (GTDB taxonomy): Bacteria > Acidobacteriota > Terriglobia > Bryobacterales > Bryobacteraceae > JACOTZ01. The sequence continues at coordinate 338 of JACOTZ010000467.1, forward strand.
GAGAAGCGCTTCTCGATTTTGATGTTGAGCCCGTGATAGCTCGAATTGCCCCACATGGGCGCGACCGTCGTCACGTTCCCGAACTGCGGGAAGGGACGGCGCACCTGCGCATTGCCCGGTCCCATCAGCTCGGGCCGGACCTGGTTGATGTTGGAGTTTGGACCCGGCAGCTTGTGACCCACGCTTGCCAGATAACCAAACTCGAGTAGCGTGCTCCACCCCAGTTCGCGCTGGACCGTGACGTTCCATTGCTGCGAGTAGCCGATCTCCCGCTCCTTCTCGATGAACTGCGGGGCGAAGCGCACGGGCGAGCCCGGCCGCACCGCGCCGAATCCGGGGCCGAGCTGCGGCCGCGTGCGCACGTCCGGCATGCCGTCGCGCAGGTAGAAGGGGGCGGTAATGCCGTTGTCCGGGGTCGAGAAATCGCCGCTGATTTCGAAACCCGCGCTGGTGTTGTTCGAACCGGGCAGCGGCGGGCCGAAGAAGACGCCATAGCCGGCGCGCACGATCGTGTCGCTCTGGCCGAACGCCCTCCAGGCGAAGCCGACGCGCGGCGCGACGTTGTTCCAGTCGCCGTCGTAAATCCGGCTGCCGAGTCCGTCCAGGCCCGCAAACGTGATTACGCCGGGCGTGCCCGAGACCGGGTTGATCTGGGAGGGATCGAACCCGTTCTGCCGGTTGTTGGCGTCGAACCGCGGGGTGTGCGCCTCCCAGCGCACACCGAAATTGAGCGTGAAGCCGGGCGTCACCTTCCAGTCGTCCTGCGCGTAGAGGGCGAAGTACTTAGCGCGGCGATCCAGCTCGTCGCTGTCGCGGGTATTGGCGCTGTTCGGGAACCCGAGCAGCAGACTCGCGATCGAGTTGCCGGTATTGCTTACGCCCGGCAGACCGGTGGGCTGCACGTTGAAGCTGAACTGCCCCGACGTCAGGCTGTTGAGATCGTCGACATTGCGTGCCAGCCGGATCTCTCCTCCAAGCCGTACCGAGTGCCCGGCGCGGTACAGCGAAACTGAGTCGAGGACATGCGTGTCGTGGATCGGGATCTGCACCCGCTCCTGGTTGGTCGCCCCGAGGCTCACGAAGCCCGCGGCGTTGATCCGCGGGAAGGCGCGGTCGCTCACGCCCCGCAGGCCCAGCTTGGTTGGCCAGCCCTGGTCGAGGCTGAGCGTGTTGGTACGGAAGCGGCGCGGCTGCCAGTTCAGCCGGAACTCGTTGATCAGGGTGGGCGTGAAGCTGTGGATCTCGTCGAAGACCAGGCTGTGCGCACGCCGGTCGCTCTCGTTCGCGTTCGGATCGGCCGCGGGCTCGTCGAAAGCGGCCGTGTTGTTGGTGGGGAAATCGTGCATCACGTAGCGCACGGACAGACGGTCGCGTTCGCTGAAGATGTGGTCGATTTTGCTCGTCCAGGTGGTGATATTGAGGGCGTTGCTCGCGTTGCGGTTGAAGTTGTTCGCGCCCGCCCGGTTGGTCGGCGGCTGATTCGGCAGCGGGTAGGTGGCGATGACTTTCGCGGCCACCGGGTCGATGCGGCTCGACGGGACCAAGTTGCCGGGGAACGCCGTCCGGATGGTACGCGACGGGTCCTGCGGGTCGGGGCGCGACGTCGCCGGATCGTAGATGCGGATCAGCGCGCCCGCCGCATTGGTCGTTTGCGAGAAGTCGCCGCGGCGCTGCGCCTCGCCGGGCACCGTCAGCAGCCGCACCACTCCCACACGCTGCCGCTGGAACTCGACATGCGTGAAGAAGAACGTACGGTTGCGAATCACCGGGCCGCCGAGCGAGCCGCCGAAGACGTTCCAGCGCAGCGGCGGCCGGCTCGCGGCGAAGAAGTTGCGGGCGTCGAGCGTGTCGTTGCGGAGGTACTCGTATACGAGGCCGTTGAACTTGTTGGACCCCGAGCGCGTGGTCATGGTCACCACGCCGCCCGCCGAATTGCCGAACTCGGCCGAGTAGGCGTTCTGCTGAATGCGGATCTCCTGCACGGCTTCGACCGGCGGATTGAACAGCGCCTGCGGGATCTCGAGCGCGATGTTCGAAGCGTTGACGCCGTCGAGCATCCACTGCTGGTGATCGGCGCGCCCGCCCGCGACGGCCACGCGCGGCCGGATCACGTCGCCGCGCACGAACACCGCCCCGCCCATGAGCCCGAGCAACTCGCCCACGCGGCGCCCGTTGAGCGGCATGTCGGCGATGGTCTTGTTCTCGATGAACTGGCCGACGGTGGACGACTCGGACTCGAGCAGCGGCGCCGCGGCGCTCACGTCCACCGACTCGGTGAGCTGCCCGAGCGGCAGCGCGATATCGAGGCGCACGACGCGCCCCAGCTCCACGACGATGCTCGAGCGCGTGAAGCGCTGGAATCCGCTCGCCTCCGCTTCAATGCGATAGCGCCCGGAGCCGAGCAGCGGAAACGTGTATTCGCCTTCGGAGTTGGTGGTCGCGGTCCGGGTCACGCCCGTGTCTTCATTGGCGAGCCGCAGCGAGACGTTCGGCAGCCGGCCCTGCGACGGGTCGGTCACGATGCCGGTGACGGAGCCGGTGGCAACCTGCGCCGGAGCGCTCGAGGCAAGCACCAGAACCAGAAGAATGGCGGGAAAACGCATAGCAGACCTCCATGTCGCCAGGATCGTCGCCGCGTCGTGGCAACCCTTCCAGTAAGCGCCGTAAAGCAGAGATCGAAACCGGCTAAGTCGCGTCCGCGAGCGCGCTCGCGAGGTCCGTCTTGCCGAAATCATCTTCCTGGTATGGCAACGACTCGCCCGCGTTTCGCGCCCGCTCCAGTTGATCCACATCCACGGGCGCTACCGTGACCGGCAGTGTGGCGATGATCCAATCGAGACTCGCGAGTGCCGTCTTCGCCGAACCGGTTCTCGAGGACGATCCCCGTCTCCAACACGGACACGACCGACATGAGCCCCCTGTGATCCCGATTGATCACTTCTTCCCGGCCTGCGGACCGCGACCAGAGCGGATTAGCGCGGCAACCCTGTAACGTCGTACCCGAGGATTTCATTAGTCGTGCGAGCATCGCGTATTGGCAGCCGCGCC
>JACOTZ010000474.1 GCA_016178155.1 Acidobacteriota bacterium
AAGCTCCGGGCAACCCTCATCGGCCGCGGCTCCAGGCCTCGAACACGGCGCGTGCGACGGGCGCCGCGTCGGGGCCGCCTTTGCCGTTCTCGAGGAAGACGACGACGAGCACTTGCGGCGCCTGCACCGGCGACCAGCCGGCGAACCAGGCATGCGTCGACAGCCGCTTCGGATGCGGTGTCGTGCCGGTCTTGCCGGCGATGCCTGTGCCGGCGAGCTGAGCGGTCCCGTAATTTACGGCGCCGGCCAGGCCGCGGCAGACGGGGCCGCCGCCGCAGCCGAGCGCCAGCTTGCGGTAGGCGCGGGCGAGCTCAACCGGCGTCGCGCTAACGCCCCATTCGCCGATGCCCTGAAGCGCAAGCTCCTCCGCATTGCGAGCGCGCCTGGGCGCGAACGGCGCGAGCGCCCGCGCGACAGCGTCCGGCCCGAGCCGCCGCGCGGCTTCCATGAAGTAGTGATTGCAGGAATAAGCGAGCGCCGTTTCGAGGTCGAGCGGGCCGGCGACCGGCGGGTGGCTGCAGTCGAGCCGGCGACCGGCGATCCGCTTTTTGCCGGGACAGGGGAGGTCGAACTGGCGTCCGGACGCCAGCAGCGCCTGCGCGAGGAAAGGTTTGACGGTGGAGCCGGGCGCGGCGGAGTGCTCAATGCCCCGCCGGGCGAGGATCCGACCGGTGCGGACATCCGCAACCACGATGACGCCCGGGCGTCCGGCCAGAGCCGTATCGAGCGGCAGCGCCGCCGCGAGTACAAGGATGGCCGGGCACACAAGCACGCTGTATCAGTGTATAACTCGGGTGCGCCTGCCGCCGTGACGCGGCGTGATGGCCGCGGTCTGGCTGGGCCGGATCGCGAGCGCGGCAACCACGGAATGCCAGGGATATGTTCAAAGGGGCGTAACCGCAATCGTTTTGGCACGATAGTAGTATGTGGAGGGCATGGGATGCTGATCAAACTCCCCAAAGGTTGGGAGATCGCTGAGCGCGACGCGACTGCCGAGAGCGCGTACCTGAACCGGCGGCAGATCCTGAGGGCGGCAGGCTTCCTGGGGGCCGAGGGCTTGATCGCCGGGACCACGGGAAACGGACCCTATCCGGCCAGGCGCAACCCGGAGTTCAAGCTCGACCGCCCGCTCACCGAGGAATGGGCAGCCACGGGTCACAACAATTTCTACGAGTTCGACGGCCGCAGCAAGGAAGCCGTGAAGGACAAGGTCGGCGCGTTTCAGACGCGGCCCTGGACGGTGCAGATCACCGGCCTGGTCAACAAACCGCAGACGCTCGAGATCGACACGATCGAGCGCGGTTTCCCGCTTGAAGAGCGCCTCTACCGCTTCCGCTGCGTCGAGGCCTGGGCGATGGCGGTGCCCTGGACCGGGTTCCCGCTCGCCGAGCTGATCAAGCGCGTCGAGCCCAAGCCGCAGGCCAGGTACGTCCGCTTCATCAGCGCGCGCAAGGACAAGGAGATGCCCGGCGTGCCCTCGCAGCCGTGGTATCCCTTCCCGTATTTCGAGGCGCTGCGCCTGGACGAGGCGATGAACCCGCTCGCGCTGGTGGTCACGGGACTCTATGGCAAGCCGCTGCCCAAGCAGAACGGCGCCCCGGTGCGCATCGTCGTTCCCTGGAAGTACGGATACAAGAACCCGAAATCCATCGTGAAAATCGAGTTCACCGCGAAGCGGCCCGAGACCTTCTGGAACAAGCTCCAGCCGCTCGAGTACGGCTTTTATTCGAACGTGAACCCGGGCAAGCCGCACCCGCGCTGGTCGCAGGCGGTCGAGCGCCTGATTCCGCACGGTGAAAAACGGCAAACGATGCTGTACAACGGCTACGAGAAGTACGTGGCCGCACTCTACAACGGCAAAGAATTCTGACCGCCGGCGCGTGTATCCTGGATCGGTGGAGGGTACATGACGAGAAAAGCATCGGCCGAGTGGCGCGGCGGACTGAAAGACGGCAAGGGCACGGTCTCGGCCGACTCGGGCGTTCTGAGCGGCGTCCCCTATTCGTTCGCGAAGCGATTTGAAAATGAGCCGGGGACGAACCCCGAGGAACTGGTGGCGGCGGCGCACGCATCGTGTTTCGCGATGGCGCTCTCGGCCCAGCTCGGGAACATGGGATTGACGCCCGAGAGCATCCGGGCGACGGCGGCGGTCACGCTCGAAAAGACCGAGGGCGGCTTCAGCGTGACCAAGAGCCACCTGACGGTGCGTGCCCGCGTCCCCGGCGCCGACCATGCGAAGTTCGAGGAGGCGGCCAATAACGCAAAGTCCGGCTGCCCGATTTCGAAGCTGCTCAAGGCCGAGATCACGATGGACGCGGCGCTAGAGGCGTAGCTGACTGCGTGCGGCGAGCGGTGCCGGCGAGTGGTGTTCCGGTACTGCCGCGCCGGTATCCGTCCGAGGATAGCCGAGGTTCGTCAGTGCGCCCCAACGGGGCAGATCACCAGTGGGGGAAGGACCCACTCAAGTAGTTGTTGGTAGGACTTGATAGCTTGCGAGCGTCCGAGCCGGGAAACCGGTGAGGGCGGAGCCTCGCGATAAAGC
>JACOTZ010000475.1 GCA_016178155.1 Acidobacteriota bacterium
CTCTCCCTGCAGCGCGACCCGGCGCCCCACGCTGTTGTCTCCCGTGCCGCCGGCGGCCCGGCTGTCGCCTATCCTCTGGGACATGAGCCACCTCCGCTGGCATCCTCTCCTGAAGCAGTGGGTCGGAGTGGCCGTCCACCGGCAGGACCGCCCGCAGATGCCGGCTGATTGGTGCCCGTTCTGTCCGGGTTCCGGCCGGGTGCCGGACGATTATGATGTTTTCCTCTACCCAAACGACTTTCCCGCTTTCGCGCTCGACAATCCGCCGTTCGATCCCGAGCCCGGGCTTTTTAAGACGACGGGCGCGCAGGGCGTCTGCGATGTCGTGCTCTACAGTCCGGAGCACACGCTGTGGCCCTCGCAGCTCAGCGTAGAGCAGTGGCGCAAGGTAGTCGAGCTGTGGCGCCGGCGCACCAGCGAGCTCTTCGAAGTTCCCGAAGTCAGTTACGTGATGGTGTTCGAGAATACCGGCGAGGCGATCGGCGTCACGATGCCGCATCCGCACGGGCAGATCTATGGGTTCGCGTACTACCCGCCCCTGGTCAGCATCGAGCTCGACTCCGCGCGCGCGTACTTCGCCGGCAGCCGCAAGTGCATCTACTGCGACCTGCTTGCGCGAGAGATCGCCTGCCGCGAGCGCATCGTCGCGGAGAATGACGCCTTCGCTGCCTACGTGCCCTTCGCCGCGCGCTTCCCCGGCGAGGTCCACATCTTTCCGCTGCGCCACTTCGGGTCGCTGGCAGAAATGGACGATCCCGGCTGCGGGAAGCTCGCGGAGATGATCAGTGTCATCCGCCGCAAGTACGACAACCTGTACGGCTTTCTGATGCCGCTGATGATGGTGCTGAGGCAGCGTCCGGCCAGGGGGGAACATCCGTACTTTCACTTTCATATCCAGTTCCTGCCCATTCAGCGCAGCCGCACCAAGCTGAAGTACCTTGCCGCGGTGGAGAGCGCCGCCGGCACCTTCCTCAACGACACCCGCGCCGAGGAACGTGCGGCGGAACTGCGCAACGCCGAGCCCCGCGCGTAATCGGCATTTTCCACCAGGTTCGAGGAAGCGGCATGGCGTTTTCGGCGCGGCGGCCACCTGTGCCGGCAGGCGCCGCCGCTTGCGCACCGTCTCCTGTACAATGGAGTCTCCGCATGGGACTGAGTATCGAGCAGCGTGAGCGCGAAGACATAGTCATCCTCGATATCAGGGGACGGCTTACGGTTGGCGAGGAAGCCTCCCAGTTGCGCGAAGTGATTCGCCGGCTGGTCGAGGGCCGCTCCAACCGCATCATTCTGAATCTCGCCGAAGTGGACTACATCGACAGCACCGGTCTGGGCGCACTCGTGGTTTGCTATACCAGCGTGAAAAAATCCGGGGGAGCGCTGAAGGTCCTGAATCTCAGCGAGCGCAATATCGAGCTGCTGGTGCTCACAAAGCTTTCCACCGTGTTCGAAATCTTCACCGATGAACAGGACGCGGTCAACAGCTTCTTCCCGAATCGCGAAGTGAAGCGGTTCGACGTCCTCAGTTTCGTGCAGCAGCAGGAGAGCCAGGAGAAGTAGGCGATTTGCGGCTGGTGGTCATCGGGGGCGTGGCCGCGGGCTTGAGCGCCGCCGCCCGTGCCCGGCGGCTCGATCCTTCACTGGAGATTATCGTGCTCGAGCGGGGGCGGCACGTCTCCTGGGCCGCGTGCGGCTTGCCCTACTTCATTGAAGGGCAAGTACGATCGGTGGAGCAGCTCACCGTCTACACCGCGGAATATCTCAGCCGCGAGCGCAACATCCAGGTGCGTACCGAAACCGAGGCAACCGCCATCTCGCACGGCCGCCGGGAAGTGGCGTTGCGCGGTGGCGAGCGTATCCGCTACGACAAGCTGGTGATCGCGACCGGCGCTTCGCCCGACCAAGGCGCGTTGGAACCGGGCGAGCGTGTGTTCACATTGACTACGCTCGAGGAAACCGAACGCCTGGGAAGGTGGTTAAGCGAGCGCCGGCCGCGCACCGCAGCCGTGGTGGGCGCCGGCTACATCGGATTGGAAGCGGCCACCGCGCTGCGCGCACGGGGTCTGCGGGTCACGATCTTCGAGGCCGCCCCGGAGGTGCTGGGGCGGGAGGATCCTGAGCTGACCGAGTGGACGCGGAAGCACCTGGAGCGTTTCGGCGTCGAGTTGCGGCTGCGGACCCGGGTGCCGGAGGTCGGCGGCTTTGACCTGGTGGTGCTCGGTTCGGGCGTTAAACCGAATTCCGGGCTCGCAATGGAAGCGGGCATCGAGATCGGACGCACCGGCGCCATTCGGGTTACGGAACGGATGGAGACGAACCTCACCAGTGTCTACGCCGCGGGCGACTGCGCGGAAACCACGCACCTGGTCACGGGGGCGCCGGCTTACATCCCGCTCGGTACGACCGCCAACAAGATGGGACGCGTGGCGGGTGCGAATGCGGCGGGACGGCGCGAGCGCTTTCCTGGCGTGACCGGCACCTCGCTGGTGCGCGTGTGTGGCATCGCGATCGGGCTCAGCGGGCTGTCCATCGCGCAAGCGCGCCGCGCGGGTTTTGAACCAGTCTCGGCTCGCATCGAGCACGCCGACAAGGCGTCCTATTTCCGCGGCCGGCCGTGCGCGGTCGAGCTGGTGGCGGACCGGCGCACGCGACGGCTGCTGGGCGGCGCCGTCGTCGGCGAAAACGAAGTTGCGGGACGGGTCAACACGATCGCCGCCGCACTCACCGCCCGGCTGACCGTCGATGCCTTCGAGCATCTCGACCTCGCCTATGCCCCGCCCTACAGCCCCGTTTGGGATCCATTGCTCATTGCGGCGCAGCAACTCATGAAGCTGTTAGACTGAACTTGTATGCTGCAGGCCGGGGCAACGGCGCCGGGCTTTCGCTTGCAGGACCTGAGCGGCGCGGCCACCACGCTCGAACATTACCTCTCAAAGGGCCCCGTCGTGCTGGTGTTCTTCAAAGTCAGTTGCCCAACCTGCCAGCTCGCTTTGCCGTATCTCCAGCGATTTGCGGTGAACGCGCCGCCCACGGGCGTGAATGTGCAAGTGGCCGGTATCTCGCAGGACGACACGCGTGCAACGAATGATTTCCGCAGACACTTTCACGTCAGCTTTCCGATGCTGGTCGACGAGGCCGGCTATCCCGCGAGCAATACCTACCGGATCACACACGTGCCATCCATGTTTCTGGTCGAGAAAGACAGCTTCATCCGCTGGTCCGGCCATGGCTTCAACAGGACCGAACTGGAACGGCTGGGCACTCTACTCGGGTTGGCCGTGTTCCGTGCCGATGACCATGTGCCCGAGTGGAAGCCGGGCTGAGGGTCGAAGAACCTCGTCCGCCCGTGAGGCGGCGCGCCCGCGAACGCCCGCTCTTCTTAGCTTGGTGGCGCGGTATCAACTCGACGCGGCCGGTGATCCTTCGGCCAGTGCGCTGCCGGGCCTGAGAGACGTGGCTGTCAACGGTCCGTAGGCTAACCTAAAGATAGATGCCCAAGATCAACGAGATCATCGGCTCGGCCGCAGCTATCGCCAAGGGCATGAGTGTCACCTTCAGGGAGATGCTCAACCCGAGCATTACGGACCTGTACCCGGACGCCCCGCCACTGTTCGAGGAGCGCTACCGCGGTGTCCATGTGTTGCAGCGCGATGAAAACGGCATGGAGAAGTGCGTCGCGTGTTTTCTTTGCTCGGCCGCGTGCCCCTCCGAGTGCATCTACATCGAAGCGGCCGAAAACACCGATCCGAAGCGCATCAGCGGCGGCGAGCGCTATGCGTCGGTTTACAACATCGACTACAATCGCTGCATCTTCTGCGGCTACTGTGTGGAGGCCTGTCCCACCGATGCGATTACGCACGGCCACGGCTTCGAGATTGCGAGCTACAACACCGCGACGCTGATCTACCGCAAGGAGCAGTTGCTCGCGCCCCTGCCTCCCGGCGCACAGGTTCCGCTCGTGGTGAATGAAGAGCCGGTGGGCGCCGGCCACTGAAGCAGCGCC
>JACOTZ010000476.1 GCA_016178155.1 Acidobacteriota bacterium
CGACTCTCAAGGGCACGGTCACCGATGTGCGGGGTGGGTTCATCGCGGGCGCCCTGGTTACGGTCTCTAACTCGCTGACCGGGTTCGAGCGGCAGGCGCAGTCGGCGGAAGACGGCGGCTTTCAGGTCACTAATCTTCCCTTTCACAACTATGCCGTCCGTGTCGAAAAAGAGGGTTTTGCGCCGGGGGTCCGGACCGTAGCGCTGCACACGAATGTTCCGCAGGTGATCGACATGCGGCTGGACCTGGCCCAGCAGGTCGCGCGCGTGGAAGTAGCGGCTTTCGAGCGCGGTGCGCTGGTGGAGCCGGAGTCAACCGGAACCCGCACCACGCTGAACGCGGGCGCGATCAGCCGCATGCCGGTCCCACCCACGTCGCGGGGCCTGGAATCGGTGCTGTTGAGCTTCCCCGGTTTCGCGGCGAATGCAAACGGCGCAATCCATCCTCGCGGCGCCCACAACCAGATGACCTACGTCATCGACGGCATGCCGATCAGCGACCAGCTCACCGGGGCGTTCGCCAACGCCGTGGACCCGGCGATCGTACAGACGATTGAGCTGTATACAGGAAACATCCCCGCGGAATTCGGCAGCAAGATCTCCGGTGTTGCCGTGATCACGACGCACACCGGCAGCGGCACCGGGCGGCTGTTTTCGGGCAGCACGCAGGTGAGCGGGGCCGGTTTCGGCACGCTCGGGCAGGTCACACAGTTTGCCGGAGGCACGGAGAAGTTCGGCTACTTCGCCTCCGTGAATACGGTCAAGAGCAACCGCTACCTCGACCAGGTCTCGCTTGACAACCTGCACAACGGAGGCAACTCGGAGCGCGGCTTTGTCCGGCTCGATTATTCGCTGAGGGCGACCGATCAGGTGCGCGCGAATTTCATGGCGGGGCGGTCGTCCTTCCAGCTTGCCAACCTGCGGTCACAACAGGCCTCCGGCCAGGACCAGCGGCAGGCTTTACGCGATTTCGCCGCCTCTGTCGGCTGGCTGCGGACGCTGAACGCGCGCACGACGTTCGACACCACGGTGTCGTACCGATCCGCGGTCGCGCAGCTCTTCCCCAGCCCGGGCGACACGCCAGTGACGGCGGCGCAGGCGCGCCACCTTTCGACGGTCGTGGCGGCGGGCCGCTGGAACCGGCAGCAGGGGCGGCATACCTTCCGCGCCGGGGCCGACTGGCAGCACTTCCCGGTGAGCGAGAACTTCAGCTTCGGAATCACCCGTCCGGACTTCAACGACCCCGCATCGGAGAATTTCATCCCGACACTGCGCGCGCACGATCTGACGCGGGGCGGCCGCCTCTTCCAATTCTCGAAGAAGCGCTCGGGCAACCTCTATACGGCTTTCGCGCAGGACAACGTCAGGCTTGGACGGCTGATGGTGTCGGCGGGCGCCCGTTACGATGCCTACCGGTTTCTGAGCCGCGGAAACCAGTGGCAGCCGCGCGTGGGCGTGTCGTTCCACTTGCGCGAGACCGGCACGGTGCTGCGCGCCTCCTATAACCGGACCTACCAAACGCCTCCGAACGAGAATCTGCTGCTGTCGAGCTCGGAGGAGTCGGCCGTACTGGTGCCGGCGTTCGTGCGCGAGACGTTGGGCGGTGCATTCGCGCTGATCCGGCCGGAGCGGCAAAACGTGTTTGAAGGCGGCGTGCAGCAGGCGCTCGGCGCACGCCTGAGCCTGAACGCCGCGTACTATCACAAGAACTCGCGCGACATGCAGGACAACGACAACTTCTTCAATACGGGAATCATTTTCCCGACCTCGCTGGCACAGTCGCGCACCAACGGTGCGGAGGCACGCGTGACGGTGCTGCCGGTGCGGCGGCTGTCGGGTTCTCTCAGCCTCACCCACTATCACACCATCGTGACGCCGCCGTTTACCGGCGGATTGTTCCTCGGGAGCACCGCGATTAATGTGCTCAATGCCGGCCCCTTCGTGATCGATCATGACCAGAAGCTGGGTGCGCATGGCGTGGTGCAATGGGACGTGCGGCGCGGGCTCTGGCTCAGCGGCTCGCTACGCTATGACAGCGGCCTGGTCTCGAACCCGTCGGACCCGGCCCGGGTCGCGCGTGATCCGGACTATTTCGATCTGCTGCCTTACGTGCGCCTGACCTCCAGCCCGCCGCGGGTGAAGGCGCGGACGATTGCCGACCTCGCCGTCGGCTATGAGCACACCCGCAACGACCGGCGCCGTTGGGACGTGCTGTTTCAGGTGTCGAACATCACCGGCGCGACCGCGCTCTATAACTTCCAGTCGATCTTTGTGGGCACGAGGCTGGTCCAGCCGCGGACAGCGGCCTTGAAGCTGCGGGTATTCTTTTAATCAGCCTGAATCCATATTCACCGGCGCCCGGCGCGGCAACGCAGTCTTGAATCCCGCCCCGCCGGATTCCCGTCCGAAACTGGGGAAAAAGCCGGGCGCGCCGCACTTCCTCAGCCCACGGCGCCGGCGCGCTCCCGAACCGTGTAGCGGCGCTCGACATAGTCGTCGAGCATAGCGATGAACTCGGCCACAATGCCGCTGCCTCGCAGCGTTTTCACCAGTCTGCCGTCCACGTAGACCGGCGCTACGGGCTCCTCGAAGGTCCCCGGCAGCGAGATGCCGATGTCGGCATGTTTTGACTCGCCGGGGCCGTTGACCACGCAGCCCATGACCGCCACCTTCATCCCTTCCACCCCGGGGTAGCGCGCTTTCCAGACCGGCATCCGCCGGCGCAGGTAAGTCTGAATCTGGTCGGCCATGTCCTGGAAAAACGTGCTGGTGGTGCGCCCGCAGCCGGGACAGGCGGCCACCTGCGGCGAGAAGCTCCGCAAACCGAGCGACTGCAGGATCTGCTGGCACACGATCACTTCTTCCGTGCGGTCGCCGTTCGGCAGCGGTGTGAGTGAAGCGCGGATGGTATCGCCGATGCCTTCCTGCAGCAGCACCGCGAGGGCGGCCGTGGTGGCCACAATCCCCCGGCTGCCGAGTCCGGCCTCGGTAAGCCCGAGGTGGAGCGGGTATTCGCATTGAGCGGCAAGCTTGCGGTAGACGGTGATCAGGTCCTGGACACCGCTGACCTTGGCGCTCAGGATGATCCTGCCGGGGGGAAGCCCGTAGCGCACGGCGGCGCAAGCCGATTCGAGCGCGCTCACAACCATCGCATCGAGCGTCACGCCGGCGGCGTCGCGCGGCTCGGCGAGGCGGCTGTTGTCGTCCATCATGCGCGTGAGCAGCGCGGCATCGAGCGAGCCCCAGTTCACGCCAATGCGGACGGGGCGGTCGTATTCCGCGGCGGCCTCAATCATCGTGCGGAAATTGTCGTCGTGCTTCCTGCCGATGTTGACGTTGCCCGGGTTGATGCGGTACTTGGCCAGCGCGCGCGCGCAGTCGGGGTATTTCTTCAGCAGAATATGGCCGTTGTAGTGGAAATCGCCGGCGATCGGCACACGGATGCCGAACTTGTCGAGCGTCTCGACGATCCTGGGCACGGCGCGAGCCGCGCCTTCCGTGTTGACCGTCACGCGCACCAGCTCGGAGCCGGCGTTCGCAAGCGCCATCACTTGGTTGACCGTATTCGACACGTCCTCCGTGTCGGTGTTGGTCATCGACTGCACCACGATGGGGTGCGCGCCGCCGATCATCACACCTCCGACGTCAACGACGACCGCCTTCCGGCGGGAAACCGATAGCATTTTCTTTATTTTACCGGGTCGGCGCTGCACTCCGGCCGGAGCGCGGCCGTAAGCGATACGCCGCCCAGCTTTGTACATCGTTTTAGAGGTTCGATGCAACCGTATTCCTGGCGACGGCTCCCTACCGGCCGCGGCTTGGAACGACCCTCCAGACTGAGCCGCGACCGTAAAGGGGGCGGTGCACTGGACGCGGCTCTGCAGAGAATGGAATGCGCTACTTCATCACTTTTGACTGCTACGGCGCACATCTTCACGGCGATGAATCGGGATCCGTAGACTGTCGCCACCATCTGTTTGGAGGCCGATGGCTCGAAGCCGATCCACAGCGCGCCCGAGCGGAACGGCGCAGCATGAAGCAGCCCCCCTTATGAGCTGAACAGCGACCGCCGTGCGATCGTACGGCAAGCGCTCGGGGCGGTCTGCCCGGACCGCAGTTGGAATCTGGTTAGTCTAGCCGAAGTTCGTCACCGACAGGATTTCGAACCGCTTGCTGACGCGCGCGGCTCAGTAAGTGCCGTCAAATCAGCGGAAGCGTTCTGAGCCACGACCGTCAGGGAGTGGTGGTGACGAACCTCGGCTAGTGAGAAGTGGGAACCTGACCGGGGCTAGCTTAGCTACTTTCCGGCGCAAAAGTGCCGTTTTCGCCTGAAGACCACTCCCTAACGGTCGTGGCTCAGAAAGACGCCGTTGGTAGCGCAGGACTTGTAACGGAGCCGCGTGAGCGAGCGGTTGGACGGCCCCAAAACCGAATTTTGCGCCAGAAAGTAGCTAGGGAAGCTAGCGGGTGCTTGCGGGCGCATGGCGGACGGCGAGAGCTTCTTCCCAGACACGCTGCAGCACGTCGCGGCTGTAGGCGAGGTAGTGGCGGTCGGGCGTGAAGACCTCGAGGGTGATGGTCGCGTCATAGCGGCACGCCTGCAGGGCGCGCACCGCAGCCGCGACATCAATGTTACCCGCCCCCAGGGGCAGATGCAGGTCGGCGCTGCCGCCTTTGTTGTCGTGCAGGTGCACGTGACGCAATCTCGACCCGTGCCGCTGCAGGATGTCTTCGGTCATGTTATACGGCGTCAGCAAGTTGGCATGGCCGATGTCCAGATGCAGCCCGAGCTCCGGGATCGGATCGAGCAAATCGCTGAGCTGAGCGGGCGTGTTGTACTCGCCGGGAAGATTCTCGATCATGAGGCCGACGCCATAGCGTTCGGCGTCCGGCAGCAAATCGGTAATCGAGACGATATTCTGGCGGATGAAGAAAGTACGGTCGTGCATCGGCGCGTTGCGATCGGGGTGCACGTTCATCCAGCGGGCGCCGATCTCCGAGAACGCCTGCAAGCATCGCCGCAGCTCGAGGACAGCGCCGCGGCGCACCTCTTCGATCGGACTCGCCAGCGGCAGGTAGAAAGCCGTATGGCCGACCACTTCCATGCGGAACCGCTGCAGCGCCGCGCCGATTGCACGGGTGTCGGCGCGCCACGATGCCGAAGCCGGGGGCTCGAGCGTCATATCGATGAAGTCAAGCCCCATGTCCGCCATCCACGCGATCTCGTCGATTGCGTCGTTGGCGGGATGATTCATTGCACCGATGAGCATCAGGTTTTCATCTCCGCGCCTTCTCTGGACGCCGCAAACCAAGGCCGCGTATCGAGGGCCCGTATGTACTCGATCACCGGCCCAGCCCCGCTGTCCGCCGCCGGCGGCCGCATGCCGAACCGCCGCCAGAGGAAACCTGGAAATTCAGCGGCGCGGCCCGGGTGCAGCCAGGCGAAGACGGTCAGCAAGGCTTTCAGCAGGGCGCGGTCTTCCCCGAGCCGGGCCAGCAAGTGACGCCAGTCCAGCAGCCGCCCCGAGCACTCGAGAATATTCAAGAGGTCGGGCCAGTCGGTGCGGTCGCGCTGCAGAACGTAGATTTTGGCCCAAATCGCCTCTTCCGGAGGCAGCACCTGCACCCGATGTCCGCCGAAATCGATACTGGGGCCACCACTGATCCAAGCCTCGTCCACCTGCGCGCGGTGATTGGCCATGGCCCAGATCGCGTCAACGATCGTGTTGCCGTCGCTGGCGCGGTAAATCCAGGAACGATCGTACGGCAGGTGGTCATGGCAATCGCGCAGCCCACAGTCGCCGAGCAGGTCGATCATGCGCTCGCGGTCTGGCGGAAGCACGTAGATGTCGAGGTCTTTGGTATTCCGTACACGGCCCGTATATACGGCGAGGGATGCCGCGCCTCCGAGCGCAAACCGCAAACCGCGCCCGGAGGCCGTACGAATAACGCGTTCGTAAGCAGGCCACTGTTCGGGTCCGGCCATTTCGGCCCAATCCACATGGGCTCCCGGCAACTCCAGCCCCTCCCAGCGCCATCCTGGCCCGGCATCCCGAATTATCATCACTACTACAGTGGATGCAAGCGGCGTGGCGTTGTGTCATTGCTGTCTATCCGTGACAGAGACGGTCAAATGAACTGCGCATGCGATTGACATACCAGCGACGGACGTAGCCGCGTTCGCTGCACTGCCGGCAACGGCCGCAGGCACGCAGGATTCCAGTACGCGTCGGGAGGCGAGCTTCGCGGGTCTCGCAGGGGCCTCGCGCAACCCGCCTACCGAGCCGAGGGACCAGGGCCAGTCCCGGCCTCGAGGTCGTAGCGCAGCTCGCCGCCCTTAAGCCGCCGCAGCCCGCGCGGACCACTGCGACCTCTGGGGCGCGGCGGCGGCACGTCCTTCGCGATCCGGTCCCAGTAACCCTTGAGGCGCTGGACAACATCAGGATGCTGGGCCGCGACGTCGTGCTGCTCTGAGCGATCGGCTTCGAGATCGAATAGCATCATTTCCCTGGCCGGGTCGCCGGTGCGCACGCCGGGATAGAGGTCCGGGCGGGCCTGCTCCCAGGGGGCGATGAGGGTAACCCCATCCGGCGCGCGCGGGTCGACCCACTTGGCCGGGTCGCCCGTGTAGGTCTGTCCCGGCGTCGGCACGCGCACGTGCAGCTTCCACTTGCCCGAGCGGACGACGCGCAGCTCGTTTCCACCCATGGCGAAGATCGCTTCATGCGGCGTTTTTGCCGACTCGCCGGACATCAGCGGAAAAATATCGAGCCCGTCGAGAATCCGATCACCGGGTAACTTCCCACCCGCGAGTTTGCCGATAGTCGGGAAGATGTCGACGCTGGTCGCGATCTCACGGCAGACGCGTCCGGCCGGGATGTGCCCCGGCCAGCGCGCGATGAGCGGCACGCGGATGCCTCCATCGAACGTGGAGCCTTTCATGCCGCGCAATCCCGCCGTGCTGCCGCCGAACCACGGCCCGTTGTCCGAGGCAAACAGTACCAGCGTGTCGCGCTCGAGGTTGAGCTCGCGCAATTTCGACAGAATGCGCCCGATTCCCCAATCGAGCTCGCGGATGACACTGCCGTACAGGTTCTCCGCCGTGCCGGGTTTGTAGAAATCGTCCGACGCGGCCAGCGGCTTGTGCGGCATGGCGTGCGGCAGGTAGAGGAAAAAGGGCCGTTCGCGGTTCCGCTCGATGAAGTCGACAGCGTGCCGGGTGTAGTCGCGGGTGAGGTTCGCCTGCACCACCGGGTACTGGGCGACGCGCTCGTTGTGCACGATCTGCACCGGCCGCATATCGTTCGAGTAAAGGATGCCGTAGTATTCGTCGAAGCCCTGCGTCCGGGGAAGGAATCGGGGCGTGTGGCCGAGGTGCCATTTGCCGATGGCCATGGTCGAGTAGCCGAGCGGCTTCAGCATCTCCGCGATCGTGATCTCGCTGGCGGCGAGACCGAGGTCGTTGATGCCGCCGTCGGGGGCCGGGTTGCTGGTCATGCCGCAGCGGAAGGGATAGCGGCCTGTGAGCAGCGCCGCGCGGGACGGGGCGCAGAAGGGCATCGGCACGTAAAAGTCGGTGAAGCGCACGCCCTCCGCCGCCATGCGGTCGAGGTTGGGAGTCTGATACTTGTTGCCGTAGCAGCCGACGTCGCCGTAGCCGAGGTCGTCGGCGAAGATCATCACGAAATTGGGTTTGCGCCCCTGCTGCCCGCGCGCCGCGGCCGCGCCGGCCAGCGCGCCGACAAACTCTCTGCGACCGATCACTTTGTCTGCCTCCTCTGCGGATTAGCCCGCCCGTAGTATGGATATTCGTCGAACTTCACCGGGCCGCCCGTCTCGCGCGGGTCCTTTGTCTCGCGCAGGTGCTTGGTGAGCTCGCCGCTGATCTTCTGCTTCGCGGCGCGATACTCGGAGGCCGCCGCGACGTTGGTGAGCTGGCCTGGATCTTTCTTGAGGTCATAGAGCTCCTCGGCGGGCCGCTTCGCGCACGACACCTCGAAGTATTGCGCGAACTTGGGCGTCGCGCGGTGTTCGATCACGAACTCTTTCGCCGGGGAGTTGTCGATGTCGCCGTAGTCCGGCGGATCGCCCGACGGCCAGCGGTCCGGCTCGTAATTGCGCACGTACAGGTACTCGGCCGTGCGCATCGCGCGCATGGGATACCCGACGCCTCCCGCGCGCATCGACGTATGCCGCTCGCGCGCCGTGAACAGCCGATCGCGGCCGGGTGCGGCGGAGCCGCTTCGCCTGGACGTGAGGATGGACAGAAGGCTGCGTCCGGTCATCTCCGGCAGCGGCCTCAGCCCGCAGGCTTCGAGGATGGTCGGCGCAAAGTCGGCGTGGCCGGCGAAGTCGTCGATCACGCGCCCGCCGGGGACCCGCGCGGGCCACGCGATGGCGAGCGGCATGCGCGTTCCGGAGTCGTACAGGTTGGTCTTGGCGCGCGGGAACGGCATGCCGTTGTCGCTGGTCACGATGACAAGCGTGTTCTCGAGCTCGCCGGCTTTTTCAATGGCGGCCACGATGTCGCCGAGATTCCGGTCGAAACGCTGGATCTCGAAAAAGTAGTCGAGAATGTCGCTGCGCATCGCGGGATGGTCGGGCAGCCACGGCGGCACCTGGACGTCCTCGATCCGCATGCCGGATTTGAGGCCGGAGCCCTTTTCGTACGGCCGGTGCGGGTCCGTGCTGCCATACCAGAAACAGAACGGTTTGCCCTTTTCGCGCCCGGCCAGGAACTCGTCAAAGGAGCGGTAGTTAGGGCCGGCGGGATTGCGCGTGTGCCCGCCCGGCTCGATGCGCCCCGGGCCCCAGCCTTTGCCCTGGAGGCCGATCTGGTAGCCGGCCTGTTCGAGCATATCCGGGTAGACCTTGAATTTTTTGTCGAGCGTGCTCCAGAGGTTGCCGCCTTCTTCGAGCCGCCAGATTGCCTGGCCGGTGAGGATCCCTCCACGCGACGGCGTGCATGAGGGCGAGCAGCAGAATGAGTGTGTAAACCGGACGCCGCTCGCGGCGACGCGGTCGAAAGCCGGCGTCTTGACGACACGGTCGCCACTAGCGCCCGTGTGCAGCCAGGACTGGTCGTCGGAGATGGCGAACAGAATATTCGGCCGCTCGCGGCGCGACTGCGCCCGCAGGATCGCCGGAGCGGCGCCGAGCAGGAGGGCGCGGCGGCTGAGTTCGGAGGCCATGGGAACATTCTATGCCCGTGTGGCGGCGGGGCGCGCGCCGCCTTTCGCGTGTGCGATGAGTTTCCGGACGGGTAAGCGGACGCGAGCAGCACCGCGCGTGCCCATCACGCGATCTGCACGGCGCTTCCGCGGTACCGCTATCTCACGGCGATGGTCACGCCGGCCTGGCTCTCGGCATCGCCGACCTGCAGGGCCAGCGGCAGGACGCCGCTTCCGACGCCTTCGGCTACGCGCGCGTTCACCTGCAGGACGCCCGCGGGCATGCCCGGAGCGCCGCCGGCGTAGAGGGTCTCGCACTCGCGGCCATTGATGAAGACTCTCACCGGCAGGATCGGCTTAGGCAGTACATCGGCGATGATCCTGCCATCGCCGAGCAGCGGATTGGAGATCCCCTCCCCGGTCGCGTAGATGCTGACGATCGAGCCGGGCTCGGCGCCGTTATCGCGGGCGTTGACCGTGCCATTCTGGTTGACGATCGCGCCCTGCCCCTGGCTGTCGAGCGTGAAGATCGCGGGCGCGGACTCGGCGATGCGCAGCTCCATGGCGTCCGATTTCCGGCCGCGATATTCCACTTCCACCCTGGTGGAGAAACGTCCCGCGACGGCGTTCGGCACGATCGCCGAAACTTGTCCGGCGGAGATGTAGATCAGCGGCGCCGGGATTCCGTCGAACAGCACGCGCACGCCGTCCAGCTCGGTTTCGAGCGCGCCGTCGCGCACCCGCGGGGAAACCGTGGTTGGCCCACCGAGGGAGGCGCCGAAGATGCTGATGATTTCGCCCGGCGCGACCGGGCCGGGCTGGAAGCTCGCCGCGTTCAGCACCGAGGCGAGCGCGGGACGAGGCGCGTCGATGGTCAGCGTCACCGGAACGCGCACGGGTCCACCCGCGGCTTCCGTGGAGGTGATGAGGATTGCACCCTGGTGCGTCCCCGGCGGCAAGCCCACGGGGTTCACCGATACGCTGAGAGGCGTGGTGCTCGCCCCGCTCGCCGGGCTCACGAAGAGCCAGTTGCCGCCGGTCTCGGTGGTCGCCTGCGCGGTGTAGGTAAACGAAATTCCCGCCGCCGCGACTCCCACGACCTGCGCGGCCGGCGGCGGAACGCCCAGCCGGTAATCGAAGTTGAGGCGCCCCGGCGCAGCGGTCAACACCGGAGGCGCGGTCACCGACAGCGTAACCGGGATGTTCTGGGTGCTGGCGAAGGCCCCGCCGGTCGAAATGGTCACCGTTCCCGTATAACGGCCCGGCGCGAGGCCCACCGTGTTCACGGCCACACGCACGCGTGCGGGTGTGTTGCCGAAGGGCGGAGTCACCACCAGCCAGTTGCCGCTGCTCTGTGCCGACGCCGTAAAAGCCATGGTTGCCGTGCCGGTGGTGAGGTCCAGAATCTGATCCGGCGCGGCGCCGCCCGAGATGCTTTCAAAAGCCAGGTCGCCGCGGCTCAGCACCAGCGGCGGCGGAGCCTGCACCTGCAGCGTGACCGGGACCACGGCGGTGGATCCCTGCGACGAGATAGTGATCGTCCCCTGATAGGCGCCGGGCTGCAGCGCGGAGAAATTGCCGACCGACACGCCAACGAGACCCGGCAACACGCCATTCGCGCCGCCGGCCACGTTGAGCCAGGGACCGCCGCTCTGAGTACTGGCGGCGGCCGTATAAGGTTGGCCGGCCGTGCCCGCGGTGACCGAGATCGCCTGATCGGCCGACCGCAGCGGTGTTCCCGCGAGCACCGTGAAGTTCAGCGAAGCCGGTGCGGCGCTTACCGGATTCGGGGTTCCGCCGGATCCGCCGCCGCCCGCGAGCACCGTGATGGCCAAGCCGGCTGAGGCGCTGCGGCCGCAGGGATCGCTGGCCGTCAGCGTAAAGGGATACGCGCCCGTACCGGTGGGCGTGCCGGCGATGGTGAACGCGCCCCCGGGCACCTGTTGCAGGTTCAATCCCGCAGGCAAGGAGCCGGAGGATACGCGCAGCGACGGTCCGCCGGAGAACGGGTTGGCGCATCCGCCGCTCACCGTGACGTTCTGCTGGTAGGCCGCTCCGAGCACCGCGTTCGGCAAAGGGCCGGTGGTGATCGCGAGCGTCCCGCCCGTGCCACCGGTGCCGCCGGTACCGCCCGTGCCTCCGGTGCCGCCCGTCCCACCGGTACCGCCGCCGGTTGTTACGCCGGCCTGGGTAATGGTGAAGGTCTGGCCGGCGATGAGGATCGTGCCCGTTCGTGGTCCGCTGCTGTTCGGCGGCACCGACCAGGTGACCGCGCCCGAGCCGTTGCCGCTGCCGCCGGACACGATGGTGATCCAGGTCGCATTGCTCACCGCTGTCCAGCCGCAGCCCTGATTCGCGTACACCTGAACCGTGCCCGAGGTAAACGTCGACCCCACGGTCGCGGTGTTGGCTCCGAGCCCAAAGCTGCACGCCTGGCCTGGAGAGATTTGCAGCGATACCCAAGGCGTACTCTGGAACTCGCCGGCCTTTGCATTGAAGGCACTCGAGCCGGGAATATTGTTCAGCTTCACGTCACAGACGGCGAGGCCCGTCGTGTCGGTCATCACGATCCCATTCGGCGCATTGCAGGACACAGCCGGCGAGGACGAGGGGTCGTCGCGATTCACCAGCCGCACGCCTACGTGGGGTATCCCCTGGCCCAGCTGGACTCCGCTCTGCGCCACGACCCGTACCTGCACGGCACCCGGTATCGTCGATCCCGCGGCGCCCGTGATCTTACGGTCTTCCATGGGCGGCGAGGCCAGCTCCACCAGCGGCGGGGCCGCCGGCAGCCCATTCGACAGCCGACCGATGGTCGTAGTGATTACGAACGTGGCGCTGCCGAGTGGTGAGCCAGCCGTGATGAAGGTGTGCACGAAGGAAGTGCCGGAATTTACGAACGAGCCGACGAAATCGGCGCTCGCCTGGCCGAGCGCGTCCGTAGTGGTGGTCTGGCCGATGATGGTGCCCTCGCCCTGGGTGCGCCTCCAATTAACCGCGACACCGGGCGCCGGATTGCCCGCAGCGTCGCGGGCCTGCACCACCATGGGCACCACGGTACGAAAATATTCGCTGACCACCTGGCCGTTGCCCGAATAGATCGAGAGATTCTGCGCCGTGGCGGCGCCGGCGGCGAGCAGAACGGCCAGCAGGAATCGGGTGGTGTTTTGTACCTGG
Source organism: Acidobacteriota bacterium (assembly GCA_016178155.1). GTDB lineage: Bacteria > Acidobacteriota > Terriglobia > Bryobacterales > Bryobacteraceae > JACOTZ01. Next base: position 12,347 of record JACOTZ010000476.1, read on the forward strand.
AATCGCGGACTACGGTGCATGAGCAGAGGACTACCTTCTCTGGCGGTATGACGCGGGGAGGATTTGCGGACTGCGCCTATTGTAACACCGGCGTGTCCAGTTCCGCCCGGCCATGTTGCCGGTAGAGGCGAAGGGCTGCACCATGTGCCAACAGCGGAGAAAGGAGCACAAAAATTCGAGTCGCCGGCCGGAGGCGTGGGCCACACGGGGCCGGGCTGGGGTGAGCCGCTCGCCTGACCGGCCGGCAGACGTACAATTGTCGCCATGCGGTTTCTTTTGTTTCTTGTCGCCTCGGCCGCCCTGGCGCAGCCGAGTTACGATCTGCTCCTGAAGGGCGGCCACGTCATCGATCCGAAAAACAGGATCAGCGCCCGCCGCGACGTGGCCATCGCGGCCGGCAAGATCGCCGCGGTCGGGGAAAATATCCCAGCCTCGGCGGCACGGAAGACCGTTGACGTCTCCGGCCTTTACGTCACGCCCGGGCTCGTCGACATTCATGTGCACGTCTTCCCGGGACCCGAGCGGTCGTATTCGCATGGGTCGTTGAGCGTCTATCCCGATCCAAACACCTTCCGCGCGGGTGTGACCACGGTGGTGGATGCGGGCACGTCCGGCTGGCGCAACTTCGATACTTTCAAAGAACTGATCATCGACCGCGCGCGCACCCGCGTGCTCGCTTTGCTCAACATCGTCGGAGCGGGCATGGGGGGCGAGGTCGAACAGAACACGGAGGACATGGACCCGAAAGCTACGTCCGAGATGGTGCGCAAGCATCGGGATATCATTGTCGGAATCAAAACGGCGCATTTCACGGCGCCCAACTGGACCGCGGTCGATCGCGGGCTGGAAGCGGCACGGTTGGCGGACGTGCCCCTCATGGTCGATTTCGGACGCTTTACGCCCGAACGCCCGTACGAGGACCTGGTGTCGAAAAAGCTCGGCCCCGGCGACATCTACACGCACACTTATCTCGCCTCGGTGCCGATGTTCGATGACCAGGGGCGGGTGCGGAAGTATCTGTTCGAGGCGCAGAAGCGCGGCGTGATTTTCGACGTCGGCCACGGCGGAGGCAGCTTCGTGTTCCGCTATGCCGTGCCCGCGATGAAACAGGGCTTCCTGCCGAACTCGATCTCGACCGATTTACACGCCACGAGCGTGGTCGGCGGCATGAAGGACATGACCAACGTGATGTCGAAATTCGTGAATATGGGCATGCCTCTGGACGACGTGATCCTGCGCTCCACCTGGAATCCTGCGCGCGAAATGAAGCGCGAGGATCTGGGTCACCTTTCGGTAGGCGCGCCCGCCGATGTCGCCGTGCTTAGAGTTGTAAACGGCGATTTCGGTTTTGTCGACGTGTATGGCGCTCGGCTGCGGGGCACGAAGAAGCTCGTGGCCGAGGTGACCCTGCGGGATGGGCGCGTGGTATGGGACCTCAACGGCCTCACGCGCGAGGACTGGGACAAATTGGGCAAATACGGCCCGCAGGGCAATTCCGCCTGGGACGGCAGCATCAGCAGGGGTGTGAGGAGCCGCCGCTGATTTAGTACCTGAAGCTTCGCAAGAGCAAGGGCGCCGAATCTGACAACCGCTCCCTCACGGCCGCGGCCCGGAATGAACAGCTTCGAGCCGCGCGCGTTCGCAAGCGGTGTGCGGGACGGCAGGCTAGCGGCTGCGTAGTGCCTCGAGGTGCCGGCGGGCAGGGGTGAAGTCGGGCTGCAGGCGGATCGCCTCCCGGTAAGCGGATTCGGCGCCGGCACGATCATTCTTCTGCTCGAGCGTGACTCCGAGGTTGAGCCAGGCCATGGGCAGGTCGGGGTCGATCTGAACCGCCCGTTTGAGCGTGCGCAGCGAGTCGTCGAGCCGTTCCGCGGCGCCGTAGGCGATGCCCAGCGTGTTCAGCACGGGCGCCGTGGGGCGCAGCTTGCGAGCGCGTTCGAGAGCACGAACCGCTTCCGCCGTTTGGCCCGCGCGCAGCAAGGCATCACCCAGCGCGTGCCATGCTTCCGCTGACGCGGGCTCGCGCTTGACCGCCTCGCGGCACCACTTTAGAGCACGTTCCGCGTCGCCGGTCTTTCGGTAGGCCTCCGCGAGATCAAGATAGAAGGCCGCGCCCGCGGGCCGGAGCTCGCGCAGCGCTTTCTCGAGCATTGGAATACCCCGTACGAGGTTGTTTCCTTCGCGGACCTGCGCCGCGGCGAGATAGAGGGGAGCGTCGGGGTGTTTGGGCGGGGTGAAGAAGACAAGCTCGCCGCGGTAGGGCCGGTGGTCCTCGGCGCGGGGCGCGAGCAGATCGCGGGCCGGCGGGCGGCGGACAATGCGGTGATCGGTCATGACGGCGTACACCGCGTCCTCGGTCCTTCGCTTCGGCATATGACAGGAGACGCAGTCGCCTCCGGCGGAGGCATGCCGGCTGGTGTGGCATGACCGGCAGGCGGCGCGGTAACGCTCTGGAGTCGCGGCGGCAGGCTGGTGGGGATCGTGGCAGGTGGTGCAAGTCATCCGATCGCGCGATGCCTGGAAGCATGTCGACTGTTGCAGCCGGTAGCCGGCATGGTTGATCTCGAACTTGTCCTCGCGGCCGCTGCCGGGCGCGTGGTCGAAGTGAAGCTTGTAATCGCCGAGCGGCTCGCCGGGACGGTAGGAGAACACGCCGCGCCCGAGGCGCCGGATGGAATCGGCGATGCCGCTGCTGGCGGTCTCGAGATGGCACTGCAGGCACACGTCCATCTGCCGCGCGACGGTGAGCCGCGCGGGGTTCACGATGTTCGCCTTTAAGGGCGCGGCGGTGTGCGCCTCGCCAGGACCGTGGCAGCGCTGGCAGTCGATGCCCGCACCGAGGTCCTCATTCCAGGACGCCGGATAGGCGCTGTGGCAGAAGAGGCACGATCCGGAAATCTCGCGGCGGAAGTCGAGATGATCGGGAAGGTCGTAGCCGGGGCTCATCGCCCAGGCGCCGCCGTTCTCGCGATACCAGCTCAGCGGCAGCTCGATCAGTTTGCCGGAGGACGCGCGGTGAACGAAGGTGCGGGCGCGGTTGCCGGAGCCGATCACCCAATTGATGCGCTTCTCGAGCACGTTGACTTCACGAGCGGAGGTATCGGTCTGGTGGCGCCGCAGGAAGAATTCGGAACCGCGCCGCAGGACGCGGTAGTGGCGGTCCGAGGAGGGGTGATAGTAAGCGGCCTCGGGAACCTCCACGACCTTGCTAAAGGTGCGCGCCATGCCGGAGGCAGCGTAAGAGCGAGCGATTTCGGGGTGGCAGCGGGCGCAGAGTTGCGGATCGACGTAGCCGGGTTCGGCCGCGAAGGCCCTGCCGGCCGCAAAAACCACCGGCAGGACCCACCGCATCGCGGCTTAGAACTCGAAGCGTGCGCCGAGCATGATGGAGCGCTCGTTGCGCGTCGAGGTGATCCGCCCGAACGAGGATGGCACGTTGAAGTTCGAACCGACGCCGGACCATTGCGTATGGTTGAACAGGTTGAAGGTGTCGGCGCGAATCTCGAAGCGCGAGCTCTCGGTGACTGAAATATACTTCGCGAACGACACGTCCCAGACGTTCCAGCCCGGCCCGCTCATGATGTTGCGCGCCACGGGAGAGAACGTGCCGAAGGCCGGAACGGAATACGCGGCCGCGTCGAACCAGCGATTGATGGTGCGCTCGCCACGTCCGAGCACGGGGCTGCGGGAGGCCAGCGGCCGCTGCCGCGCGGAGCTGCCGACGCCGGCGTAGTCACGCCCCACGACGGGGCTGATGGGCAAGCCGGTGCGGATGGAGGTGATGCCGGAAATCTGCCAGCCGCCGGCCACCCGGCCGAGCAGGTCGCGCCGGCCCCTCAGGAACGGCACTTCCCAGGTCCAGCTCGCCACGAAATTGTGATTGGAGTCGAGGCTGGCGCGGCCGCGCTCGCCGCTCGAGTCCTGAGTATTGGGCACGAAGCCGTAGATGCCGCCCGAGAAGTCGGCGTTGTCGATGTTCCTCGACCAGGTGTAGGCGACTTGCGCCGACAGGCCGCGGGAGAGGCTGCGCGAGAGACCGGCCTGCAGGCCGTGGTAGTTCGACATGTAGCTCTGTTCGCGATGGTTGATGACGGCCCAGCCCTTGTACGGCCGGACGATGTTCGAATTCAGCCGCGCCTGTGCGATCAATGGGTTCGCCAGCGGCTGGTTGATGTCCTGCGTGCGCATCATGTGGATGGCGCGCGAGCCCGAGTAGCCAACCTCGAGCACCATGTGGCCGCTCAAGCTGTGCTGGATGTTGAGGTTCCACTGCTGCGTGTAGGGATTGAGCTGGTTCGTATCGATCGATCCGAGCGTGATCGGCAGATCGAAATTGCGCGTGGTGCCACCTGCGGGATTGCTGAGCGCCGTGTTCTCAATCACGAGCAGCTCAGAGAACGGCGGGTTGCCGGACATCAGGATGAACGCGCCCAGGATCTCGCGGCTGTAGAAGATGCCGTAGCCGCCGCGCAGAGCGGTGCGGCCGTTTCCGAAGAGGTCGTAGGCGAAGCTGAACCGCGGCGCGAAGTTGTTCTTGTGAACCTGCCAGTATTCCCCGGGCTTCACCAGGCCGTTGAAGCGGTCGCCCGTGCCGCGGATAATCTGGCCGCGGTCGTTCAGCGTGACGGCCTTCGACGGGTCGTAGGCACTCGGCTCAAATACACGGAAGCGATCGTCGGGCTCGTAGGCCGGCGGGAAATAGGAGTAGCGCAGGCCGAAGTTCAGGGTCAGACGCCGGCTGATCTTGAACGAATCGTCGATGTACGCCTCGAACGAATTGCGGCGGTTGTCGTTAAAGGCCACGGTGTCGGTTTCGTTGTAGCTCTGGGCGCGCCCGAGCAGGAAGTCCGCGAACGCGTCCCCCGTGACGCTGCCGTTGAAGTTAAAGGCGCCGAACACGTTGGTGTTGGTGGGCTCGAACTTGATCTCGTAGGCGTAGCTAAAGCCGGTCTTAATCGTGTGCTCGCCTTTGATCCAGGTGAGATTGTCCTTGAACTCATAGATGGTCTGGTAGTTGCTCCAGGGCGCGCTGGGCGAGATGCTGGCGTAGTTCACCAGGCCGATATTGGGCACTTTGTCTGGCACGCGTGACAGGTTGAGGCTCGTGAGCGGGTAGGTCTTGTCGTTGTCCTGGAAAATTTGCGGGATGTTGATTCCAAACCGAGAGCCAGGCACTTCCGGAGGGAAATACATGATGCGGTTGTGGCTGCGCACCCAGTTAAAGTCCATGATCAGGTTCGGGCGCAACGTGGCATTATAATTAACCACCATGTTGCGCGCGGGAACCTTGTCTTCCCGGACCAGGAAGTCGAAACCCGGAGACTCGCGATAGCTGGCGAAACGCAGCTCGGGGGTGAGGCGCCACATCACACGGTGACTGTCGTTAAAGTTGTGATCGATGCGGAAGTTCCGCTCGGTGGTATCCGCGACGCGGCCCTGGGTTGCGGTCCAGTTATTGCCGCGCTGGTCGCGGTAGTTCGGTTCCGGGTACATCTTGATATAGCCGAGCGCGTTGCGATCGATACGGCTGGACGGAATAATGTTGCCGGGGAATGCCTGCCCCGTCTGCGGGTCGCGGATGACGCTACCCGGCAGCAACGCCGAGAAGTCTCCCGAGCGGTACGGGATCTCCGGGAGTTTTTGGAAGAACCGCTGTTCGCGGCGCTCCTTGGTCCAGCCCAGCAGGACGTAGAAGAACGTCCGGTTCTTGCCGTTGTACACCTTCGGGATGTAGACGGGGCCGCCGACACTGAAGCCGAAGTCGTTGCCCTTGAACGGCTCGCGGCCTGGCGAGAAGAAATTGCGCGCGTTCAGCTTGCTATGGCGCAGGAACTCGTAGGCCGACCCGTGCAGGCGGTTGGTCCCGGATTTCGTGATGACGTTGAACTGGCTGCCGCCGCCGGTGCCGAACTCGGCGGTGTAGTTGCCGCGGATGGCGCGAAACTCAGCTACAGTTTCGATGTTGGGCGCCAGCGGAGCGCCCCAGTTGCCGCCCGTGTCGATGTTATAGCCCCCATCGAGCAGCCAGGCATTGTGCGTGGGGCGGATGCCGTTCACTGACGCACGATTGTTACGCCGGTCGTACGGTGTGTCGGAGACGACTCCCGGCATCAGCAGCGCATAGGGGAACACGTAACGTCCGCGCGAGGGCAGCTTTACCATCTCGCCGCCGTCGAGAAGCTGGCTGGTCGTGCCGGTAGCGGTGTTCACGGCCACGGCAGTCGCCTCCACCGTGATCGATTCCGTCAACTGCCCGACATCCATGGTGAAGACGACGCGCCGGTTCTCGTTGACGCGCAGCGTGACGTCCTGCAGAACCGATTTCTTGAAGCCGGAGGCTTCGGCGCTCACTTCGTAGGTGCCGATGGGGAGCAGAGTGACGGAGAAATTCCCCGCTCCATCAGACGCGGTTTGCCAACTGCGGCCAGTCGCCACGTTGCGCAAGCGAATCGTGGCATTGGGAATTACCGCATTGGAATTGTCAACGACCGAGCCGTAGACCCCGGCCGTCACTTCCTGGGTGTGGCCTGGGACGGCAAATGTGACAAACAGGATCGCAGCCGCGAGCAACAGCCGGATTTTCATTTTTCCCCCCGTGATGTGGTCTGAAAGAGGAGTCAGTATAGCACGGGTGCTGAAGTTAATGAGTATGAAAATGAGCGCGGCATACAGTAATCAAGGTATGCACTGAGCTGATAGCGCCGCACAGGCACGCTTTCGTAACTCGCGGTATCGTAGAGGGCGGATATACACAAACAAGCCGCGATTGGCGGCCGAGAGACATCGGTCGTGAGTCGGTGACTGAGCGGGACGACTCGACGGGAGGCCTCGTCAGGCGCGACCGGAGTGGCAGTTCTTTGGGGCCGAGGCCCGTGGCTCGCAGCCAAGCCGCCGGTGAAAGCCGTCATCCGCGGAAAAGTTAAAACTGGAGGCCTGGATTTGAGTGTGCAGCCAGTGGACACCACGTCGCAGACGAACCTGCATGCGGTAGTCGAGAGGCACTCGATTGTTTACGAGGTGTGGCCGCATCTGGACGTGGTCGAGCACCAGGTGGTGAAGAACGGCTACATTGTGGAGATCTACGGGACGCACGAGCGTGGCTGGTCGCGGCTCGCGCCGGGCTCGCCCGAGTGTGTGACCACCTATCGGAACATGCTGCGGATTGTCGAATCGCTCGCGCCAGCCGACGGAACGGCCGTTGAGGTCGAGCCATACAGTCCGGCACTCTACGAGACGGCGAGCCGGGGATTCCGGCCGGAAGTAAGGCTGCTGCTAGTGGCGGTTCGCCTGAACTCGTCGGCGCCGCCGGAGGAATGGCTGCGCGCCTGCGAGCAGCGGCTCGGCGCGATCGGCGCGCGGCGGGCGAACTGATCCTCAGAACGGCCCGGCCGGGCACACGCGAGTGGCGGGTGAACAGGGCGGCGCTCCGATCGGGAATTCACGCTTGCCGCGGCGCCTCGCAACGAGATTGAGACGTGCGGGCTAGAATGGGTGCGTGGACCCCGGCGGGGAATCCGGCATCAGGGCGGTCGGGCTCGCGAAGCGTTACCGTTCGGGTGCGGGTGTGCTCACGGTGTTCGAAAACCTCGACCTGGAGGTTTCTCCGGGCGAACGGCTGGCCCTGGTAGGGGAATCGGGCGCCGGCAAATCGACGCTTCTGCACCTCATTGGCGGCCTCGACCGTCCGTCTCACGGTAAAATATATGTGGGTGACAAAGACCTCACCAGCCTCGGCGAGCATGAGTTGGCCGATTTTCGTAATCGCGAAATCGGCTTCGTTTGGCAGACCCATTACCTTCTTCCAGAGTTCAGCGCCCTGGAGAATGTAATGATGCCGCTGTTGATCCGTGGGGTTGCACAGCAGGAGGTTGCGAGGGCCGCGCGGGAACGGCTGGAGGAGGTCGGTCTGGCAGCGCGGGTCACGCACCGGGCCGGAGAGCTTTCCGGCGGTGAGCAGCAGCGCGTGGTGCTGGCGCGCGCCCTGGCGGGCAACCCGGGCGTGCTTCTGGCCGACGAACCCACCGGCAACCTCGATTACCGCACGGGCGAGAGGATCGCCGACCTGCTCGACGAGATCCACGCGCGCAACCGGCTCACTTCCGTGTTCGTCACCCATAATTTAGGGTTCGCGAAGAGGTGCAGCCGCATCCTTAAGTTAGAAAGGGGCATGCTCGTACCGGTGCGTGACGAGCACGAGTATTTTGAATCTCCCTCAACGGCGCCCTTGCAGGCCGACGGGGAGACTGCCGATACTGCAAGTAGAAGCGACGGGATTTAGGAATGTTCGAACGTTACACAGAGAAGGCGCGGCGAGTTATATTCTTCGCCCGCTACGAGGCCAGCCAGTTCGGCAGCCCGTACATCGAGACCGAGCACCTGCTGCTGGGGCTGCTGCGGGAGGACAAGGCGCTCGCCAACCGCTTCCTGCGCTCTCATGCCGCCATCGAATCCATCCGCAAGCAGATTGAAGCCCACACCACGATCCGGGAAAAGGTGTCGACCTCGGTCGACCTGCCCCTCAGCCACGAGTGCAAGCGGGTGCTGGCATACGGCGCGGAAGAGGCCGAGCGCCTGAACCATAAGCACATCGGCACCGAACACCTGCTGCTAGGGCTGCTGCGTGAGGACAAGTGCTTCGCGGCCGAGATTCTGCATGAGCGCGGCCTGCGTCTTTCCCAGGTGCGGGAAGAGATCGCGCGCTCCTCGTCGGAAAAGATGGCGGCGAACCGGCCCAAGGAAAGCTCGCTGCTCAACGAGTTCAGCCGCGACCTGACGCAGTCGGCGATGGACGGCTCGCTGGACCCGCTGATTGGGCGGGACTACGAGCTGGAGCGGGTGGTCCAGATTCTCTGCCGCCGCACGAAGAACAACCCCGTGCTGATCGGCGAGCCTGGCGTGGGCAAGACCGCGATTGTCGAAGGGCTGGCGCAGAAGATCGCCGATGGGGACGTGCCCTCGTTCCTCGCCGACAAGCGCATTCTGGCGCTTGACCTGTCACTGATCGTCGCCGGGACCAAGTACCGCGGCCAGTTCGAAGAGCGGCTCAAGACCATCATGAAAGAGCTGATGGACAACCAGAACGCCATCATCTTCATCGATGAGCTGCATACCATGGTGGGCGCGGGTTCGGCCGAGGGCTCGCTCGATGCCGCCAACATTCTGAAGCCGGCATTATCGCGCGGCGAGATCCAGTGCATCGGCGCCACCACGCCCGGCGAGTATCGGAAATCGATCGAAAAGGACCGATCGCTCGAGCGACGCTTCCAGGCGGTCAAAGTGCCGCCACCCTCGGAATCCGATGCCGTCCGAATCCTGTTCGGCATCAAGGAGCGCTACGAGAAGTTCCATGCCGTCGCGTATACAGACGATGCTCTCGAGACTGCCGTCTACGCCTCGAGCCGGTTCATTCCGGACCGCTTTCTCCCGGACAAGGCGATCGACCTCATCGACGAGGCGGGCGCCCGGGTGAAGCTGCGGCAGACGACCTTGCCGGGCGAGGTCGCCGACGTCCAGAAGCGGATCAAGTTCATCGTTCACCGGATGGAGAACGCGATCGCCAACCACGAATTCGAGAAGGCGCGCTTCTATTCGGATGAAGAGCGGAAGGAGCGCGAGAACCTGCGTCTCCTGCGCGACAAGTACAACCTGGATGACACCTCAACGGGCGTCGTCACCAAGGACGACATTGAAGACGTAGTGGCGCGCTGGACCGGCGTGCCCATGACCGCGATCCGCGAAGAGGAAGTCACAAAGCTCCTGCGGATCGAAGAAGAGCTGCACAGACGCGTCATCAGCCAGAACAAGGCGATCGGCGCGCTGGCGCGGGCCATCCGCCGCTCACGTGCCGGCCTGAAGTCGCCCAAGCGCCCCGCAGGCTCGTTCCTGTTCCTCGGGCCGACGGGCGTGGGCAAGACCGAGGTAGCGCGCGCGCTCGCCGAATTTCTGTTCGGCAGCGAGAAGGCGCTCGTCCGCTTCGATATGTCGGAATTCATGGAGAAGCACTCCGTCTCCAAGCTGATCGGCTCGCCTCCGGGCTACGTGGGCTACGAGGAAGGCGGCCAGCTCACCGAGCGCGTCAAGCGGCAGCCGTACTCGATTATCCTGCTGGACGAAATCGAGAAAGCGCATCCGGACGTCTACAACATCCTGCTGCAGGTGTTCGAAGACGGGCAGTTGACCGACGGCCTGGGCAATACCGTCGATTTCAAGAATACGATTATTATCATGACTTCGAACCTGGGAGCCCGGTTCCTCGACAAAAAAGGAGCAATCGGCTTTTCGGCCCCGCCGGCCGAGGGCGCCATCCCGCAGAAAGTCGAAGACATGGTGATGGGCGAGGTGAAGCGGGCGTTCAACCCCGAGTTCCTGAACCGGATCGACGAGGTGATCCTATTCACGTCGTTGACGGATGACGACCTGCTGCAGATCATCGGCCTGCTGGTGGAGCAGGTCAACGTCAATCTGGCGCCGAAGCAGATCAAGATCAAGCTGAATGAGGAGGCCGCGCGCTACGTGCTGGAAAAGACCTGCACGGACCGCAGCTATGGCGCCCGCCCGCTGCGGCGCGCGTTGCAGAAATATATCGAGGATCCGCTCGCGGAGGCGCTCATTCAGGGCAGCCTGCCGCGGCCCGCGACCCTCGAGGTGTACCTCGGCGACACGGGCATCTATTGCCGGCCCGTCAAGACCGAGGGCGAAGAGGTGCCCGCCACCGTCGGCGCCGCGGCCGTGGCCGAAGAGACACCGGCCTCGACGCCGCTGTACATGTTCAGCTAACCGAAGTTCGTCACCTACAGGATTTCGAACCGCTTGCTGACGCGCGCGGCTCAGTAAGTGCCGTCAAATCAGCGGAAGCGTTCTGAGCCACGACCGTCAGGGAGTGGTGGTGGCGAACCTCGGCTATTCTCGTCTGGCTTTCTTTTCGGGGCAGGTTGGCAGGCCTGCCCCCGATGTGTTTTCTGAGGGGCGATTCTCTTTCCCAACCCCCGGTAGAGCAGAAACGGCCAGAAGACGGCGAGTACGGTTGTTTCAGAACGGACGACGCGCGAGGCTACTGCTTGCCTGCTGTTTCAATCTGAACGAGCGCTTCGGGGCGAACCGGCTTGGGCGGGCGCAGCCAGCCCGACAGCTTGGACACATGGGCCAGCCGCTCGATCATCGGCAGCAGACGCCGTACGGTGCGCCCGTGAAACACCAGGCTTCCCGCCACCAGCAGCTTGTTCGGGATTGTCGTGCAGCAGCGGGCGCACGCGTCGATCTCGCCCGCGCGACCCCCGACGTGCAGCCGGCGCAGGCGCTGCATCGCCTCCGAATTCCAAATCGACTCCAGCGGCTGCTCGCCAATGTTGCCGATAGGATTGCCGTCGAGCATGTAGGACTGGCAGCACGGGTACACGTCGCCATTCCACTTCACGTACATCGGCCCGCGCCACAGGTAATGACACGGGTGCTTCCAGTCGTCTGGCGCGTGCCCCGAGTCCGGCCGCATCAGGTTTGTCTCATCTTCCTTGACGCGCACCTGGTCGACGCCGGGAACGGCGCTCCAGAAACGGATGAAATCGGCGACTTCGGCCGCATTGCGCTCCATGCGGACCATCTGCACAACCACCTGCACGCGTGCACGGCGCCCCTGCTTCATGCGCGCGAAGCGGATGAAGTTGTCCCGCACCTGCTCGAAACGGGCGCCCTTGCGGTAGTATTCGAACGATTCCCTGGTGGAGCCGTCGAAGCTCAGGGTAATGTGCTCGAGACGGCCGGCGAGCAAACGCGCGGCGGCGTCTTCGTCGAGCAGCGTACCGTTGGTGGAGAGCAGCGTCGACACATTATGGCGGGCGCAGTATTCAATACGATCGAAGATCCTGCGGTCGAGGAACGGCTCGCCCAGGCCGATCAGCATCATGTGCTCGGCTGACCGTCCGGACTCGCGCACCAGGCGTTCGAAGATGACGTCCGGCATGTCTTCTTTAGGCTGCTTGTGAGTCTCGCGCGGGCACATCGGGCAATACAGGTTGCACTTCGCCGTCGTCTCGACAATGTACTCCACGGGCAGCGCGCGCAAGCGCTCGTGCCCGCGCAGATAGCTCCACAGCAGCTTGGCCCTGTTCCAGGCTCGCATGACGTATCTTCATTGTAGTGGCGGGAACCGGATGCGAATCACTCTGACTGGCGCAACGGGTTTTATCGGCCGACATCTCATCGCCCGTCTTCTGCGTGACGGCCATGCCTTGCATGTGCTCGGGCGCCACCGCGGCTCGGACCTGGCGGAGGGCGTAGGTTTCTCGTCCTGGGATGCACTGAGCGGACCGCCTCCCGAGGCCGCGATCGCCGGCGCCGGCGCTGTCATCCACCTGGCGGGCGAGCCGGTCGCGCAGCGCTGGAACGAAGAGGTCAAGCGGCGCATTCGGGAGAGCCGCACGAAAGGCACTTTGCACTTGGTTCAGGCACTCTCGACGGCGGCGCCGCGGCCGGGCGTGCTCGTGTCCGCCTCCGGAATCGGATACTACGGAGATGGCGGGGAGCAGGTGCTCACGGAAGACCGCCCGCCCGGCCAGGACTTCGCCGGCGGCCTGGCGGTCGAGTGGGAGAAGCAAGCGAACCTGGCGGCCTCGCTCGGAATGCGTGTGGTGACGCCTCGCATCGGGTTCGTGCTCGGGCGCGACGGCGGCGGTCTCAAGACGATGCTGACGCCCTTTAAGCTCGGGCTCGGCGGCCGTCTCGGATCGGGCCGGCAGTGGATGTCGTGGATCCATGTCGAAGATCTGGCGGACTTGCTCGCCTTCGCGGCCGTCCACGACGGCCTGCGCGGGCCGGTGAACGCAGTAGCGCCCAATCCGGTTCGCAACGCGGAGTTCACGCGCGAGCTTGCGTCCGTGCTGCGGCGGCCAGCTATCTTCCCGGTTCCGCCATTCCTCCTGAAGCTGATGTTCGGCGAAGGGGCCTCGCTCGCGCTCTGCAGCCAGCGGGCCGAGCCGCGAGCAGCACAGAAGGCCGGATTCCACGTCCGCTTTCCGGAGCTGCGCGGCGCACTGGAGGACTTGCTCGGCCGGTAGCGGGAGCCGGCGCCGAAGCGAACAGCCTTGGGACGAGCCTAGCCGAAGTTCGTCACCACCACTCCCTGACGGGTCGTGGCTCAGAACGCTTCCGCTGATTTGACGGCACTTACTGAGCCGCGCGCGTCAGCAAGCGGTTCGAAATCCTGTCGGTGACGAACTTCGGCTAGTGCTGCTCGACAGGGCGGCCGGGAATGCCGACGCGCGCGCGGTCGAGCGCGTAAGCGCCAGCGCCTTCGAGCCAGAACTTGAGCAAGCCGCCCATGATCGCCAGGTTCTTCAGCACCTGGATGATCTGCATCTGCTGCTGCGCCGGATCGGTCAGCGCAGGCATGAGGTGAAACGCCACGGTGGCGGGAATCATGTAGATGAACAGCGCCGCGGCGGCCCAGCGTGTATGCCAGCCGAGCAGCAGCAGAGCGCCGCCGGCGAGTTCCACGATCGCGGCAATCACGATGGCGACTTCCGGCATCGGAAGGCCCGCCGACGCGGCATAGGCCACGTTCGCATCAAGACCCGTGATCTTGCTGAATCCGGACATCAGGAAGATCATTGCCACGAGAAATCGCGCAAGCGGGTGAAAAATCGCGTATCTCATTTCGCGCCTCCACGCAGTTGGATTACAGGCACGGCTGGACGGTTGCTGCGCGCTCGCGGCGTCAGTCCCGCTTCGGGGCGGCGATTTTACGGTTAGTCGCGCAGGCAGATGTAATGCGTCCTACTGCCCGCGGCGAAGCTGCAGGCCGAGGTCGCGCAGTTGTTCCGGCGGCACAGGCGACGGAGCATCGCACATCAGGTCCGTACCCTTGGCCGTTTTCGGGAATGGGATGACCTCGCGGATGGAGTTCTCGCCCGCAAGAATCATGACGAACCGATCAAGGCCCAGCGCGATTCCGCCATGCGGAGGCGCGCCGTATTCGAGCGCCTCGAGCAGAAACCCGAACCGCCGCCGCGCTTCTTCATCGCTGAAACCGAGCGCGTTGAACACCTTGGCCTGGATGTCGCGCCGGTGGATACGGATCGAGCCGGATCCCAGCTCGACGCCGTTCAGCACGATGTCATAGGACTTCGCGCGGCAGCGTGCCGGGTCGGCCGTAAGCTTGTCGATGTCGTCGTCGTGCACCGAGGTAAAGGGATGGTGGGCGGCGTTCCAGCGCTTCTCCTCGTCGCCCCATTCGAACATGGGGAAATCGACCACCCAGAGAAACTGGAAGTTCGCGGGGTTCAGCAGCAGGTGGCGATCGTTGTACTTCTGGCCGGCATACAGGCGCAGTTGCCCGCAGGCCTGGAACACAGATTCTTCCGGACGCTGGCCCTTAGGCTCGCCCGCCCAACCCGCCAGCAGCAACAGATCGTTTTCGGCTGCGCGGGTGCGCCCGCGGACGCGGGCCATCGGCTCGGCGAAATCGCGCTCCAGGCGCCTGAGGTCGTCGTACACGCGCAAGCCGCGCTCTGTCCCGAAGGCCTTCAGCTCATCGCGCTCGCGGCGGCTGAGCGGCCCGACGCCGGGAATGAGAATGGCCACCAGCGGCAGACCCGCGGGGCCCAGCGCGGCGTCGGGGAACAGGTCTTCGACAGCATGGAATGGCGGCAGCCGGAGATCCGGCTTGTCGGTGCCATAGGACCGCATGGCCTCGGCGTAGGTCAGCCGCGGGAAGGGCGCGGGAATTTCATAGCCGGCGACGGCACAGACCCGCTGCACGAGAGGCTCGATTACCTCGAAGATCTGTTCCTGCTGCGGAAATGACATCTCGAGGTCGATCTGCGTGAACTCGGGCTGGCGGTCGGCGCGCAGGTCCTCATCGCGGAAGCAGCGCACGATCTGGAAATACTTCTCGAACCCGCTCACCATCAGGAGCTGCTTGAAGATCTGCGGCGACTGCGGGAGCGCATAAAAGGCGCCCGGCTGCAGCCGGCTGGGGACGAGAAAATCGCGGGCGCCTTCGGGGGTCGAGCGCGTCATGAACGGCGTCTCGATTTCAAGAAAGCCCTGGCTGTCGAGAAACTCGCGGACCGCAAACGACACTTTGGAGCGCAGCACGAGATTGCGCTGCATGTGCGGCCGGCGCAGGTCGGCGTAGCGGTATTTCAGGCGGACATCTTCGGCGACATCGACGTTCTCCTCCATGGGGAATGGAGGCGTGCGCGAGTCGTTCAGGATCCAGATGCGTTCGGCACGCACCTCCACCTCGCCGGTCTCGAGGTTGGGGTTGATGGTCTCGGGAGTGCGCAAAGCCACCGTACCCTCGATCGCCACCACGTATTCGGACCGCAGCATCTCAGCCCGATCGTGAACGCCGGGATTGACGCCCTCGTTGAAGACCACCTGGGTCACGCCCTCGCGGTCGCGCAGATGAACGAAGATCACCTTGCCCAGATCACGCCGCCGGTGCACCCAACCCATGAGCACGGTGCGGGTACCCGCGTCGGAGGCGCGCAGCTCGCCGCACGAGTGCGTGCGCCTCAGCTCGCCGAGAAAGTCCAAGACCAACGTTTGTTCCATGTCGTCCCTTGCGTGGCGCCGGCCTGAGCCGGCCGCCGGGCTCACCGCCCGGACTGCGGTTGCATGCGCGTCTACTGATCACCGAAGCGGCCGGCCAGCTCCTCGCGCGAGAGCGACTGCTGCTCGCCCGAGCGCATGTCTTTGAGCGCATACCGGCCGGAGGAAATTTCATTTTCGCCCACGATGAGCACGTACTGCGCGCCAAGCCGATTCGCCAGGTCGAGCGTGCGCTTGAGCCTGCCCTCGGCCGCGAGCTCCGCCGCGGCCCCGGCGCGCCGCAGCTCACGCGCGAGCAGCGCCGAGTGCCGGTAGGCGCGCTCGTCCATGGGGGCGATGAGCAGCTCGAGCGGGTCCAGACCCGCGTGCTTATCCTCTACGGTCATTACCAGGCGGTCCTCGCCGATCGAGAAGCCGATGCCGGGCGCCGCCGTTTTCGACCCGAGCGCCTCGGCCAGTCCGTCATAGCGGCCGCCGCCCAGCACCGAATTCTGCGCACCCAGCGCCCCGTGCACGATCTCGAACGTCGTGCGCATGTAATAGTCGAGCCCGCGGACCAGCCGCGGACGAACCTCGTAGGCGATGCCGCGCTCATCGAGCATCGTTCGTACGGCGGCGAAATGGTCGCGGCAGGCGGGGCAGAGATGATCGAGGATCGACGGCAAGCGCTCGATGATCGGCTGGTCTTCGGGGACCTTGCAGTCGAGGATGCGCAGGGGGTTCGTCTGGGCGCGCCGCTGGCAGTCGCGGCACATCTGCGACGCAACATCCCGGAGTTCCTCGCGGAGGCGGGCGACGAATCCCGGCCGGCACTCCGGGCATCCGACGGAATTGAGGAGCAGCGTGGAATCCGTGAGCTTCGCCGCCTCGAGAAACTCGACCACCATCTCGATGACCTCGGCGTCAATCGCAGGCGAGTCCGACCCGATCGCTTCGGCGCCGATCTGATAGAACTGCCGATAGCGACCTTTCTGCGGCCGTTCGCGGCGGAACATCGGGCCGAGATAGTAGAGTTTCTGCAGTCCGGGCCGCTGGTCGAGCCGATGCTCGAGATAGGCGCGGATCACGGACGCGGTCGCTTCCGGCCGCAGCGTCAGCGATTCGCCATGGTCCTCGAAGGTGTACATCTCCTTGCTGACGATGTCGGTTTCCTCGCCCACGCTGCGCGCGAACAGCCGCGTCTCCTCGAAAACCGGCGTTCGAATCTCATGGTAGTTGTAGCGGCGGAAGATCTCGCGCGCGATCGCCTCCAGGCGGTTCCAGACCGCGCTCGCGGGCGGCAGGATGTCCCGCGTTCCTCTGACCGCGCGAATCACGACGGCTCGTCCCGGTAGGTTTCGCGATATTCGACGTAACGCTGCGCGTTCTCGCGGAAGCGCTGTTTTTCCTGTTCGGTCAGTTCGCGCCGGACTTTCGCGGGGACGCCCATTGCGAGGCTGCCGGAGGGCACTTCCATGCCTTCGGGGACGAGCGCACCCGCTCCGATCACCGAGCCTGTGCGTACGACCGCGCCGTTCAGCACAATGGCGCCGATCCCGATGACGCACTCGTCCTCAACGACACAGCCGTGCAGCACCGCGGAATGACCAACCGTGACACGGTTGCCCACGATGGCCGGGTAGATGCCATGCTCGACGTGCACGACCGTATTGTCCTGAATGCTAGTCTCCTCGCCGATGCGGATGTAGTTCACGTCGCCGCGGACGGTCGCGTTGGGCCAGATGCTGGATCGCTCGCCGACTTCGACGTCGCCGATCACCTGAGCGCTTGCATCGATGTAAGCGGATGCGGCGATCCTGGGAAGGAGGCCGCGATAGGCGCGAATCATGAAACCGGATCGCTGAAAATCCATGCTAGCACACGGGGTGTGAGATCACCGGCTGGCTTTTCCACCCGCGCGCTCCCGCGGCTCGCGAAGGCCGCATCCTCGCGCACGAACAGAATCAACAAGGTTTTCAGAACAGGCCAAATTTTCGAAAACTCTCAGGAAAACGAACTCCTCAGATGAGCAGAATGCCTCAAAAAAAACGTGGGTGCGGGTACTAATCGCATACAGCCCAGGCGTGGTCCAAGACCGGGCCGATTCTCGCCCGTCAGTACCAATCGCCGCCCGAAATCACTGCCCGTTTCGATTCTTTCGGACTCTCCGCGTGACTCCCGCCGCCTCCGGCTGCCAACGGGTGATCGGGCTCGATCCTATCGAGGCTTTTTCAATGTGAGGTTTGACAGGGCACTCCGTGTACCGGATTCCCACCGTCCCGACGCCAGTCTTTTTGGGCTCTCGGACACCCCAGGATTTCACTCCGCGCGAGGACGGCGTCAACAGAGTTGAAACTCAGGTTGCCCGCATCAGGCGGCGCGGGCCGCTCCCCACGCGGGACGGCCTACATCTCTTTCCGCAGCGATTTCAGGCTCTGCAGCTTCAGGCGCCTCATTGCGACCTCTCTGCGTCTTCTCCCTCTTGTAGGTCAGCCTCGAACGTCTGAATCAGTTGGATGTGACGTGCAACTGCCGGCACGCTCTTCAACGCGGCTTCGAGTCGGTCATCGGCGGTAATCGAGCGCGTGTTGAGTCTAACGGCCAAGGCGACGTACATCGCGTCGTACACTGTTCGGCCGGTCACGTTCGCGAGGGCATGTGCATCCTCCGCCAGCGCCCGGCACGAGACGGTTTCGACGGCGATCCGGCCGATGTCTGCCACGAGCTGCCGTCCTTGTTCGGCCGTCAGCTCCCTGCGGCGGATCTTCTTCCAGATTGTGTTGGCCGTCTCGGCAAACAGCAGATCCGGCGCGACGTACTCGTGCGGCAGCTCGAGCAGACGTCGCGCTACGTCACTGTGAATCTCCGGCACAAACCACTTGACGACGACGCTGGCGTCGACGACGAAGACGCTCACCTGGCGTCGCGATCCTCGCGAATCAGCGCGGCGCTGTCCGACTGCGTCGAACCGCTCAAGCGCTTCAGCCATCGGGCCGAAAGCCGTCGCGTTTCGGCGAGGCGACGGGCACTCGCATTGCGAAGCACGTCGTGGATTTCCGCCTGCAGCGAGC
>JACOTZ010000477.1 GCA_016178155.1 Acidobacteriota bacterium
GCCTGCCGGCAATGCTCGAAACCCGTTCTGCCGAAGGCCAAACCCGCCTTTACAAGGCCGGCCCGCGGAACTTCCGCACAAAATGTCTTCCCTGCTTGCGGTTAGCGCGCTTCCGAAGTGGGTTTGCGAAATCGCTGGCCACTGCGCGGTCGGGCTTTCTTCTTGTTACAAAATCGGATACAATCCAGCAATCTGTTGCGCCCGGCTATGTAAGCCCCGCAACACTTGTCCTGGAGGGGATAACAATGCAGTTTCGCCACGCCGTCGCGGCGCTCGCTCTATTCGCGGCCGCTGCTTTCGCACAGGATACGCGCGCTCGAGTCCAGGGGATCGTCACCGACAGCTCGCAAGCTGTCGTCGCAGGGGCGACCGTTACACTCACGAACGACGCCACCAGCGTCTCGACCGTGCAGCAGACTGGTCCAACGGGGCAATATGTTTTCGATCTCGTTCTGCCGGGCACATACACCGTCGCGGTCGAGCTTCAGGGCTTCCGCAAATTCGTGCAGAAGAACGTGCTGGTGCAGAGCCGCGGTGACGTGACCGTGAACGCCGTGCTCGAAGTGGGAAACGTGGCCGAGTCGGTCACGGTGGAGGCGTCGCCGGTCGCCGTGCAGTTCAATAGCTCGACTATGGCGCTGACGCTCGACACCAAGATGGCGAACGACTTGCCGATCATCCACCGGAATCCTTTTCTGCTGGTGTCGCTGAATCCGGCCGTGGTCATCCGCTCGAGCACGGAGCAGAGCCCGTTCCACCACTGGGCGGCCACCCAGTTCGACGTAGGCGGCAATACCTCCACCAAGAACGACATTATTGTGGATGGATCGCCATCCATGGCGAGCGAGAAGTCGAGCTATACGCCCGCCATGGACGCGGTGACCGAGGTGAACCTGCAGCAGAACGCCGTGGACGCGGAGTTCGGACATTCCGCCGGCGGCATCCTGAGCGTCAACATGAAATCGGGCACCAACGCGTATCACGGGACGGCCTATTACCTCGGCCGCAATCCGAAATTGAACGCCGTCGCCGACTCGCTGGCGCACCGCGCCAATTTAACCCGCAATCACATCTGGGGCGGCACCATCGGGCACCCGGTGCTCAAGAACAAGCTGTTCAACTTCTTCTCCTACGAGGCCTGGCGGACCATGGAGCCGCGTGCCGCGGCCATGACGCTGCCCACGGCGGCCGAGCGCCAGGGCGACTTCTCGGCTTCTCGCAATATCGAGGGCGGGCTGCGGACCATTTACGATCCCTTTACGACGCGGGTAAATCCTGATGGAACCGCGTCTCGAACCCCCTTCCCGGGAAATCGCATTCCCGCATCCCAGATCGATTCCGCCTCCGCCAGGTTCATGCAGGACATCTGGCAGCCCAACCTTCCCGGCGGCGACGTCACGGGTGCCAACAACTACCGTGCCGGGTTTGCCGAACGAATCAAGTATTGGAATCTCTCGGACCGCGCGGACTGGAACCTCTCGGAGAAATGGCGGGTGTTCGGCCGCTACAGCATGTTCAAGACTTACGTCGCACAAGACGATTACACGGGCTCCCGGGCGCAGCCGGTGACGGGCAGCGAGCGGCATTCCTGGAATGTGGTCGGCGATATCGTGTGGACCATCAATCCCACCACGATTTTCAACCTGCGGGGCAGCTACAACCGCATCTTCGATTCCTTCGCCGTCGAGAGCGCCAAACTCAAGGAGGGTGATCTCGCCGCATTTTGGCCGAGCGCCTGGTACAAGCCCTATCTGGCTGAGCTTCCGGCGATCTACTACCCTGGTTTGACCGTGCGCCAGGGACCGGCTGCGAACTCGTTCGGCCGCACCGGCTTCTGGTATCAGGATCCGGATACCTATACGTTCCAGAGCAAGATTTCAAAGAATCACGGCAAGCACTATTACAAGGTCGGCGGAGAGTATCGCAAACAGCGAGTGCTCGCATCCCGGCCGCGGAATTTGAGCTTCGATTTCCGCCCTGAGCTCACCTCCAGCACCCACCTGTTGAATACCACCCGCACCTCCGGCGACGCCTGGGCCACCTTCTTGCTGGGGGCTCTCGATCAGAACTCCAGTTTCGCCTCCATCCCTCTGCAGCGTCCGGAGCTGGGCTTCATCGGCCTCTACGTGCACGACGATTTCAAAATCAGCAAGCGGTTGACGCTGAACTTCGGCCTGCGCTACGAATACCAGACGGCCATGCGGGATCCCGAGGACCGCATCTCGCGCTTCCTGGATCTGCTCAGCCCGATTCCCGAATTTCAGGGCGCCGGACAGCCCCGGCTGCCGGCCGAAGCACTGGCTTTGCGGACGGCCGCCCCGACCTACAACGGCGCCTGGGTGTTCACCGACAGCGACAACAGGAGCTCCTGGAATCCGCAGAATACCCTGTTCATGCCCAGGGTGGGCTTTGCCTTCCGCGCCAACGATCGGACCGCGTTCCGCTTCGGCTACGCCCGCTACCTGGTGCCGGCGCACCTGACCGATGCCCTGGACATTCTGGGCAGCGTGCCCTACCCCGGCTTCGACGCAATCACGACCACGATCGGGCCGATTGCGGGCGTCCCACAGCAGCGTCTTCGTGATCCCTATCCGGGCGGGCTGGTGCCGGTCGTGGGCAAGTCGCTCGGGCGGTATACCGGCATGGGCGGCTCGACCACGTGGTACAACCAGGACTTCAGGGTCGGCGTGAATGATCGAATCAACTTCACTGTCGAGCGCGAGATGCCCTGGCGCCTCGTCACCAACCTCACCTGGTTCCTGAATTTCGGCCACGATCACCCCTACCGCCGTGACCTCAACGTGTGGGACCCGCGCATCGGCTACGAACAAAAGACCGCGATCGACCGCGCGGTGCCGAACCCGTTTTTCAACCTGCTGCCCGCGGACAAGATGCCGGGACAATTGCGCACCCGCCGCACGATCGCCGTGCGCGAGCTGTTGCGGCCCTACCCGCAATACAGTTCCCTGGCGCAGACGTTGAATCCAGGAGTGCACACCCGTTACCAGGCGCTGCAACTGCAGGTGCAGCGGCCGTTCGTGAACGGCTTCAATCTCGTGTTCGGCTACAACTACAACCGCGAGCGCAATGAGGAGTTCTACGACGAGCTCGACTTCTTCCTGAACGACCTGACCTATCAGGATGCGCAGAACCCGCGGCACCGCATCACGGGCGCGGCCATCTATCAGCTCCCGTTCGGCCGCGGCCGCAAGTTCATGAATTCGGCGCATCGGGTTATGGATGCGGCGCTTGGCGGCTGGGCCGTCAGCGGTATTTACAGTTACAACAGCGGGGCATTCCTGAGGTTCGGCTCGGCCATTGTCAGCGGCGATCCGAGGATCGACAATCCGACCCGCGACCGCATGTTCGATACGTCGGTTTTCAAGCCCCTGCCGTCGTTTACGCGCCGTTCCAATCCGCTGCAGTATCCGGGTGTCCTGGGGCCGAGATTCTCGAATCTCGATCTGACCCTGGCAAAAGAGTTCAAGGTAACCGAGCGGGTCGGATTTGAGCTGAGGATGGAAGCCTACAACGCGACCAATAGCTTCATGGGCGACAACCCGGTGACTAACATCAATTCGGGTCAATTCGGCCGGGTCGTGGCGCAGAAGCGCGGCTACTTCGGGCGGCAGTTCCAGTACAGCGGCCGGCTCCGCTGGTAGTCTGGTGGGGTGCTCGGGCTGCTGCTTCTCTCCGCCCCTCTTTTTGTAGGCTCAAAGACGTGCGCGGCGTGTCATCCGCGGATTGTCGCGAATCAGGCGAAAACGGCGCATGCGCGGGCGCTGGCGCCCGCGGCGGACAGGCGGGTCAAGGCTGACTGGGCATTCGGCGCGGGCGCGCAGGCGATCACTTACGTCAGCCGCCTCGATGAGGACCACTATCTCGAGCATCCGTTGAGCTACTACACGGCGGCAAAGGCGCTCGCGCCGACACCTGGACACGAGACACGTCCCCAGGGCGTTCGCTATCCTACGTTCGCGCCCGATGCAGCGATCCTGCGCTGCTTTCAATGTCACTCGACCGGCACGCTCTCGGTCGCGCGGCGCACGATTCGGCCGTTCGAGACCGGTGTGCGTTGCGAAGCCTGTCACGGACCCGGCGGCGAGCACGCCGCAAAGCCTTCGCCCGCGAATATCCGTAACCCGAAGCGCCTCACCGCCGCGGAGTTGAACGGCTTCTGCGGCACTTGCCATCGCATGCCGCCCGCCGCCGGCAGCGGCACCAACTGGAGCAATCCCTGGAACACGCGCCACCAGCCCGTGTACCTGAGCCAGAGCCCGTGTTTCCAGAGATCAAATGGCAAGCTTTCCTGTCTGACCTGCCACCGGCCGCACGAAGATGCGCGTCGCGATGTCCAGGCGCAGTGCAAGTCCTGCCACCCGGCGGTGCGGCACACCACCGGAATCGCCGGCCGCGCCTGCACCGGCTGCCACATGCCGGCGGTGAAGCCGGAGCCTTACTTGCGATTTACGAACCAC
>JACOTZ010000226.1 GCA_016178155.1 Acidobacteriota bacterium
AGGATTCCACGAGGTTACGGGATTCCGTGTTTTTGTGTTTGAGGGAGTTGGGCCAGACTGGACACGGACCCTGTTTACTGTCGGCGCCGATCTTGCGCTGACCCGGCGGTATGGCATTCGACTTCAGGAACTGCCGCTGCTGTGCCTGCGCGTATTGCAGCAAGGCCACGATGAGGGGCAGACCCGGGCGTTTGCGTACACCGAGGCAGAGATGCGCCTCCATGCGGATTATGCCGCGGAGCGGGAAGAGGCCGCAAAAAATAGGAAACAGCGCCGCCGGCCGCATCCCGATCAGGCGGCGGGAACCGCATTCGGCGCATCTGCGCCATAGCTGCGTGCGGCGAAAGAAAAGGGAGAGAACAGGAGCGATTTGCCGTACGATTGCGGCTCCCTGCCGCGCCGGTACCCACGCTTGCGGTCGATTGCGCCCGTGCGGACGCGGTTTCGCAGAAAACGAGTTGACTTGAAAGGAATGATCGGTCTATGACAAATATATTCGTTGGTAATCTCAGCTTTCAGACTACACAGGAGGAGTTGCATGCCGCCTTCTCTGGTTACGGCACCGTTGAGCGTGTCAATATCGTAACGGATAGAGACAGCGGCCAATCCCGGGGCTTCGCGTTTATCGAAATGACGGACCGCGGCGCTGCCGAGACCGCGATTGCGCAATTGAATGGCACGGAGCTGAACGGTCGTGCGATGAACGTGAACGAAGCCCGTCCAAAGCCGCAGGGCGGCTCGGGCCGCGGCAGAGGCGACGCCGGCCGTGGTCGTGGCAAATCCTGGTAGAGGAGCCGTTTCCCGCACCGGAAGACCTGGCGCAGTTGGTCGTCGATACCTTCGAATCGGCAAAGCGCTCGCGCATCGGTCACCATGAACCCGAGGCTGTCGCGTGCAAGCCGTAGAAAACCCGCTGCGCTTACTGTCTTCGCCAAAGACGCCCGCATCCATGAACGGCCGTGATCAGGTAGCTCTGCCCCGTCAGCGGCTGCTTCCTCCAACGGCCACGAGATAAACGAGCACCGCGCCCGCAGGCAATTCGGAACGGGGTTGAGAATGGCGAAATGTGGGCCGTGCCGGCCAGCCCTCCGCGGCTCAATTCCCTCAATTCCCCACTCGTCTTCCTTCAACCCTCGGTTTGTTATATACTCCTCGTGATTCGACAGGGGGGTCACAACGATGCTGTGGAGATTGTTCCTCGTTACCATCCTGGGAGCCGGGCTGTACGCACAGACGGAGCGCGGCAACATCACCGGAGCCGTGTCCGATCCGAGCGGCGCCGCCGTGCCTGGCGCTGCCGTCGCGATCGTTCACGTCGCCACAAATACAGCCATGAATGTGCAGACAACCCGGGCGGGAGAGTACAATGCGCCGAATTTAATGCCAGGCGTGTACCGCGTTGAGATCACCGCCGACGGCTTCAAACGATTCATCCAGGACCGGGTCACGGTGACCGCGGCCGCCACCGTCCGGCTTGATGTGCGGCTTCAGGTCGGTCAGGTGAGCGAGACCGTGGAAGTGTCTTCGTCCGTCGTCCAGATCCAGACCGAGAACGCGAAGGTCACGACGGCTGTGCAGAACAAGCTCGTCGACGAGCTGCCGCTGGTCGTGGGCGGCGAGATGCGCAGCCCGTTCGGACTGGTGACCATAACGCCCGAGGCGCGCGGCGGCGGCTCCAATCTCTCGCTAGGCGGTGGGCAGGCGCGGGCCTGGGACGCAACGCTCGATGGCCTTTCCACAACCACCAATCGCTCGGCGGACGCGGTCGAGATCGCTTACATCGCGCCTTCTCTCGAAGCCATCACTGAATTCGCCGTCGATACCAACGGCTTCAAGGCCGAGTATGGCCAGGCCGGCGGCGGCGTTATGACCTTCTCCTCGAAATCGGGAACCAACATGCTGCACGGGTCGGCATACGAGTTTCTCCGCAACGAGAAGTTCGACGCCGCCGGCTACTTCGCCAACGCCACGGCACGGACTCCCGGTAGCGGTCGCGCCGTGTACAAGCAGCACGATTTCGGCGCGACAGTCGGCGGGCCGGTGGTGCTGCCGAAGATCTACGACGGCCGCAATCGCACGTTCTTCTTCGTGGGGTACGAGGGATTCCGGAACCGTGTGGGCGCCAATGATTTGATCCTGTCAGTCCCGGCGCCGGAGATGTATCAGGGTGACTTCAGTCGTTTGGTGAATGCGAACAATCAGCCCCTGACGATTTACGACCCCGCCAGCACGCGGCCCAATCCTTCCGGCAGCGGCTTCATTCGCGATCCGTTCCCTACCAACCAGATCCCGCGCGGCAAATTCAGCCCGGCAGCGAACCGGATCATTCAGTCCGCGCGCGACCTGGGCGGCGAGCTCCGGCCTAATGCGCCCACCGCCGTGCCCGGCACAATTGGCTACCTGCGGCAGAACTACGTCAGCACCGGCGGATCGATTGTGACGCCCACGGACAAGGGCAGCCTCAAGATCGATCACGCGCTGAGCGACAATCACCGCCTGAGTTTCTTCCGCAACCAGACTTCGTTCCGCCGCGAGATCGGGCCGGGCGGCCCTCGCGGCCTGCCGCTGCCCTACTACTCCGGCGCTCAGGTGCAGGCATTCGACACCACGGCGTACCGCATGAACTACGACTGGGCGATTTCGCCGCGGATGTTGAATCACTTCTCGATCGGCGGCAATACCTTCTTCAAGAACAGCTTCTCGCCGAACAGCGGCAAGGACTGGAAGGACAAGGTCTGCATCAGGAACGTCGTGGACTGCAATGTCAATTTTCCGCATATCCAGTTCACTGAGTTCACCAAGTGGGGCGACACCACCTATAACGGAACCGAGCAGCCGATGTGGGCCATGAAAGATGATCTGAGCTATATTCGCGGCAGTCACACTTTCAAATTCGGCTACGCCTTCCAGAGCCAGCGGGCGAATGGCTTCGGCCAACAGGACATCTCCGGGCGCGCCGACTTCAGCTTTCTCGGCACCAGTGTTCCCGGCGCGACCTCGAACACCAGCGGCAGTTCGTTTGCCTCTTTCTTGCTCGGTGAGGCGAATCTCGGCCGCACTGAAACCGTCCGCTTCGTCGCGCAGCTCTACCGCTACCACGGCTTCTACGTCCAGGATGACTGGCGAGTCAACCGGCGGCTTACCTTCAATTTCGGCGTTCGCTACGAGTTCACCAAGCCTCCC
>JACOTZ010000227.1 GCA_016178155.1 Acidobacteriota bacterium
CAGTATATACCTTCCGCGGGCGGGCCAGGCAGGGCAATGCGCTAAATCCGCGGATTTGGCGCACAACACCCGCAGAAAGCATTCGCCAGCGATTTGGGGGCCCCGGAACTCCTTCCGCTGATCAAGGCGCCGGCGTGCGAAACTTCCCCCGCCGAGCTCGAGTGCGTTCGAAGCCGAGCGGGTTTCAGTCCCTCGGCACCAGCCGCAGCATACTGATGTTTACCGAAAACACGCGGTCGTCAGTCGGCACCTGCCAGGTGGGGCCGGCCAGGATCTCGATGGTATACTCCGGCGCGTCCGGCAAGTCGGCTTCGACCAGGAATAGACCCGACCGGTCTAGCGTCCATTGACCGATGCGCGCCCCGTTGGCACGAGCCTCGATCGTGACCGGCTGCTTGTAAGTAAACGCCTGCTCATGCGCATGTCCGCGCAGTCGGAGCCGCTGCGCACCCGGCCGGACCCGCGCCAGCCGTGCCGTGGCCCGCGCAGCGATCCAGCGATAGCGGTTGCCGAACACCCCCTCCGCTTCATACCAGCCCTCGAGCAACCGCCGCTCGTGCCCGGGCTGGGAAAAGTCGATCAGGTCTTCGCGATCGCCTGGGTACAGCTCGCGGCGCTCGGCCGAAGGCAGCAGGTTGTAGACACCGCCGTCGTTGGCCGCCTGATAACCACAGGCAGGACAGGCGAGCGTGCCGGCGAGCGTGCCGCCGAGCAACCGCGCCGCAATCCACTCCGACCCATGGCGGTCGGCGCGTTGCGCCGCGCGCTTCACAACACGCTCGCCCCAACCGCGCTCGGGCACGCAGATCTCGTACTCGTGCGCGGCAAAATGCTTGCGGATCAGGCCATGCCAGTCCCGCAGCCCCATCGTGTGGTTCTGGCGGATGCCGAAGCTTTCCTCCTGGTGCGCGCCGATGACGTCTCGCACCAGATAGCCGAGCAGCCCCGAGTCATAGAGGGTGCGCTCCCAGGGCTTCATGGTGTCGTAGTACGGGCAGCGATAGAGCCGCAGCGAGAGCAGGCGTTTCAGCGGTTCCTCGGCAAACAGGAAAACGCCGCCTGGCGCCAGCACGCGTTTCACCTCGAGAAAGACCGCCTCCACATCCATGAACTGGCTGAGCATCTGGAAGGCGCAGACCAAGCGCAGCGAGCCGTCCCGGAACGGGAGATTCAGGGCATCGCCCGCTACCTTGACCGGCGCTCGCGCCAGGCCCCAGCGCTCCTCGAGCGCGGCCCCGTAGCGCAGCGCATCGGCGGAGATATCGAGCGCGAACCCATCGGCGCCGAACTCGTTCGCGAGCATATAGCTCGTGTGGCCGACATTGGAACCGATCTCGAGGAACGGAGACATGGCTCCGATGAAGCCGCCGTGATTGCGAATGATGCCCCCGCGCCGCCGGTTCTCCTCGGCATACACGGCCATGGCGCGTTCGGGCTCGCCGAGCGAGGCGAAGTTGTGGAATTCCACCTCCGCCCGCTTGACCGAAAATGCCTGGGCCTCTTTCATCGCTGGACCCACTGCCCATCGCGCATGCGGCGCTCAACCGTGTAGCTTCCGCGCGGATCGCCGCTGACCAGGAGCAGGTCGGCGGGCCCCCCCGACGCCAGCGGCCGCGAGCTGTCGGCGGGCATGACCACCTTGCCGAGGCCGTTCACTTTTTCGGCGGCGGCGGGCACCGGCGTCTCCTGCTGCGAACCGAATGCAGCGATACGGCCGCCGCGCACGATCACCACCGAGTGGTCGAACCCGGGCGAGGGCGGGTTGTACAGCCTGGCGCCGACAATCGCAACTACGGGTGCGCTCTCGACCGCATCGCAGGAAAGCAGGCACGCCGCGAGCGCGGCAACCAATAAGAGTCGGATCACAGCACCATATCCATTCTCAGGGAGCGCAGGTCGGGCAACAGCAGGTCGGGCCCGCACGCGGCGAGTTCTTCGCGCGTGGCGATGCCCGTGCAGACCGCGATCGAGCGAACGCGATTCAGTTTAGCAGCCTCGATGTCGTTGGGATGATCGCCGATCAGCGAGATGCGCGCGCTGCCGTTGATCCAGCCCTCGCGCCGCGCCTGCCGTACCGCGATCGAAACCAGGCCGGCGCGCGAGTGGGCCATCTCGGCGAATGCTCCGAAGCCGAAGAACTCGCGAATGCCGGCATGCTGCATCTTCTTCCAGGCGATCCCGCTCAGGTTGCCGGTCACCAGTCCCACGATCACCGCGCGGTCTCGCAGCCGCCGCAGCGCCCAGCGCGCGCCGGGGCAGGTCTTGCGCTTCAGATCGGGACAGAGGTCCTGATAAATCAACTGTGCCTGCCGCATGACCGCGGGCAGCACCCGCCGCACACGCGTCCCGGAAACCCCGGCGCGTGCGAGCATGAGTTTCAGAATATCGCGGTCCAGCATGCCCTGTACCGGGATCTGGTCGGTCGTGGTTTCAAGTCCGGTTTCGATCCGGATCGCATCCACGAGCGCCTGGCGGTGGTGAGGTCCCGCGCGCCGGATGAGCGTGCCGTCAATGTCAAACAGCACCAGGGCGGGGCCGGGATTCCTTTGCGGCATGCTCCCTTCACTATACTGAGGCACTCCGGCGCTTCCGACGACGATGCATTCTGATCGCAGGTGAGGGGACGGCGGTAGGGCCCGTACCCGCGCCATAATCTACGAATGGTCCACGAACTTCCGAACGGCAACCGCTTACAGCTCCTGGCCGGGGACATCACCAAGGTCCCGGTCGATGCCATCGCGAACGCCGCGAACAGCGGCCTGCGGGGCGGCGGAGGCGTCGATGGCGCCATCCACCGCGCCGGCGGCCCCGCGATTATGAGTGAGCTCGACGCGATCCGCGCCCGCCAAGGCGGCTGCGCCACCGGGAGTGCTGTCGCCACCACCGCGGGCAGCCTGCCGGCGAAATATGTTCTTCACGCCGTCGGGCCGGTTTATCGCGATGGCAAGAGCGGGGAGCCGGAGCTGCTCGCCTCGTCCTACCGCGCCTGCCTGCGTCTCGCCGAGGAGCGCGCTCTCGACTCGCTGAGTTTCCCCTCCATCAGCACCGGTGTCTACGGTTATCCGGTGGAGGATGCCGCGGAGATCGCGCTGGCGACGGTGCTGGAGCACCTGCGTTCGCACCGCCATCCGCGCCAGGTGATCTTTGTTCTCTTCGGCGACGAGGCGTTGCACGCCTACGAGCGCTCACTCCGGCATCTCGGGGCCGCGCACGGGCCGGACGCCCGGTAGCACAGCTTCACGCACGTGCTTCGCCGTGAAAAGTCACCCCGCCCCCAAGTGCTCGCGATGACACGGTAACACGCGCCCCCAAGAACGATAGAATAGAGGGCAATGCAGGTGTTACAGGCCGGGCATCACAAGCTGCTGCTGCTCGAGCTCGATTGCGATTTCGTCGAGAACGTGGCCAAGCAGGCCGGCTTCGAGTGCCACGTCGAGGAGAAGCCGCGCGCGATCATCGTCGATCTGAAGGCGGAGGGGCGGCAGTCGCCGCTGCTGCTGTTCGACGCCGCGGACCCAGGCAATCTGGGCTGGTTCTCGCGCTGCCAGTTCTATGTGGACGGGCACACCGGAATGGTTCTGCAGGCGCCGATCTCGATCGCGAACGCCCGCGACCGGACGGGCCGCCTGATCGCGCATTGCCTGCGCCTGCAGATCCACAAGGAGCTGCCTGTAACCTTCCGCCTACCCGGCAAGCAGGCAGTCAGCGAGCAAATGGTGTATGCGGTGCTGTACAACCTGATGAACGCGCTGCAGAACGTGGGTGTCGGGGTGTGCGGCGGGCCGCTCGTCAAGCCTCTCGCCGGCCGCGGCAATGGCGCGGGCATTCGGCCCTGACGGCTCTGTGATGCGCCCGCTTGTGGGCGTATCCTCTTCAGACCGATTCTGTATACCGTGACCACGTCAGCGTGACGCCTCCAACTCAAGGCAAATGGCCAAGATCGGCCTGAAGGAAGCCGGACGCGCGACTCACTCCGGAAGGGCTTCCTGCTTGGGCTCGGGCAGCGCGAAGCTCGCCAGGAAGCCGACAGCGTATACCAGCGCCGCGACGGCGGCCGCCGAATAGGCGATCTTGGTCGGGGCGGTGGCGCCCGGCATAATGTTCGCGAGCTGGGACGTAACGAAAGCCGCCGAAGTGCCGATCATGCGCCCGCCGACATTGGCGGCAAAGCTCT
>JACOTZ010000228.1 GCA_016178155.1 Acidobacteriota bacterium
CCTGATGCGGGAGGGCGAGACCGCTTTCGTGCGCAAGCTCTTTCAGACAATCGGCGCCGAAGCGTTCATGGTGGAGGAGGCGGGCGAGCAGTTCCTGGGCGCGCTCGAAGGGATTCGCGATCCCGAGCAGAAGCGCCACATCATCGGCGAGCAGTTCGTCGAGGTACAGGAGCGGATTCTCAGGACCGGCCACTTCCTGGACAGCGACTGGATTCTCGGCCAGGGCACGATTTATCCCGACACCATCGAGTCCGGCGGTACCGCCAAGGCGGAGGTCATCAAGACGCACCACAACCGCGTCGCGGGCATCCAGCGGCTGATTGAAGAGAATCGCGTGATCGAGCCGCTCAGCTCGTTCTACAAGGACGAGGTACGGGAGATCGGGCGGGAGTTGGGCCTGCCGGACGGCTTTCTCGACCGCCACCCCTTCCCGGGTCCGGGGCTGGCGATCCGCTGCCTGTGCTCGTGCGAAGAGGCCCCGGTGTCACGGTTGCCCGAAGGCTGGCTGATCCCGGTTCGCTCGGTGGGGGTGCAGGGCGACTCGCGGACGTACCGGCCGATTCTGGCGATTCCGGGCCGCGACCAGCCCCACCATCTGGCGACAGCGCTGATCAACCGGATGCACACGATCAACCGCGTGGTCGCGGTAGTGGACACGCGGGCTCCACTTGAGGCGATGCGCGTGCGACCCGCGGCCGTGGACGTCCGCCGCCTGGCGCGCCTGCGCGCGGCCGATGCCATCGTCCGCCGGCTGTCGGAAGACAGCGGGTTCGAGAGCTCGGTCTGGCAATTCCCGGTGATCCTGATCCCATTGGGGACGGGCACGGCGCCGGACTCAATCGTACTTCGTCCCGTTCACTCCGTCGACGGCATGACGGCGCAATCGGTGCCCATCCCGGGGGATCTCCTGGGGGAGATCACTCGCGAAGTTCTGGCCGTTGAAGGAGTGGCGGCCGTGTTCCACGACCTCACTCACAAGCCTCCCGGCACGATCGAATGGGAATAGCGCCGGCGCGGTCCGCAGCGGCCACCTACTCCGAGCGCAACGCCGGGATCAGCTCCGCGCGGTTCACATACCGCACCGCCAAGAGCGACGCGAGCAGACCGGTGGCCAGCACGGCGAGCAGTAGCAGCAGCATTGATGCAATCCGCGCCTGCCCGCCCTGTCGCGACCATACCGGCGCTACCGCCAGCGCTGCGCAAGCTACGCCGATCCCCACCCCGATGATCAGCAGGAACGCGTTCTCGGCAACGATCATCAGCCGCAGGTGCTCCGGTCGATAGCCGAGGGCGCGCAGGAGCGCGAGCTCGCGCCGCCGTTCGAGCACGTTCCGCAGCAGCACCGCGCCCAACCCTATGGTGCCGAGGACCAGGCCGAGTCCGCCCAGCGCCTGAAAGGTGGACAGGTACGTATTCTCGACGCGATGGTAGGCGGCGAGCCGCTCGGGCGCCGACTGAATATCAAAACCGTAATCCGACAGCGCCTGCTCGATCGGGCCGATGACCTCGGCCGCCCGTTCCGGCGGAGCCTCGAGGAGGAAAAAGCGGTAGCCCTGCTGCTCGGGGAAAGCGTTCACAAAATTCGTTTCCGAGACAACAATCTCGCTCTGCAGCACGCTATCACGGAGCGCGGCGACGAATTGCAGCTTCACGCCGGACCCGGGCAGTTCCATCCGGTCGCCGACTTTCTTGTGCAGCGCGTATTGGAGCGAGGTGGCATCGGCGATCGCCGGGATAACGCCGCCGCCCGGAGCCGACTCGAGCAGCAGCCAGGGATTGGCGCGCTGCTCCGCGGTTTCCGCAAGCGAGGCGGCAAAGTCGAAGCGCCGCTCGCGCACGAACGCAGCCGGAGGCGCGATGATGCGCGGGTCCCGTGGCTGGTAGAGATTGAGGCAGCTCGTGTCGTCGCCGGGGCGGAGACGGAACGGCACGAACCTGACTCCCGCCGCGGCCTCCGGCGGCAGATTCAGATTCTCGCGGCCCTCGGGCGTGTTCGGATTCCAGTACAGCGGCACCGCGGATTCGGCAACCAGGGGAAAGCCGCCCGTGCCCGATCGGCGGTCGAGCGCGGAGTTGTCCGGACCGCGGCGGAAAGAGTCGATGGCGATGATCAGAAAAGTGGCGGCGGCGATCAGGGTCACACAGAGCACGCTGCGCCCGGGACGGTAGGCGGCCGAGCGGAAGCCGAGACCCGCGATGCCGCGCACCAGGTGGTGCTTCCGCCCGGCGAGCCAACGCCAGAGCAGCGACGCGGCCGCGATCAGGCACAAGGCGCCCGCGCCGAAGAAGCCGCCGGTCGCGGGCATCGCTCCCGATGCCGAAGCGGCAGCCAGCGCAAGACCGGTCCCCGCCGCCAGCAGGCCTGCCAGTGTCGTGAACCGGAGGCGCCGCCGGGATGGCGTCGCGACTTCGTGCGAGCCGGTGAGCAAGTCGCGCGCAGGAATGCGCCGGAGCGAGCGCAAGCTGGCGGCGAGCGCCAGCACGGCGATCAGGAACGCGGCCGAAAAGCCGTAAAGAAGCGGTCCGGGGGCGACGTAAAGACCGATACGGTCGGTGCCGACCGCGTCGAACCACCATGTGCGCAGGCCATGGACGATGAGGGCGCCATAAGCGACTGCGGCGATCAATCCGAGCGCGCTGCCGGCCAGCGCCACCACCGTGCCTTCGCGCAGGAACAGCCACATGAGGCGGCGCGGCGGAAAACCGGCAGCCTTGAGCAAGCCGATCTCGCGCGTCCGCTGCTCGATGGTGAAGCGGAAGAAGAGGCCGGTGAGCAGCAGCGCGGAGACAACCAGGAAGAAGCTGAAATAGCTGAAGTATTCCGCAAAATCCGTCGCGCCCTGAGAGGCGGCGAGCGCCTGCTCTCTCGCGTTCACGATCGTCATACCGGCGGCGAACGGGTCGAGCTTTGAGTGCAGAGCATCTTCGAACGGCTGCGGCGTTGCCGTGGCAATCCGGATCGCGGTCAACCTGCCGAAACGCGAGCTCCAGAGTTGCTGTGCGCGCTCGAGCCGCAGGAATGCTTTGGGCGCGGCGCGATAGCGGTTCCAGTACTCCTCATCGCTCTTGCGGATGCGGCCCAGATTGATCGGGAACGGCGGGTCCCAGCCGGAGATGCTGGCGCTATCCGTAATTCCCGGATATTCGGGGACGAGCTCGCGGTCGGCGCCGACTCCACGCATCGGGAGCGCACCGGCAAGGCGGAAGGCCGCCGTTTTGGTATTCAGCCTGCCGCTCGGATCCCAGACGTAGTACTCGAGTGTGACCGGATCGCCCGGACCGGCCCGCAGTTCCCGCGCGGCCCATTCGTTGAGCGCGATCTCGCCGCCTGCCTTGAGCTCCGGCAGGTTGATGCCCGCCACCGTGGAATAGGGGATCTCACGGCCGCCGCCGCGGATGGTATTCACAACATAGGCGAACACTGGCGTAGCCGCCACGCCGGCCGCGCTCGCCGCCTCGAGCGCCGCCGAGGCGACGCGGTCATTGAGCATCGTCGCGCTGCTTTCGAGCGAGTAGCCGCCGGAGGACAGCGGACGCAGCTTGAGTCCGAGATCCTCGAGCCGGTACCGCTGCTTGACGACAGCCGCGCCGTCCGCACCCCCAGCGATCAGCAGAGTGTTGACGCGGCGCTCTTGCCCGAGGTCTCGCTGCAGGCGCCGCAGCGGCAAGAAGACCGCATATACCGGCCCTTGCCGCGGCCGCAGGGAGAACTCGCCGAGGAGCGGCGGGGGAACGATCTGCCGCACGACGGCCCGCATGGAGCGTGAGGCGTTCTCTTTACGGCCGTGCAGCGACTCGGCGGGAATCGCGGAAGGCTTTTCGATGCGAACACGCAGCGCCTCGTTCAACCCGAGTCCCAGCTCGCGAGCCAGCGCATCGCTAAGCAACGCCTGGCTGGCCGCCGGCGGATCGACGGGGACGTTGTGAAAACGGAAGAACCGCTCATCCACGCCATATACCGAAACGCGGTTCGCGGCGCGGCCACCGATCTCCGCGGTTGCGATGCCTTCGAACGCCAGGATGGGGACGGCGTGCGCCAGCTCGGCGGCGAGCCTCTCGCGAAACGGGACGTCGGCGATGAGGGCGCGCTCGGTTCGCCCGATCCGTTCCAGCGCGAGCCGGCGCAGGCTCGATCGGACGGAATGGCCCACCACAAACGAGCCGCACAGCACGGCCACGGCCGCGGCGACGCCGAGCGCGGTTGCAACGTGCGTGCGCCAGTAATAGACCAGGCTGCGGCGGGTGAGGGTTGGGGTATTCAGATGGCCTTCAAGCTCCGTTCGGTCAGTTCGTAGCGCCTCGAAAAATGCCCGGCCACTTCCAGGCTGTGCGTGACCACCAGCAGGATTGTGTTCCGCCTTCGATGGAGGTCGAGCAGCAGGTCGACGACCTTCGCCGCGGATGCGCGATCGAGGTTGCCGGTAGGCTCGTCGCAGAGCAGCAGCAGGGGATCCCGGATCAGGGCGCGGGCGATGGCGACCCGCTGCTTCTCGCCGCCGGACAGCTCGGCGGGGCGGTGGTCGAGCCGGGCGGACAGGCCGACTTGATCGAGCAGCTCGCGCGCGCGCGGCTCGAAGCCGTCCCGGCTGTCGGCTACGAGCGTGGGGACCAGCACGTTCTCGAGCACCGAGCACTGCGGCAGGAGGAAATGGTCCTGAAACACGAAACCGACGTGCCGGTTCCGGAACGCCGCCTGCTGTCTTTCATCGAGCGCGAACGGGTTGCTCCCGTCGAGCGTGACCTCGCCGCTGGTGGGCCGGTCGAGGGCCCCGAGGATGTGGAGCAAGGTGCTCTTGCCGCTCCCCGACGGGCCCATGATGGCGGCGGCCTCGCCCCGGCTGAGCTTCAGGTCAACATCTCGAAGCACGGGCAGCGAGCCAGCCGGGGTCGCATAATCCTTCGAGAGCGCGCGAGCCTCGAGCACGCTATGGCGCGACCTCCAGCGTAACGATCACCGTGGCGCGCACCTCGATGTTGCCCGGCTCGATCGGTGTAGGCGGCACGGCCGCGGCCCGCGCCTCCATCATCATCATGTCGCGCACCGGGTGGATGGAAACGGGCGATTCGGTATCGGCGGAGAGCACCCGGACCACTCGGACCCCGAGCGCGCCGGCAATGGCCTCGGCGGCCGCACGCGCGTTGCGGGTGGCCTCCGCGAGCACCTTGTTACGGACGGCCTGCTCATCCTTGAGCGTGAAGTGAATCCCGCGGATGGTGTTGGCGCCGAGGCGCGTCGCGGTGTCGATCACCTTGCTCACGAGCGCCAGGTCATCGATCCGCACTTGCACGGTGTTGTTGGCGGTATAGCCGACGATCAGCGGCGCCGTATTGGGCTGGTGCTTGTAATTGGGCTGGATAGAGTAGTTCACCGTCCGGACATCGCCGCCCGGCGGCAGGATCTTCTTGATCTCCGCGAGCACGGCGCTGGCCTGCCGCGCGTTCTGCCCGGCGGCGGCCTGAGCAGTGGCGGCCTGCGAAGTGACGCCGATGTCGATGCGGGCGCGGTCGGGGCGCGACGTAAGCACAGCCTCGCCGCTGGCGCGCACGGTGGTCCGTACGGGCCGGGACTCCTGGGCCGCGGCCAGTGCGGCCGAGAGCGCAATCAAACCTAGAAGGCGTCGTCTCATGCCTATTTGACTGGAGGACGGCCGCCGCGGGTTTCACGCCGTCCGAGACGCCCGCGCACACGTCCAGGGTACGACGGGCCGTCTGCTCTCGAACACCCAGCCATCCGGGTTCGCCGCGGGGCGGCTGCTCCGCCGGTTTGCCGGACGCGCCGGAGCACGGGCAATCGTACCATGCGTCTCATCTCCCTTCGACTAGAGAACGGCCGCCGCCGGTTTCCCGCCGGCTACGATGCTCGAGTAAACATCCAGCGTACGACGGGCCATCAGTGCGATATTGTAGTGCTCTCGAACACCCAGCCGGCCGGCTTCGCCCAGACGGTTCCGCAACCCTGCATTTTCAAGCAAGGAGCGCAAGGCATGCGCGAGATCCGCCGGGTCGTCGGGCGCGATCAGCACGCCGCCGCCGGTGCGCTCGATCATTTCCGGGTACGACCCGCGCCGGGGCTGCACCACGGGGATGCCGTTCGCCATCGCTTCCAGCGCGAAGATGCCTTTGGGTTCATCATATGTGCTGGGGACGGACAGCACATCGATGCTTTGCAGGAACGCGATCTTGCGCTCGCGGTCGACGGCGCCGTGGTACGCGAAATCACGGCCGAAGCCGGCGCCCTCAAGCATCTCCCGCACACGCTCGAGATAGGCCCTGTTGTCTTCCGCCAGATAGCCGGCGGCTTCGAGACGGCAATCGAGGCCCGCGCGGCGGAGCTGGATGAAGGCTTCGGCGAGCAGATGAAAGCCCTTTTCCGGGGCGATGCGCGCCAGATAACCGATCACGGGGCGGGCGGCCGGCCCGTGCTGCTTGCGCGCGTGGCCGTCCAGGTTGATCCCAAGCGGCACCACGCGGATGCGGCCGCGCGGAATCGACAGCAAGCGCGACATGTAGCCGGCGTAGTAATGGCTCACAGCGACAAAGACATCGACATGCTCGAGATTCCGCCGGATCAGCGCGAGCGACTCGCTGCGGTAGGGTTCGAGCAACCCGTTGAGGAACAGGTCCTCGCCCTGTAGCGTACAGCACACGGGGGAGCCGGTGGCTTGCTTGAGGGGCCGCGCCAGGCTGATCAGCAGGGAATACGGCAGGTCGATGACGCCGGGCGGAAGCTCGCACCGCAGCCAGCCGCTGAGCTTGCGGAACTCGGTGCCGAGAGGCCCGTCTTCGCCGCGGAGCATGGACACGGTGAGCTCGCCGAGCAGCCGCGGATCGACGGAGACCGAGCGCCTGCCGGTCTTCTCGAGCAGCCAGCGCGAGTCGAGCAGCCGGTCGAGGACGCCGGGCAGATGACGGAACAGCCCCCATCTGTGCTTCAGGTAGACACTGACGCCGTTGAAGAAGACACGACCATAGCTGACGTTCTCTTCGTCGGTCAGGGTGGGCGTGTAGACGGGCATGAGCAGCACATCATGACCCTGCCGGATCAACTCAGCGGCGAGCGCGTTGTCGCGCATGCAGGTGCCGCAGTACATGCCCGCGGCGCCGGCGGTGAGCGACAGGATCTTCATACGTCACCCCGCCGCG
>JACOTZ010000172.1 GCA_016178155.1 Acidobacteriota bacterium
GGTGAAGTCGTCCATGAACACGTAGGTGGAGGTTGTGGTGGTCCAGAACTCGGCAACGCTGATGGCCCGGTCGCTGGTCACGCCGAAGAATGCATGGGTGGGGCGCGCGTAGGTGTCGCGGCCGTAGGTGGTCACCAGGCCGTCGATGTCAGTGACCCTGATGGTTACGGGTAACGCGTTTGTGCCTCCGGTCATGAGGTCCACGCCGAATGCGGTCACGTCCGCCGGAAGGGTGACGCGGATGCGCTTCTGTGTGGCGGTGTCCTGGTCGTAATCACGCAGGATCCCGCCCGATCCCCAGTTGTACCAGGTCTGAGACGTACCCGCGTTCACCGCCGCCAGCCAATATGTTCCGGGACCGAGATCGCCGACGAAGCGAATGCCGTTGTACAGAAGGCCGCTCGAGTTGTTGTAGTTGACGGACGTTCCCGGTTCCGGGCCGATGAACGTAACGGTGTCGATGATGCTCACCTCGGCCTCCCACAGGGACCGGTCCAGGTAGGAGGCCGGCAAACATGGGCACGAAAGCAACTGCCAGCAGCAATGCAACTACTCGGATGAGCGCTGTCATTGTGTCCTCTCCGGTACACCTGCGAGGCGCCTCATCGCGCCGACCAGCGAGTGCGATGCAGGCTGCCGCTCCACGGCGGGACGCCGCGGGGCGATTTGGAATCCGCCCGCGGCTGTTTTTTTGGTGAACCGGTTATATAGTGCGCAGGCCGGCGAGGAATTCTCAGGTTTTCTTGGTTTTTGTCCAAACGATGAACGCGGGCGATTAAAACCTCAGAGATTTCCGAATCGCTTGCTGGTAGGACCGCGCCTTCGCCAAGATCTCGGCGGCGTTGAGTGTGAGGACGCGGCGGTCTCGCACGACAAGCCGGCCGTTGATCATGACATCGCGGACATCGGAGCCCTTGAGGGCGTAGACGAGTTGGGAGTACACGTTGAAGAGCGGCACCGCATGCGGCTCACGCAGACTGATGGTGATAAGGTCGGCGCGCTTGCCGGGCTCGAGCGAGCCGATTTCGTTCGCGAGGCCGAGGGCCCGCGCGCCGCCGATGGTAGCCAACTCGACGGCGGTCTCGGCCGATAAGGCCTCGGGGTCATTGAGGCTGATCTTCTGGAGCTTGGCGGCGAGGTCCATCTCCTCGAACAGATCGAGATCATTGTTGCTGCCGGCCGGACCGTCGGTGCCGAGACCAACGGCGATCTTCGCGGCCAGGAGCTTGCGGACCGGCGCGATGCCGCTGGCGAGCATCATGTTGCTCGAAGGACAGTGGGCGACGCCGGTGCCGCGCCGCGCCAGGATTCGCATGTCCGCATCGTCCAGCCAGATTCCGTGCGCCGCCAGGGTGCGGCCGGAAAGCACGCCAAGCGATTCGAGGAGCGCGGCGGGCGTCAGGTTGCGGGCGGCCCGAAGATCGTCGTTCTCGCGCCGGGTCTCCGACAGGTGGATCAGCAGCGGTTTGCGGTAGCGGTTCGCGAGGACGCGCGCAGCTTTCAACGATGAGTCCGAGTTGGTGTACACGGCGTGAGGGGCGACGGCCGGGACGATCAGCGGATCGCGGTCAAAGCGGCGCAAGAAGAGTTCCGCGCGCTGAAGCGCGGCCTCCGGCGTTTTGGCGTCGGGCGCGGGAAAGCCGAGAATCGTCTGGCCGAGGATGCCGCGCATGCCGGCCTCGCGGGTCGCCTCGGCGATGACCTCCTCGAAGTAGTACATGTCGGCGTAGGTGGTGACGCCGGAGAGGAGCATTTCGAGGCAGGCGAGCCGCGTCCCCCAGCGCACAAAATCCGGCGATACGTTGCGGGCTTCCGCGGGGAAGATGTACCGTTCGAGCCATTCCCGCAGCCGCATGTCGCCGGCGATGCCGCGGAACAGGGCCATGGGGGCGTGGGTATGGGCATTGATCAAACCGGGAGCAAGGATGGCGTCGCCCGCGTCCAGACGCTGGCCGGCGGGGAAGCGCTTCTCGATCTCCGCGCGCTTTCCGACGGCCTCGATCATGGCCCAGCGGGAACAACGCGGTCCAGAGGCGCAGGGCGAGGTGTAGGGCGGCGCAGCAGAGGCTGTGCGCCGGCATGCGGCGGGCACACGGCGCATCCTGTTTGAGAACCGCTCCCTCACGGTCGCGGCTCGGAACGAAGATTTGCGCGCGGCTCGGAACGAAGATTTGCGCGCGGCTCGGAACGAAGATTTGCGCGCGGGTTGGAATGAGTACTTGCGCGCCGCGCGGAATGAAGGGATCCGCGCGGGTTGGAGTGAATGGGCCCGCGCGGGTTGGAGTGAATGCGCCGCGCGGGCCGGAATGAAGATGTGCGACCGGCGCGGATCGAACGTTTCCGAGCCGGGCGCGTTCACAAGCGGCCTGCGGGACGGCACATTAGTGGAGCGACGATACATCGAATGGTCTCGGGAACAGGTCCTTCATGCGGAAGGTTTCGGCGCGGCGCTCCAGATTGACGAGGATGACTTCGAGATCGCCGCAGAACTCCCAGAGAATCTGGCGGCAGGCGCCACAGGGAGGCGTGAGCACGCCGGTATCGGCGGCGACGACGATGCGGCGAAATCGGAGTGCGCCCTCGGAGATGGCCTTGAAGACGGCGACGCGCTCGGCGCAGATGGTGAGGCCGTAACTGGCGTTCTCGATATTACAGCCGGTGTGAATGCGGCCCGCGTGGTCTTCGAGCGCGGCGCCGACTTTGAAATGAGAAAAGTGCGCCTGAGCGTTCTCGCGCGCGCGCAGGGCGGCCTCGATCAGGTCCTTCACAGCGGCAGTCTCGGGATAACATTCACCAACAGCTTGACGAGGGTGTCGCGCACGCGGGCGCCGGTCGCGAGCACTTCCTCATGAGTGATGGGCTGGGGCAGGATGCCGGCGGCCATGTTGGTGACGCAGGAAATGGCGAGCACGTTCATGCGCATGTGGTTGGCGACAATGACCTCCGGGACCGTGGACATGCCGACAAGGTCGGCGCCCAGGATGCGGAGCGCCCGGATCTCGGCCGGGGTCTCGTAGCTCGGGCCGGGGACGGCGGCGTATACGCCTTCGCGCACGGTGATGCCCAGCTCCGCGGCCGTGGCTTTCGCGATCTCGCGGTATTCGTGCGAGTACGCCTCGCTCAAGTCGGGAAAGCGAGGGCCGAGGTCGTCCTCGTTGGCTCCGATCAGCGGATTCGCGCCCATGAGGTTGATGTGGTCGGAGATGATGACCAGGGCGCCCTGGCCGAAGTCGAGGTTGATGCCGCCGGCCGCATTGGTCAGGATGAGGGAGCGCACGCCCAGCAGGCGCATGACGCGGATCCCGAAAGTGACGCGCTCCATGGTGTAGCCCTCGTAGAAATGCGCGCGGCCGGACATGATCAGAACCGGGCGGCCGCCGATGTGGGCAAACGCGAGGTGGCCGGCGTGTCCGACGGCGGTGGAGCGCGGCCATCCCGGAATTTCCGAGTAGGGGATGACAATGCGCCCGGGCAGCAGCTCGGCAAAGCCGCCGAGCCCGCTGCCGAGCACGACTCCTGCCTCAGGGGCGACCCGCAGGCGCTCGGCGAGATACTTTCTGGCCGTTTGATACATGCCTACAGCAGCATACCGGCAATGCAGGCGGACATGAAATTGGCCATGGTGCCCGCGGCGACGGCGCGGAGGCCCAGCCGGGCGAGGTCGCTCTTGCGGCTGGGGGCGAGAGCCCCGATGCCGCCGATCTGAATGGCGATGGAGCTGAAATTGGCGAACCCGCAGAGTGCATAGGTCGCGATCACGAACGAACGCGGATCGAGCTCGGGTTTCAAGGGTCCGAGCTGGAGGAAGGCGACGAACTCGTTCAGCACCAGCCGGGTGCCGAGCAGGTTGCCCACGGTTTGCGCGTCATGCCAGGTGACACCGAGCAAGAACGCGACCGGCGCGAAGACCAGCCCGAACAGCTTCTGCATGGTTTCGGGCACCCAGCCCATGGCAGGCAGGCCGTGCACCCAGGTGAGGAAGCCGTTGGCGAGCGCGATCAGCGCCAGGAATGCGATCAGCATGGCGGCGATGTTGAGCGCAAGGTGGAGGCCGTCGCCCGCACCGCGCGCGGCAGCGTCGATGATGTTGACTCCAGGTTTCTCGACCTCAACTTTGACGCGCCCCGCGGTCACCGGTTTTTCGGTTTCCGGGATCAGCATCTTCGCGAGCATGATGGTGGCCGGCGCCGTCATGATGACGGCAGTCAGCAGGTGCTTGATATCGACGTGCGCAATCTTGATATAGGCGGCCATCACGGCGCCGGACACGTGCGCCATGCCGCTGACCATGATGGTAAACAGCTCGGACTGGGTGAGGGCGGGGAGGAAGGGGCGGATGGTCAGGGGCGCCTCGGTCTGGCCCATGAAGATGCTGGCGGCGACGTTTGTGGACTCGGCGCCGCTCGCGCCCATCACCCGCTGCATCACGACCGCCATTCCGCGCACGACGACTTGCATCACGCCGAGCTGGTAGAGCACGGCGAAAAGCGAGGCTATGAAGATGACGATCGGCAGAACCTGGAATGCGAAAAGGACGCCATAAGGACCGCTCTTGACGCCCAGGGGTCCGAACAGGAACTGACTCCCCGCTTCTGCGTACTCGAGGAGTGCGTTCACGGCCAGGCTGGCAAAGTGGAAGAGCCTGCCGAAATCCGTCTTGAGGACCAGGAAAGCGAAAGTGAACTGGAGACCCAGACCCCAGAGGATTACCCGTTTCCGGATGGCGCGGCGGTCGGTGGAGAAGAGATACGCGACGCCCATGATGGTGACGAGCCCGAGCAATCCTGTGAAGCGTTCGATCATGGCTGCCGTTTGGCGGGCGCGCTCAGAGGGCGACGCCCGCCGCAGCAAATTCCGAACCGCCGGCGGCGCGGGCTGCCGCTGGCGTGGCGCGCGCCAGCGTGGTGTCCCGCCTTATATTTGGCAAGCACTCCCTCACGTCCGCGGCTCAGAATGAAGAGTTCCGGGCCGCGCGCGATTGGAACACGGG
Organism: Acidobacteriota bacterium; assembly: GCA_016178155.1. GTDB lineage: Bacteria > Acidobacteriota > Terriglobia > Bryobacterales > Bryobacteraceae > JACOTZ01. The sequence goes on from JACOTZ010000172.1 coordinate 4,991, forward strand.
AGGGAGCGCTCAAAAAAGGCGGTTGATGCCTCCCGCTCCTGGCCAGGAGCACCGAGGCCGCCGGTTTGGGCGGACGGCCCGGTGGGGGCGGGGAGATGCAGGCGGCGAAATCCACAACCGGCTGTTAGCCTACCACTTCAAGGATGAGATTCCGTTCCTCGGGCGCCTGTCCGGAGATGCGGAAAGCGTCCTCGATCATCTGGGCGGCGTCCTCGAGCCGGTCCTCGGTCGTGTAGTAGAGGCGGCAGAGCACACCGCCGGCTTCGATCTTCTGACCGACCTTGGCTTCGAGGATCACGCCGACGGCGGGATCGATGGTGTCTTCCTTGGTATCACGCCCGGCGCCGATGATGGCCGAGGCGAGTCCGATGTCCTGCGCGTTGATGGCGGTGATGTAGCCGCCGCGCGGGCTGAGGATCTCGCGCGCGCCGCTGGCGTTGGGCAGCAGTTCGAAACGGTCGAGTACTTGAGGATTTCCGCCCTGTGCCTGGATCACGTCCTTGAATTTGCGGTAACCGTCGCCGTTGAGCAGCTTTTGCTGGGCAATCTCGCGGGCCTCGTCGATGGAGGGCGCGGCTTTGCCAAGGTGGATCATGCGCGCCGCAAGCTCGAGCGAGAGGGTCGTGAGATCGACCGGTCCGATATTCTGCAGCGTCTGCGATACCTCCATAATTTCGAGCGCGTTGCCGATAGCGAAGCCGAGCGGCTGGTCCATGTCGGTGATGAGCGCCTGCACGCGCTTATCAGCGCGGCGGCCGATTCCCACCATCATCTGAGCGAGGCGGCGGGCGTCAACCTGCCGCTTCATGAATGCGCCGCTGCCGACCTTGACGTCCAGGACCAAAGCGTCGATGCCGACACTCAGCTTCTTAGACATGATCGAAGACGCAATGAGGGGGATGGACTCGACCGTGGCCGTGACATCGCGCAGCGCGTAGAGCTTGCCGTCGGCGGGCGCGATCTGCGGCGTCTGGCCGATCAAGGCGAGCTTGTGCTCGGCGAGCTGGCTGCGGAACTCATCGATGGTGAGGTTCGTGCGGAAGCCCGGGATCGCCTCAAGCTTGTCGAGGGTGCCGCCGGTATGGCCGAGCGCCCGCCCGGAAATCATGGGCACGACGACGCCGGCCGCGGCGGCGATGGGCGCGGCAATGAGACTGGTCTTGTCGCCCACGCCGCCCGTCGAATGCTTATCGACCTTCAGGCCCGGCACCGCCGACAGATCGACGACTTCGCCCGAGCGAACCATGACGTGCGTCATGGTGTCCACCTCATGGTCCGACATGCCGGCAAAAAAGGTGGCCATGAGGAAGGCCGACATCTGGTAGTCCGGGATCTCACTCCGGGTGTATCCTTCGACCAGGAAGGTGATCTCTTCCGCGGACAGTTCTTCACCATCCCGTTTGCGATGAATCAGGTCGACAGTTCGCATTAGTAAATTCTTCAGGTTACCATTCTAATTGTTTGAAAGTAGAAGAACTCCGCGAACACACCGAGACCGCGTGCGCCGCGGAAGGCGCCGGAGATGCTCTCTATATAGCCTACACGCAAACGGGCGCGGATGGGGAAGCATCCTCCCAAATGCCGGCCGGCCTCGTCCACAATAGAGAAGTGGTACCTGTGCTGCGCTTGATCACACTGCTGTTCACCTGCGCCGCGCTGCTTGCTGCCGAGGACTGGACTGAGTGCAGATCAGGGCCGTTCACGGTGCTTTCCAGCCGCGGAGGCGATGACTGCCGCGAAGCGCTCAACGAGCTCGAGCAACTCCGGTATGTGACCGGCGTCCTGCTGGGCAAGCAGGAGGTGAAGCCGCTGTGGCCAGTGCAGTTGCTGCTGCTGAAGCCGGGGAAAGACGCTGTGCCGCGCCCCGAGCTCAAGCTGGCGCGCGACCGCTACGTGGCCTCGCTGGCCGCGGTTACGCCGGAGCTGCGGGGACAGCTCGTGGGCATCCTCCTGGAGGCGAACGCCGGCCGGCTGCCGGGCAATCTCGAGCGCGGCCTGGGCGCGGTGCTGTCAAGCCTGAAGATCGAAGGCACACGCGTCAGCGCGGGCGCCCCGCCGCCGGTCAAGGACCGCGACTGGTCAAGGATGCACATGCTGATCGTCGATCCCGATTACGGCGGGAAGGTCCGCGTGCTGCTCGGCAACCTGGAGAAGGGAATTGAGGCGGAGCCCGCCTGGCGGAACGCCTTTTCGGAAACGCCGGAGGATACCGAGCGTAAGCTCGACCGCTATATCGAAGCGGGCCGATACGCCGAAACACTGCTCAGTTCACGACCGATCAATCCACGCCGGGATTTCCTGGTACGCGAGGCCGACGCGGCTTTGGTGCAGACGGCGCAGGCCGATCTGCTGCTCGCGCACAATGATCCGGGGGCTGGTTCCGCCTGGGAGGCAATCCGCAAGCTGCGTCCCTCGTCGCCGGAAGCGGATGAAGCGCTTGGCCTGATGGCGGCAGCCGCCGGCGATCAGGCGCGGGCGCGCGTCCATCTGAGCGAGGCGGCCAAGCTGCAGGGTCGCAGCCCGCGCGCGGCGCTCGAGCTGGCTCGCCTCGGGAATGATCCGGCGGGATTCCGGCGCGCCGCCGAGCTGCTGCCGGGCTGGGCCGAGCCGTACTGGCTGCACGCCCAGATCGAGAACGACCTCGCCCGCAAGATTCCGCTGCTCAAGATGGCGGCGGAGCGCGCGCAACGCCGCTCGGATTACTGGGAAGCGCTGGCGGCCGCACAGGAGCAGGGCCGGCTGTTCGCGGACGCGGGCAGATCCTGGCTCGCAGCCGAGCGCGCCGCGGCCAACCCGAGGGAGCGCGAGCGCATCCGGCAAACCAGACTTGCCGGCGAGCAGAGGCGGAGGGAAGCCGAACAGCTCGCGCGCGAGGAGGAGCTGCGCCGGCAGCGGCAGGAACTGGAGGATCTCAAAAACAGGGCGCTCGCGGACATTCGCGCGGCCGAGGCGAGGGCCAATGCCGGGCAGAAACCGTACGACCTCAGCAAGCTCGACTGGTATCGGGAGGGCGGCGACCGGTACCCCAGCGTCAGCGGCACGCTCGAGGGCGTCGAGTGCCTGGGACGGCAGGCCCGGCTGGTGGTGCGCACAGCGGACCGGACGGTCACCAAGCTGCTGGTGCGCGACCCCGCGAAGGTCGTCATCAACGGTGGGGGCGAGAAATCTCTCCAGTGCGGCCGGCAGAGGGCCGGGCGTCCGGTGAAAGTCGACTATATGCCGCGCGCCGATGCCAAGCTCGGCACGTCGGGCGATGTACTGGTGATCGATTTTCGCCGATGAAGGCCGAGCGAGCGAGAGCCCGCATCTGCTGCATTGCGCGTGGCCGCCAACCTGGTCCAGTGGTCAAGTACTTCCGGACGGGCGCCGTGGTGAGAAATGCGGGTTAGCGCCGGCACGCTGCGCTGGGTGGTGGTCGGCGTCTTCATTCTTTCTTCCGCGCTCAATTACCTTGACCGGGCGGTATTCAACGCGCTGGCGCCCGAGCTCCAGAAAGAATTTGCGCTTTCGGCGAAGGACTTCGGCTACCTGATCTCCGCGTTTTCCGCGGTTTACGCTTTCAGCTCGCCTCTCATGGGTCTGTTGATCGACCGGCTGGGGCTGGTGCGGGGCTCGGTGCTGGTGGTGGGCGCCTGGTCGCTGGTGGGCATGGGCACGGGCCTGGCGACGACGTTTGCGGCGCTGGTCGTTTGCCGCGCCGCGCTCGGGCTCGCCGAGGCGGGCGGCATCCCGGCGAGCGGCAAGGCAATGGCGCTTTATCTCGCGCCGGCAGACCGTGCGCTCGGGGCCGCGCTGAGCCAGGTGGGATTGACCATTGGATCGAGCGCCGCACCCCGCCTCGCGAGCTTTCTGGCTCCGCTCTATGGGTGGCGCTCGGTCTTCTTCGTTGGGGGGGCGCTGGGGTTCGTCTGGATCCCCGTCTGGTTGTGGATTTCCCGCCGCGTGCGCCCGTTCGCTGGGGAGGATCTGCCGCCGGAGCCTGCCGCGGGCCAGCAGCCGCCAGCGGGTTCCACCCGCAGCGACAGAGCGAAGGCATCCGGCGATCCGCCGCAAGCGCGCTCGCCGGGTGCGGGCGACATCGTAAGGGACGTGCGCTTCTGGAGTCTGATCGCGGCCAACATTCTCGCCATGACGGTTTACAGCCTGTGGACGAACTGGACTACGCTGTTCCTGGTGACCCGTTTCGGTTTAACGCAGGACGATGCGAACCGCACTTACGCCTGGATCCCGCCGATCTTCGCGACTGCCGGCGGTCTGTTCGGGGGCTGGCTCGCGGGCCGCATGATCCGCGGCGGCGTCGAGGTTCGCAGCGCGCGCCTGCGCGTGGCGGCTCTGGGCGCCACGCTCGCGCTGATCACCGCGGCGGCGCCAGCCGTGCCGTCCGCCGCACTCGCCACCGCCGCAATGTCCGCGGGGCTTTTTGCCGTCACTTGCCTGAGCGTGAATTACTATACGATACCCTTGGATCTTTTCGGAGCGGCACGCGCGGCGTTCGGCGTCGCGGGCCTGACCAGCGCTTACGGCCTCATGCAGACGTTCGTCTCACCGATCATCGGCGATTGGAGCGATCGTTTCGGCTGGAGCGCCGTCTGCTCGACGGTCGCGGTGCTGCCCCTCATTTCCATCGCTGTGCTCTATCTGGCGTTTCGTGGGCGGGCTTAAACAGACACTCAAGCGCAGCGCCTTCGCTGTCCTTGGCAAGGACCCGGAGGCCGTGGTGGTGACCTTCCTTTCAGGGCCCGATGACCTGGCGGTGCGGATGCTCGAGGAGGTGCGCGGCCTGGTTCCCGGCCGCGAGCACTTTGCCGTGAGCCTGGCGCCGCGGCCGATCCCGGGCGTCAAATGCCTGACGGTGGCGGAGGCGCGCCGGGTGCTGCGGCGCAAGCGCATCGGCCTGGCACCGGTGCTGTTCACGAGCGAAGCGAAGTACGGGCCGCTGCGCAGGCTTGCGTTCCGGCTGGCGCCGCGCAAGCTCCTCGCGTACAATGAGCGGCTCGAGCGCCACCACTTGCGCTTGTCGATCTGGATCGCTTCGCTGCTGTTCCTACGGGGCGTGCCGCTCGATCGAATCCATCTGCGGCCGGCGTGGCTGTGGCCCTGGAAAAAAGACCGATCCATCTATCCGGAGGCGTACGCCGTGCACGAGGGCCGTCCCACATCGTGCGCGCGGGCTTCGGTCGCCATCCTGACGCCGTACTTCCCTTACCCTCTGAGCCATGGCGGCGCGGTGCGCATCTTTCACCTGCTGCGCGAGGCGGCCCGCGACTTTGACATCTACCTGTTCTCCTTCGTCGAGGATCTCGCGGGGGCGCAGCTCGGGCCGATAGTCGAGCTGTGCGCGCAGGTCGCACTGGTGCCGAATACGCGCTACCGGGAACCTCGCTGGTCCACACTGCTGCCGCCGGAGGTGCGCGAATTCCGCTCGCCGGTGATGTCGCGGCTGCTCGCAGAGATGCGCACCCGCCATGCGATCCGGCTGCTACAGGTGGAGTACACGCAGCTCGCCTCCTACGGGGGCGACCTGCTGGTCGAGCACGATGTCACCTTCGATCTGTACCGGCAGATTTACGAGCTCCGGCGCACGCTCGCGAGTTGGTGGGACTGGCGGCGCTGGCGGCGTTTCGAAGGGCGTGCCATGGCGCGCTTTCGCCGCATCGTGGTGATGTCGGAGAAGGATGCATCGCTGCTGGGAGCGACCGGCGCGTGCGTTATCCCGAACGGGGTCGATCTGGAGCGGTTCCGTCCCGAGCCGGAGCGCGGCCGCGGGCGGGTGCTGTTCATCGGCTCCTTCCGGCACTTCCCCAATATGGTCGCGTTCCGTTTCCTGACCGGGCAGGTCTGGCCCCGTGTGTCGGCGGTGATGCCGGAAGCCCGGCTGATCGTAGTGGCAGGCCCCGCCCCGGAGATCTATTGGAACCAGCACTACAACGCACCGCCCCGGCTCGACGACAGCATCGAGCTGCACGGCTTCGTCGCCGACGTCCGGCCGCTATACGCCGAAGCGAACCTGGTGGCGGTGCCGACAGAGGTGTCGGCCGGGACCAACCTCAAGGTCCTGGAAGCGATGGCGATGGAGCGGGCGATTGTTTCGACGCCATCGGGCTGCGGGGGGCTCGGGCTCCGGCACGGCGAGTCGGTGTGGATCGCTGAATCGGCTGACGAGTTCGCCTCGGCTGTAATCGAGCTGCTGAATCAACCCGACCGGAGAGCCTCGCTGGCGCGGGCCGCGCGCCGGCTGGCCGAGGACACGTATGACTGGCGCGCGATCGGCTTGCGGCAGCGTGAGCTTTGGAACCAGCTTCTCCCACCCGCGGAGGTCCGGCTGCGCCGCGGGTCCGCGGCGGATATCCGCGAGATTCAGACGATCCAGGCGAGCGCGGCGGCCGAGGCGTCGCAGTGGGAGCCGGAAATGTATCTCGCTTACGACCTGACGGTGGCCGAACTGAACGGGTGCATCGCGGGATTCCTGGTGAGCCGCGCGACAGCACCTGGCGAGTGCGAGATTCTCAATCTGGCGGTAGCGCCCGTGTACCGCCGCAGGGGCATCGCCAGCCGTTTGATCGGGACTCTGACCGCACGCGAGATATTTCTCGAAGTTCGTCCGTCAAACCACTCTGCCCAAAGTCTTTATCACAAGCTCGGATTCAGCAAGGCGGGCCTGCGCCCCGGCTACTATGAGAATCCGGCCGAGGATGCCCTGGTGATGCGGCTGTCCCGGTGAACAGGCGTGCCGGACGCCTCTCGGCGGATTGCAGGGCGCCGCCGAACAAGGGGTGCGGTCAACCCGGGGTGAGGCTTGTCTCTCCAATTGAGCCGTGTTAATTTCAAGATGTCACGAGCCGACCCACGGGGCCTGACTCGGGCAGAGGCTTCATAGTTGATAGTTGAAGGAGAGCAGCCCATTATGGATGTGAATACCCAGAACGAATTGAAGGCGCACCTGATGGCAACGAACGACAACTTTCGACGGCTGGCCGAGCAGCATGCGCAGTACAAACGCCGAGTCGAAGAGCTCGAAGCGAAGCATGCGCTCTCGGAACAGGAAAAGCTGGAAGAGAGTCGTCTGAAGAAGCTCAAGCTTCACGTGAAGGACCAGATGGCGCAAATGATCAGCCACTACCGCGCTCAGCACGTACGCTGACATTTGGTGCGCGTTCATTTCTTCTCTTCGAGGCCCGGCCCTTCGGCCGGGCCTTTTGGGTTTCTGGGGCCCGGGCGCTCCAGCTTCCGTTCTGCTCACCGCGACAACGGACGAGACCGCATGGGCGGTCATGAGGTTGCCGGCCGGTTACGGCTCCGAGCCTGAGTCCGGCCGGGTGGTTGCTCCGACTGCTCCCTTTCGGTCGCGGCTCGGAACGATGCTTGCAGAGTTCGTTGCGTGGAGTAGGCGATAACTCGGCGCGCGTAGGGTGGAAGCTCAGCCGGAGCGGGCGGCGTTTCCCTGTTGGGCGGCTGGCTGGCCCGACAAGAGCTCGAACTGCTTGGAATCACAGTGTCTTGGCACGTTCGGCTTGGTTTCGCACTCGGGGTTCTGTCGAGTGCGAATGTAAGATCCCCGACTGGGGGCGCCATTTAGGTCCTGAAACGACCACAGAACCAAGAAAACAACCGGTTTAATTCATTTTCATAGGTCCGGCTAGGGAACTTCCCCTATGATATGGGGACAACGGATCTTGACTCTCTCGGGGGCGGTCTGCCCCGCGAGCAGTACTCGACCAGGACTGAAACAGAAGAGGCAAGACACGGATTCCATCATGCGCACACCTATCAAGCACGTCGAGAAGGCCGTCAGCGTCGCCGCCAACGCCGCGTGGGCGGTGTTCGACCGCATCAACGGCATTAAGCCGAACCCGTCTTTTACACCAAAATGGTCGGACAAGCCGCTGCTGAAGTCGTGGGAGAAGGTTAAGCCGAAGCTCGGCTGGCCGCGCGAGACCGACTCCCTATGTCCGCGGTGTGTCCCCGAAGTCCGCAAGAAGATCCTGGATGGCGAACTGGCGGTGGACATTCTTCGTACGGAGAAAATCGGCGAGATCAAGGCGCAAGTCATCCAGCGCGACGGCAAGATCTGGATGGTCAAGGACTGCCCGAAGCACGGGCACTTCGAAGACCTGATGTCGATCGATCCGGCCTTCTTCCGCCACCTCGAAGAATGCTTCCCGGGCCGCGACATCCGCGCCCACAACGATGAGAAGCTGCATCGTCACGGCTCCTCGACCATTACCCACGGCCGCGGCGCGGTGCTCACCATCGACCTGACGAACCGCTGCAACATGATGTGCGATCCGTGCTTCATGGACGCCAACCAGGTCGGCTTCGTGCATGAGCTGACATGGGACGATATCAAGACGCTGCTCGACAACGCGATCTCGATCAAGCCGCGCCGCCAGCTTTCCGTGCAATTCTCGGGCGGCGAGCCGACGCTCTCGCCCTACTTCCTTGACGCCGTCCGCTACGCCCGCAAAGTGGGCTACAACAGCGTGCAGGCGGCGACGAACGGGATCGAATTCGCCAAGAGTTTCGAGTTCGCGAAACAGGCGGCCGAGGCGGGACTGCGCTACACGTACCTGCAGTTCGACGGCATCGGCAATGCGGCCAATTCGCACCGCCTGGTGGGCAATCTTTTCGACGTGAAGCTGCAGGCGATCACGAATCTGCACAACGCGGGCGTTGAGATCGTACCCGTCATCACGATCGTCAACGGCATCAACAATGAGCAAGTCGGGGCGGTCATCCGCTTCGCGCTCGACAACCCGACGACGATTTCGTTCCTCGCCTTCCAGCCGGTGTCTTTCACGGGCCGGGACGAGGACATCACCGATGAACGGCGCTTCGCGCAGCGCTATACGCTCTCGCACCTCGCGCAGGACGTGAAGAACCAGACGGGGATGTGCGAGCCGACGCGCGACTGGTTCCCGATCTCCTTCATCAGCACCTTCGCCGACTGGGCCGACCTGGTGCACGGCCCGGGCGCGGAATGGGGTCAGGTGAGCTGCGGGTGTCATCCCAACTGCGGCATCGGGATGGCGATCATGATCGATAAGCACACCAAGGAGGCCGCTCCCGTCCCCGCGTTCCTGAACATGGAACAGATGGCGAGGGACGTAGCCCGCATCAACGATGCGGCGCGGGGCAAGTTCCTGTCCGTCGCCGGGATGGCGGTTGCGCTGCTGCGGAATTACAATCCCTACCAGGCGCCGACTCATTTCCGCATCCTCGACCTGCTGAAGAAGTTCGACAAATCATTCGGCGCGACCGGGATCAACTACGGCAAGGTGTCAGGAGACCGGTCGACGCAGGACATCGAGAAGCGCCGCTCAGACCGCTGGAATTTCCTGTTCGTCGCGGGCATGTGGTTCCAGGACCTGTTCAACTACGACTTCCGCCGCACCGAACAGTGCGTGATCCCGTACGCCACGCAGGACGGAGAGATCAGTTTCTGCGCCTACAACACGGGCATCGGCTGGCGCAACATCATCGAGAAGATGCACATGACGGCGACGCTCACCAAGTGGTACGCCGAGAAGGGACGGCACGAGATCTTCGCCGGCAACAAGAAGGTGGCGCTGCCCACGCTCGAGCACAAGCTGACGCTGAACCAGGCGGACGTCGAGCGCGGAAAGCAGACCGATCTCGATGCGCTCGGGATTGCCAAGAACGCGCGCGAGGAGAAACTGCGGGCGCGCGACGAGAAGCTGAAGCAGAAGCAGCACGACGCCGAGATGGAGCGGCTGTACCGCAAGCACATCCTCAAGGAGCCGGATCCGGAGCCGGGTTTCGTGCCTGTGGATACGCTGTTTGCAAACGGCAACGGGCAGGCGCAAGTCGAAGAGCGAGAGGAAGTCGGCAGCTTCGGCGACTGAGTTTTTATCGGGCTATCGAACGGGAGACCCCTGACGGCTGCGGCCGCCAGGGGTCTTTTTTGTGTGCCCGTTTCCGCGCCGCGAACTCCGGCGGGAAATGGGGCTGCCGCGCTGTTCGTCAGCCGCATGGGTGCCGGCCTTTGGTCGATGCCGAAGCCCGCCTGAACTGCTCGCGGCGGCGCGGATCGTTGACGGAGGGGCCACGTTTCGGGCGGGCCGCCTCTCCCGGCCATTGCGCCTCCTGTCTACCAGGTCACCTGGATCTCGTAGTCATCTGCGCCGCTCGAGCTGTCATCAATCTCGACAACGAGGGTATAGCCGTTGGGGCTCGAGGGCAGCTCGACCACGTTGACCTCGTCGCGGCCTCGAAGTCTCCGCATGTCGAAGTTGACCTGCGAGGCGCGCGGCAGCGGACTGCCGAAGTCGGCTCGCACATCGTCGGGCGGTCCGCCGCTGAGACGTTCGACCCAGGTGCGGCTGCCCTGGAAGTGCACGCGGACGCGCCCGTCGACACGGCCGCTCCAGAGGATGCGGTTGGCACCACCGAACCCTCCGCTTTGACTCTGGCCAAAGACGGCGCGCGACTCGCCGTTCCAGGCAAGGGTGAACGAGTAGGGCGCATCGCCGCCTTCTGGATCATAGAGGCGGATTTTGGCAGCGTAGCCGTTAGTCGCGCTCGGCTGTTCCATAAGCTCGATGACACCGCGGCCCTGCCGCTCGATCACGTCGACAGTGACCGGCGCGCGCGGCAGCGGCGCCGTCATATCAAACCGCATGTCGCTGACCGCACGGCCGCGCACCGTGGTTGCGGTGGCGCGGTTGCCCATCACATTTACGATCGCCTCGTGGTCGACGCGACCGCTCCAGGTGACCTGGCCCGCGCCAACGATGTCGCGGACGCGGCTGCGCGTTCCGTAGGGCTCGGTGCGCCGGTCGAAGACCGATGATCGTTCCCCTTCCGGCTCCCACTGGAATTCGAGGCGATAGAACTCGCTCCCATGCCCCCTTGGGTCGACTCTAACCGCGAGAGTGTAGTCATTCCGCGGATTGGGCTGCTGTAGAACTCGCACGCGGCCGGACCCTTCCCGCATGCTTACGGTCACCCTCTGGCGCCCGGCCGGCAACGGTTCCGTGAAACGGTAAGAAGTCCGAGAGACCGCGTCGAACGAGCGGCTATCCGCATCCACCCGGTCGCCGCGGACGTACAGGGTCACCGGCGCGCTCACCTGGCCTTCCCACGTAAGCATAGTATTGTGGGTGGCCAAGGAGGCGCCGGAGAAGTTAAACAAAAGTAACAACAATATCATGTATCCCATACGACACACTCCACTTATGTGACGCAGCACGGGAACGGATGATATCGTGTTTTCAGGCGAGGGAGCGCACGGCGGCCACGGCGCGCTCCATCTCGTCAATGGAGTTATAGACGTGCGGCGAGAAGCGCAGGCCCTCGGAATCGCCCGGGCCGGACATGGCAATGCCGAGGTGGTGCTTCTCGTATAAGGTGTCGTAGGCGCGCTTGGTCGGCACGTTCGCGAGGCTGAAGCGGACGACGCCGCCGCACAGCTCGGGCTGCATGTTGGTCTTGAGCCGCACGTTCGGGAGTGAGCTCAGGCCCTGTTTCGCGCGCGTGACAAGGGCGCGGAGCCGCGCCTCGACGTTGGCCATGCCGAGCATGTCGAGGAAGTCGATGGCCGGTTCCAGCGCCGCGATGCGCGGATCGTCGCGCTGGCCGAAGACCTCAAACTTGCGGGCACCTTTCACGGTATCCGACCAGCCGGCGGTGACCACGGACGGCCAGACGTGCGGGACGCGCTCGGCCCGCACGAAGAGAATGCCTGCCTCGAGCGGTCCCATCGACCACTTGTGCGCGCTCGCGGCGTAGGAATCGCAGTCGAGCTCGCGGAGGCTGACGTCGAGCGCGCCGAAGCTCTGGGCGCCATCGACGTGGAGGTGAATGCCGCGGGGCCGGGTGAGCGCCGCGATGCCACGCACCGGGTATTGCACGCCCGCGGTGTTGGTCACGTGGGTAACCGCGACGACACGAGTGCGCGGCGTGATCGCCTGTTCGATGGAGGCGGCGAGCTCGGCGGCGCTAGGGGCCGGAACCGGGACGGGCACGGCTTTGACGACAAAGCCGTGGCGGCGCGCGCGCACCTTCCAGGAATCGTTGTTCGAGGGATGATTGTGCGTGGTGATGACGACCTCGTCGCCGGGCTTGAGGTCGA
>JACOTZ010000173.1 GCA_016178155.1 Acidobacteriota bacterium
AGCGCGAGGTCCATGGCTTCCTGCTGGCCGGCGAGGCCCGTAATCCGGCCGGTATCGCCGATGCGGGCCTGAATGGTCGGCGCACTCCACCATTGGTTATCGAGCACGATGGCGAGCCGGTTGCCGACATTGGCCTCGGTAAATCTCTCAAAGCGCCGTCCTGCGTCCTGGGTGAGAACGAAATTCGCCTCCCAGGCGCCCATCTCCCCCGTCTGCGCCTTTGCGTCCCGAAGGTCGGTGCCGCGAACAACCGGGACCCGGTTCACCAGGAGCCATCCGGTCGATTCGGAGCGGCCGCGGCCGCGAATGAGTTTGGTGTTCAGCGGCAGGACGCCGCCGTGCTTGGCCCGTGCCTCTTCCTCGGTCGCGAACGGGCCGTCCTTGACTTCGTAAAGCTCCAGCACCGCTGCCGTCTGGATGAGCTGCTTGATGCGGGCGGGATCATCGACTCCGGGAAGCAGCACGCGGAGCTCGGCCTCGGCGTCGCTGCGCCCCCGCGGCTGCACGGTGGATTCGGCCAGGCCGAGGCTGTTGATGCGCGTTTCGATGGTGCGCATCGTGCGATCCACGGTGGCGCGGCGGAGCTCGAGCGCTTCGGTCGGCCGTACGTTCAGCCGATAATCGGTGGAATTGACGGCAGTCAGCACCCAGTTCGGAAAGCGGTCGGAGACGATGCCGCGGAAGGTGCCCGCCTTCTCGCCGGGAACGCCGCGCACATTGATTTGCACTTTGTCGGCATCGTCGAGCGTCTTGGGTTCCACGATCTCGGCGGCGGCAAAGGTGATGTTTTCTTTTGCCAGCTCTTCTTTCAGCCGTTCCGTGACGTTCTGTGCTTCGGCGATGAACGCATCCTGTACCTGGACCTGCAAGACCAGGTCGCTGCCGCCTTTGAGGTCGAGGCCCAGCTTGACGTTCCGGTTCCAGTTGTCGATCAGCTCCGTCTTCGACTTGGGGATCCCGATCATTCCGTAAACGCAGATCAGGACGAGTGCCAGGATGACGACAGCTTTGATCCTGAGATTTTTCGTCATGCGCGTGTGAAAGTGAGTTCCTATTCTTTGGTGATCAGGCCCGCTACCGCACTCCGGGCGATCTGGAGCCTGATATTGTCCGGCTTGACTCTGATTACCAGCGTATCATCGTTGGCACTGATGGACACGATGGTGCCTACGATGCCGCCGGAGGTTTGAACCACGTTCCCGTTCTGCAGGCCGGCTAACATCTGCTTCTGCTGCTTCTTCTGCCTTTGCATGGGGAGGAAAAGCAAGAAATAGAAGATCGCGAAGATGAGGAGAATGGGCAGAAATCCGAGGAACGGGTTCGGCTGAGCTTGCAAGAGGAGAAGGTTCACTGCCACCCTACTCCTTCAGCGCGCCTGGGCGGACGTCGAGCGGCCAGATTCGAGATATCGCGAGAACGCGCCAAGCAGGATCGCCTGCCTGATCTGCCGCATGATGTCAAAATAGCGCCGCAGATTATGGATTGTGGCGAGAGTAGAGTACAGGATCTCTCCGGCAAGGAAGAGATGGCGCAGATAAGCTCTACTGAAGCCTCTACAAGTATAGCACCCGCACTCGGGGTCTACCGGCGACTCGTCGGTCCGGTATTGCGAGTGCTTGATGATCACGCGCCCCTGGCTGGTGAACAGGTATCCGTTACGGGCGTTGCGCGAAGGCAGGGCGCAATCCATCATGTCGACGCCGCGCGCGACGTACTCGGCGAGCTCATCCGGCATCCCGACGCCCATGACGTAGCGCGGCCGGTCCCTGGGGAGCAGCGGCGCGGTGGCCTCGATCATTTCCAGGCTGAGCTCGCGCGGCTCGCCGACGGAGAGCCCGCCGACCGCATAGCCGGGCGCATCGAGCTCGATCAACCCGCGGGCGCACTCCCGCCTCAGATCGGCATACATGCCGCCCTGGACGATCGGGAACAGGGCGTGATCAGGGCGGGTATCGCCCAGGCGCTCGCGGCAGTGCGCAAAAGCCGCCCGGGCCCAGCGCACGCTGCGGGCGGTTGAGGCCTTCGCCTCGCCGTACTCGGCGGGATAGCCGATGCACTCGTCGAGGACCATCATGATGTCGCTGCCGAGGGCCAATTGCACGTCTACGGTGGATTGCGGTGTGAAGATGTGCGTGTCGCCGTCGATGTGCGACTGAAAGAGGACGCCTTCTTCGGAGATTTTGCGGAGGCTGCTGAGGCTGAACACCTGAAACCCGCCCGAGTCGGTGAGAATGGCGCGCGGCCACTGCATGAAGCTGTGCAGGCCGCCGAGGCTGCGCACCGTCTCATGTCCGGGGCGCAGGAACAGGTGATAGGTGTTCGAGAGGATGATCTTCGCGTCGAGTTCGTCCTCCAGGTGGCGTGGAGTGAGGCCTTTCACGGTGCCCTGGGTGCCCACCGGCATGAAGACCGGCGTCTCGACGACGCCGTGGCCGGTATGCAGGAGTCCGGCGCGGGCGCCGGTGACGGGGCATTCGGCCTGCAACTCGAAGCGCACCCCATCAGGGTAGCGGGTGGCCGGCCACATCTTGCGGGTTGCGCTTGCCCCTGCCGGGCGTGATTTCCATCTCACCCGTGGCGGCGAGCAGCGTGTCTGGTGATTTGGGCACGCATCCGCGCCTGGCCGACTCGCAAACGCGGCCTGGCGCGGCGGATCAGCCGGCGCGGTCTCCAGAAAACCGGGCGGCCGTTTGATGCGCAAAGGGATCGGCGCGCTGCACTCCCACGGGGCGGGGCTCAACGGCGCGAGGAGGAGCCCCTGCGAATGCGGTAGCGAAGCCGGCTCTCACAGTGAAAACTGTTGGCGGGAGCCGGCCGGCCATCGTCCTACGAGTGAAGTTGGTGCAGCGAGGAGGTAATGAGATATGGACAACACGGACACGATGATGGATGTGGACCGGCCCCGTGGAGACGAGACCGGCAGCGGCGGGATGAGCCGCCGTCTGGCGGAATCGGCGCACCAGGCCAGGGAGAAGGCCGCGGAATTTGGCCGCACGGCCGTCGATAGGATCGACCTGGGACGGCAGTCGGCAGCCGGAACGCTGCAGAGCGCCGCCGAAACGCTGCGGTCCTCGGCTCCGACCGGCGCAGGGCGCATGAGGGAACTCGCTCATGGCGCCGCGCAGAAACTCGAATCGGGCGCAGCGTACATGCGGGAGCACGACGTGCGCACGATGGCGAGAGGCGCCGAGCAGTCAATGAAACGGCATCCGGGAGTGTCGCTGACGGCCGCTGCGGCCGTCGGGTTCCTGCTCGGCGTGGCGCTGCGACGAAAGTAGCGCAAGCTGAGCAGCCGGCCCGAGGTCACAAAGTGGAGGTTTGTCATGAACGATTCAGGCAGACAGGCGGGCGGAGTGCTGAGCCAGCACAGCTACCCGAGAGCGGGAGATGCGGTGCGAGAGCGTCCCATGACCGACATCGTCAAAGACGTCCTCGGCAACGTGCAGGAGATCGTCCGCTCCGAAGTCCGGCTGGCCCGGGCGGAGGTGCGTGAGGAGGTCCAAAAGACGATCAGCGGCACAAAGCTGCTCGCGATCGGCGTCTTCATCGGTCTGTACGCGGTGGGATTCGTGCTTCTCGGCATCGTGGCCGCGCTCGCGACCGCCGTTTCGACGTGGGCAGCGGCGCTGGTGGTTGGTTTCGGCCTGCTGATCGTCGCGGGAATTTGTGCGATGGCGGGCCGCTCGCGCCTGCGGCGTGTCACACCCAAGCCGGAACGGACGATCGAAACCATGAAGGAGAACCTTCAATGGATGAAAGACCAGACAAAATAGTCGAACACATTGAAGCGGAGCGCGGCCGGCTGGAGGACAACCTCGATGAGCTGCAGAGCCGCGTGCGGCGCACGGTGGATTGGCGGGCGCAATTCGAACGTCACCCGTACCTGATGATGAGCGTGGCAGCCGGCGGTGGCGCGCTGCTCTCAAGCCTGCTGATCGGGGCGATTCGTGACGGCCGCGGCGGCAGCTATCGCGATCATTCGCGTTGGGGGGAAGCCGGCTCGGCATCGGGCAGCGGAGTCTCCACGTCAGCGGCTGCGGCCGGAGCACTGATGTCTCAGAGTAATGGCGGGTCGCAAGGCAAACCGGCGTCCTCATTAGGCATCGCGCGACCGCGCTCCCGCGGTCCGGCGTTGCGGCAGTGCGGCTTCGAGCAGCAGAAACAGAAGACGATAGAAATCATCGACCAGATCGGCGGCGCGCTGCTCGCCATGCTTTCCGCTAAGGCGAAAGAATTCGTCATGACAGCGCTGCCCGCAATTCGCCCGTATCTGGAGCGTGCGGAAAAGTTCGACATGGAGCATCCGCGCCCGGCCGGGCTCTCCGGGCTGCCTACGCCCGAGCCGAGCTCATCGTATCCCGGCTGATCGATCCATCTTTGCGGCTGGGCGATTCGGCGGGCGCCTTCGAGAACGCCGACGCCCAGCCCAGAAGAAAATGCGGCTCGTCATGGGCCCGGACCGGTGGGGCGCCGCCCCTCTTCACACGGAGCAAGGGTTGCGGCGCGATGCGCGTGCCCGGCGGTCAGGCGCTCATTCCGCTGTAATTCTGAACCAAATTTCATAAGAACACGGGCCTGCCTGTCGCAACTCGCGGTCGGTGGCAAACGTCCATCGACACGTGGGAGACACGTGGGAAATGACGGCGCGCCCTGCGGCGCCCACGTTCCTCAGCAGCGCTCAGCCGCGGCCTGAAGAAGGCCGCACGGAGTGTTTTTGCGCCTGGTGTTGCGGAGACCTGGGTGGGGGAAAGCTTTCCCGGTTTCGGTGGAGGATGTGCCATGAATAAAGAACGCCTTGTCACTTTTGCGCTCGGCGCCGTCTCGGCGCTGGCGGCCGCTGGCTGGATCGGAGTCTCCAGAAGTCAGCCGGCGCCGCAGATCATGCCGGCGGCATTTCAGCTCCCGGCGGATGCCGAGATGCCGGTAGCAGCGGGTGTGCAAAGTGCCGTCTACAGCGATCGCGCGGCGCCAAGCCGCAGCCGGGTGCGTCGTACGTTCACGGGCACGAGTGAGGATCGGCCGGCCGGGTCAGCGCCCTCGGCTGAGCGGCCCAGGCTGAAGCAGCGGCGGGGAATCGCCGACCGTGAAAGCCAAGCGGAGCGCCAGAGCCAGACTGCGAGCGGGAGCGACCAGGGAACATACCGCGACGTGACGACGAAGGAGCGCTCGACCGGAAAATCGGTGGCGATCGTTGCCGGGTCGGCGGCGGCCGGCGCGGCGATCGGCGCCGCGGCCGGGGGCGGTAAGGGCGCGGCCATCGGCGCTCTGGCCGGCGGCGCGGGCGGCTATGTGTACGACCGCATGACGCGGCGCAAGCACGAGGAGCCAGAGAATACCACTTACCGCGGCTCAGATTCGAACCGGACCAGCAACGCCTCGATCTCCGACGATCCGGTCTCGTCCGGCCGTGATAACTTGCGCACGCTTGGCACGGTCGCGGCCGGTGCCGCGGGTGGTGCGGCCATCGGCGGTCTTGCCGGCGGCGGCAAAGGCGCGGCCATCGGAGCGATTGCCGGCGGCGCAGGCGGGTACGTCTACGACCGGGTCAAAAACAAGTAGGGCGAACTCCCAGCGGGTTGTCGATGCTCTGGCTGGGCCCCGCAACGAAGCCATCGAGCGACATCGAAATGTTGAAGCGCACCTTGGACACGCCGTACCTCGCTCGAACGGGGCCGCCCGCTCGGCCGGCTGGTCCACGGATTGCGGCATTACTGAGGATGTCCCGCGACCCTACAGGCGCTGGCTGATTGCCAGGATGTTCCCCTCGGTATCCTTGAACCAAGCCGTCCTGGCGCCAACGCCGGTGGCGATGCTGTTCCTCATCGGCACACCTGGCATGTTGTACTCCTCGAACACCACGCCCCGCGCCTTCAGTTCGGCCACCTCGGCTTCCACGTCGTCGACCTGCCAGTACGCCTGGCTTGCCTTGGACGTACCCGCGCTGCGGGTCGGGCACATGAAGACTTCGGTGCCCCCGCACTCGTAGATCACGCCTCCAGCGTATTCCTCCCTTCGGCACCAGCCCGACAGCCTGCTCGTAGAATTTCCGCGCCCGCGAGACGTCGGAAGCGGGGATGTAAGCCCGAATGGGTGCCGTTTTCAACATGAGTGTCTCCTCCGTCAGGTCCTGATCGCTTTAGAGTGGGCGGCCACGCATCGCGTGCTCATCTCCAACTCGCCCATCCCTCAGCCTAGCCCAGGCTGTCGGTGGGGGACAACACGATAGAGGGCAGTCAAGCAGCTCCCAACTTCTCGAACGCTTCTGTTCTTCCGGGGAAGCAGACAGGCGGGAATATGACCACCGGCCAGAGCGACCGCCGATCGTCCAGGCAGGTCGCCAAGCGGAGTGATCCAGCCCTCGGCCTCTCCATACGGCCAACCAAACACTACGGCGTCACATCGTCAGCGAGGATCTATCCCGCTGTGCCCGGCAAATGTCAGCAACTAGGCGTTTTACGACCAGGTGGCTCTGCGGATCGCCAGAGGTTAGTTTCCGATAACCCCGCTTGCACGACTCTTTCCGAGTGGGCGAATGGGCCGGAATCGACGACGCGGCGGTGATTGAGGCTTCTGAGCCTGGACCATTGAAAGTACTACATCTTCCATGGGCTTGCTTCCAGTCCGAAAACCCTTCAATATTAAACGATATGAAGGTCTCTTGGTTCTCTACTTGTCTGTCCGCATTGCTGAGCACGGCAGTATTTGTTCCGTCGGCAAGGGCCGGGAACATCCTCCTCAACGAAGGGTTCGAGTCCGGCGATCTTTCTCCGTGGTTTCGCATCTTGACGCCCAATAGGAACCAATGCTCAATGACCTATTGCGAGTTTTGGAACGTGACTTCAACCGATTCCCACAGCGGAGTTTTCAGCATCACGGATGTGGGTTCAATGGAACTGCGGCAGAGTTTTGCACCGCTCCCTGTTTCCGACATCGCAGGGATTTCATTTTGGGCAAAAGACCCGAATGCGCTATTCGGTGTGGGGTATGAACTCTTCTATTCCGACAACCCCGATCCTGCCCTGTATCTGAACTCCTTTCTTGCTCCTCTGACAACCAGTGTTTGGACATATATTGATGTCACGCCAAACCTCACACCGGGGAAACAGTTGGTGGGCATTTCAATTTCTGGATATGATCGTTTCCCTTCGACGCCCACACCGCGGGTTTTCGTGGATGACATTACCGTGAACGTATCGACTCCAGAGCCGCAATCTGGCTACTTAATCCTCATCGGCGTCGTCGGTATGCTAGTCGCGACACGCCAACAACGCCG
>JACOTZ010000129.1 GCA_016178155.1 Acidobacteriota bacterium
CGACTTCTCCCGTACCGTGGACGTGAGTGGCCAGGCCCTCTACCTGCGCGACCCGCTCACCCCCGGCGCCTGCACCGCCGAGGACCGCACCGCGTGCTTCCCCGAGAACCGCCTCCCGGCCTCGCGCCTCCATCCCGTGGCGGCGAAACTCATCCCCTACTACCCGCTCGAGAACCGGCCCGGCGCGGTCAACAATTACCTGGTCAACGCCAACGACAGCGATCGCTGGGACAACTTCGCGGTCAAGCTCGACCAGCGCTTCGGCAACGACAACCTGTCATTCCGTTTCTTGCAGCGGCGCAATGATCTTTCGAATCCGTTCGAGGGGAGCGATCTCGGAACCTTCGGGAACTTGGTTTCCCAAGCCCAGACCCTGACCGGCTTTACGTTTACAAAACTCATCGGAGCCAGTCTCATCAATGAAGTCCGTACCGGCTTCAGCCGGACTGCCCACGCCGGCGCCCCGGTGCATACGGGCCAGGATATCGCCTCCCAGCTCGGCATCTTGGGCACCACCACCGATCCGCGCTTCACCGGTTTCCCCCGCTTCACCGTGCGCGACCTCGTCGCTCTCGGCAACCAGGCCGATTCGCCGCTGCTGTACCACGTCAACAATTACGAGATCGGCGATACATTCACCTGGGTGCGGTCCCGCCATCTCGTCAAGTTCGGCGGTTCCGTGCTGCGCAGTCAGTTCTTCCAGCCCGGCACCAACAACCTGCGCGGCACTTTTAATTTCCTGGGCCGCTGGACCAACGTGCCCTTCGGGGATTTCATGCTCGGCCTGCTCAACAACGCCACTCGCCGCGTCGGCGTCTCCGACAGCTACCTGTTCTCGACCGCCGCCGGGTTTTTCCTGCAGGACGATATCAAGCTGACCCACAGAGTCACGCTGAATCTCGGGCTCCGCTATGAGTTGTCTTCGTCCCTCCACGAGAAATACGGCAGGCTCGCGAACTTCGTGCCGGAGCTGGGCAAGATCGTGATCGCGCGCGGCGACGCCGTCCCCGATCTGGAGCAGAGGATCGCCGCCGCGCGCCTCACCGACCGCGTCACCTTCGCCGGCGACGTGGGCCTGCCCGAAACGCTCGTGTACATGCCGCGCAAGAGCTTCGCGCCGCGGCTCGGACTGGCGTGGAGGCCGGCCGGAAATCGCACTGTTATTCGCAGCGGCTACGGCATTTTTTACGGCGCCTCGCTTGCCAACCCGGTGCGCGGCGATCTCGCTCAGACGTTCCCGTTCAGCGTCAATGAAACCTACAACCGGAACTCGAACAATCCCGGCCTGGTGACGCTCTCGAACCCGTTTCCCCCCAACCGGGTCACGCTCGAAGGCGTCACTAACTCCGACGGCTACCAGCTCCGCGCTCCCGCGCAATATCTGCAGGCCTGGAACTTCAGTTTCCAGCGCGAGCTCGGCCGCGGCACGGCGATCGAGATTTCCTACGTAGGCTCCAAAGGCACTCACCTGGCGCGCCGCTACAACATCAATCAGCCCTTACGCGTTCCCGAGCTGCGCCCGCCCGGCAGCGGCTTCCCCAGGCCATTCTCCGGCATCAACGACATCAGTTACTACTCGTTCGGGTCGAACTCCATCTATAACGCCGGCATCGCCTCGTTGCAGCGCCGCTACCGCAACGGCATCTTCTTCCGCGTGAATTACATCTACAGCAAATCCATCGATGATGCCTCGCAGGTCACGGGCGACTCGGCCGGCGGCTACGGTGGCGCCCAAGACGCGCGCAATCTCAAGCTCGAGCGCGCCCGCTCGGATTGGGATAACGGTCACGCCACCACCATGAACTTCTCCTACCAGCTTCCCCGCCGTCGGCCGAGCTGGCTGCGCGGATGGCAAGTCGCCGGGACCGGCCGCATGTACACGGGACAGCCGTTCACGCCACGAGTCTCAAACGTTCAGCTCGATCAGGGCGAGGCCAACCGCCCCGACCGGATTGCCAAAGGCCGCCTCGACCAGCGCGGTCCCGAGCGTTGGTTTGACCTCTCCGCGTTCCCGGTGGTGCCGCTGAACTCCTTTCGGATGGGCAACTCCGGCCGCAATATCCTCGATGGTCCCGGATTCGTGTCGCTGAATACTTCCCTTTTGAAGCGTTTTTATATCACCGAGCGCACGTTTCTGCAGTTTCGCGCCGAAGCCTACAATGTCCTGAACCACACCAACTTCCGCCTCCCCAGGAACTACGTCAATGCACCCAACGCCGCGACCATCACCGACGCCGATCCGGCACGCCTGATCCAGTTCGGCCTGAAATACTATTTCTGATATGCCTGCCGACGCCACGGAAGCGGTCGAGCTCCGCCGGCTTGTCGTCCGCTGGGCCATTTTGTTCGCGGTCCTGCTCGGGTTCCTGTTTTTCGTCCTGTGGTGGGCCGGCGCCGCGCTCCACTTCAGCGCCGCGCGCGTCCGGGGGCTTGGCAAGGCCACGCTGGCGGTGACTGGCCGCGTCATCGACGCACACACCGGCAAGTCCGTACCCTGGGCCGAGATCATCGACGACCCCGAGGGCCGGCCGCCGCTCTTCGCCTCCAGGGCCGATCAGAACGGCGGCTTCCGCCACCTCACCCTTCCCGAGCCGCACACTATCCTGATCAATGCGCTCGGCTATCGCACGGGCAGCGTTCAGGTTGGCCGGCAGTGGTTCGTCTGGACGCCTAAAGCCACTCAGACTCTCGAGATCAGCCTGGTTCCCGAGCCGGCGCCCGCGATACCCTAGGCAATATGAGAACCGCCGCCCTGTTCCTCGCCGCCGCGTCAGCCTTCGCGTCCGACACCATCACCGTCTTCGGCCATAAATGGACCGTGCCCGTCGCTTCCGATTGGAAAATTGAAAATGACGCCGGGACCGAGCTGCTCCGCATGCTGGTAGCCCGGCCCCAGCGCGAGCCCCGCCGGCCCACCCAGTTCGCCCTCGCCGATACCGCTCCCTTCGAGCGCCTGACCCTCGAGGCCGAGGTTAAGCGGCTGGGAGGGTCGTTGATCCTCGTGTACGCCTGGCGCGACGCCACCCACTTCAACTACGCGCACCTCTCGGTCGATACGGGCGCGAAACAGCCCGTCCACAACGGCGTGTTCCACGTCTACGCCGGCGAACGCGTCCGCATCAGCACCGAGCGCGGTCCCGCGGCGCTTCCCTCGGCCGACAAGTGGTACAGGGTCAAGCTCGACTACGATGCTTCCACCGGCAAGGCATTGGTGACCGTGGACGGCCGGGAATTACCCTCGCTCAAAGCGGTCGACCTCAGCCTCGGGGCCGGCAAGGTCGGCGTCGGGTCGTTCTTTGAAACCGCCCTCTTTCGCAACGTCAAAATCAAGGGACTGCCCGCGCAACTCTCCTCGCTGCCACGGTAACGCGGCGCCCGGAAGAGGGGCGGTCGAGCGCAACGCGATCGGGGCGAGATCCGCACATGCTGCCGCCGAGCACCTCACGCTCAGGCGGCCGGCACCGGCTCGCGCGCCCGCTCGAACTCCCACGCGGTCGCCGCAATCTCTGAGATCTCGCAATACTGCGGCTTCCAACCCAGCCGTTGCCGCAGCTTGTCGGAGTTCGCCACCAGGACCGGTGGATCACCCGCGCGCCGCTCTCCCACCACGTACGGCACTTTCCTGCCGGTGACCTCTTCGGCCGCGCGGATCACTTCCATGACTGTGCGCCCCCGCCCGGTGCCGCAGTTGAACTGGTCGGTCGGCGCGCCCTTCAGGAGCGCCTCGATTGCGAGAATGTGCGCCTCGGCCAGGTCGCCCACATGGATGTAATCGCGGATACAGGTGCCGTCGTGTGTCTCGTAATCATCGCCGAAGACCGTGATCGGCTTGCCTGTCTTGATTGCGCGCAGCACCAGTGGGATCAGGTGCGTCTCCGGGTCGTGCTCCTCGCCCAGACCCGATCCGGGCACCGCGCCGCAGGCATTGAAATACCGCAGGCTGACGCTGCGCAGCCCGCGGTAGAGGTCGAGCCAGCCGAGAATCCGCTCGACCATCACCTTCGATTCGCCGTACGGGCTCACGGGCGCGAACGGGAAGTCCTCGGTGATCGGTACCCGCTCGGGCGTGCCGTAAACGGCCGCCGTGGATGAGAAGACCAGCTTGCTAACCCCCGCCCGCTGCATCGCTGTGAACAGCGAGATCGAGCCGCCGACGTTGTTCGCAAAGTACAGCTCGGGTTTTTGGGTCGACTCGCCCACGGCGATGTATGCCGCGAAGTGAATCACGCCATCAAACCGGCCCTCGCGCAGCACCCGCTCGAGCCCGCCGGTGTCCGCCAGGTTCAGCCGGTGAAAACTCCCGCCGGCGATGTTGTGCTCATGGCCGCGCGAGAGGTCGTCCACAACCGTGACCTCGTGCCCGTGCCGTCGCAGCAGGTAGACCGTGTTCGATCCTATGTAGCCGGCGCCGCCGGTGACCAGTATCCGTGCCATGCCTTTCGTTAGAGGCGAATCAGCTGCCTGTCTATTTCAGTGCTTTTTCGGGTGGAAAATTCTCAATGAATTGCTCATCCGGCGAAGTCGACCTCTTCGACCGCGTAAATGCCGCAATTGCACTGAAGCACGATCGTAGTGACCGCCCGGGATGATGGACCCGTTCGCCAGGATCAAGTCGAATCGTTCGGCTGTCGCCAGACCTCTCCCTGGGATGTTAGCGTCGTTTTCGACACCGCATCCGCCGGTCTCCTCTCATTTCTGACAGGTCGCCCTCCCACAGCCCCTTGCCGAAGTAACGGGCGAGACCTTGGACTTTATGAATGCGGACGATCTCCCTCAGGGCTTCGTTCACCGCTTCCGAATAAGTCTTCGCGCCGAGCACGCTCATGGCGTCCGCCAACAGCCGCCGATCAAGAACAAGGCTCGTGCGTTTCATGTGTATACGGTAGCACTCGCAGGCGGACCGGCCGGCGGTATAATTCTCCCCGTAGCACCACCCGCATGCAGGCGACTCACACGACCGCGTACCGGCACCTGCTCGTCACGCCGGAGGAGCAGTTCGCCATCGTCACCCTCAATCGCCCCGAGCGCCGCAACGCGCTCTCGCTTGAGCTGATGCTGGAACTCATCGAGGCGTTCAACGGCATCGCCGCGGACTCGTCGGTCCGCGCGGTCATCCTGGCCGCCGATGGCACGGTCTTCTGTTCCGGCCACGATCTCACGGAGATGGTCGGCCGCGAGCCCGGCGACTACCAGCGTCTGTTCGATGTTTGCACCCGGCTGATGCTGAACATCCAGGCGATCCCGCAGCCGGTGATCGCCGAAGTCCAGGGAGTAGCCACGGCCGCCGGTTGCCAGCTTGTCGCCGCCTGCGACCTCGCCATCGCGAGTGAGAACGCCCGGTTCGCCACACCCGGCGTCAAAATTGGACTCTTCTGTTCCACCCCGATGGTCGCCGTCACCCGCGCGATCGGTCGCAAGCGCGCCCTCGAGATGCTGCTGACCGGTAAGATGATCGACGCCGGGACCGCTGCCGAGTGGGGACTCGTCAACCGCGTCGTGCACGCGGACCAGCTCCGGAACGCCACTCGCGATCTGGCCCGCCAAGTCGCCCAGTCGTCACCCTACACGGTGACAACCGGCAAGCAGTGCTTTTACGCGCAAATCGATCTCGACCAGCGCTCGGCCTACGGCCACGCGAAGGATGTCATGACCCGGAACTCACTCGCCGCCGACGCCCAGGAGGGCATCAGGGCCTTTCTCGAGAAGCGCCCTCCGGTGTGGCGCGGCGAATGAGCCGATAAATAATAAACCCCCGAGGCATACCCGCCACCTCGTACTGTCCCAGCCACTCGCGCAGATCGCCGAATCGCTCGATCGCCAGCGGCGGATTGTACGGGCCGAGGCCGTCGGCGATGATGATGGGGCGCGACCGCTTCAGCTCCTCGCGGTTGCGCGCCGCCCACTCGGGGAACGTCGGCCTGGCGTTCGTCAGGTGGCGGTCGGCGATTACTCCCGTCAGCGGCTGCGAGTCGAGGAACCGGGTGGCGGCCGGCAGTCCCGAATAGACATACACATCCGGCCGGTAGCCCCACACCAGCAGCGTGTCGCCCGGCCGCGCCAGCCCGCAGATCAACTGGGCCGCGTCCCTGCTCTGCTGGTTCATCGTCACGTCCGTCCACTCGTGCACGCGCCCGTGCACCAGGTCCGTGCCCAGCGCGAGGTACCTCGGTCCGAAGCGTGCCAGCGGGATCAGCAGCAACAGCGCCGCCGCGGCCGCGCCCGCGCGCGGCATCCGCGCCAGCCCTCGCGCACCCATCAGCACCGCCGCCGGCAGGAGCTGCAGATAATATCGCGGGAAGAACCGCCAGCCGGCCGCGACAGCCATCAGCGAGATCGCCGCCCAGGCGATCATCCGCTTCGTCTCCGCACCGCGGTCGCTCCGCGCCAGCCACA
This sequence comes from Acidobacteriota bacterium, assembly GCA_016178155.1. Taxonomy (GTDB): domain Bacteria; phylum Acidobacteriota; class Terriglobia; order Bryobacterales; family Bryobacteraceae; genus JACOTZ01. The sequence goes on from JACOTZ010000129.1 coordinate 6,394, forward strand.
CTGCGGAGACGACGAGTGTGGCGTGAAAGCCGGCCCAGTTCAGCGTTCGCAGCGCTCCCTCGTCCAGCGGATTCCTGAGAAACGTATCGCGCGAATAGCCCCAGCCCCAGACCCACACCTGTTGCCAGTACGCGCTCCAGGCGCCGGTCAAGCCGAGTGCGGCAGCCGCCAGCGCATTCGGCAGCGCGAAACCCGCGAGCAGTGGACCCGGCTGCCGCCCCGCCCAGAGCGCGCACGCCGCGAGCACAAACCAGCCCTTCACGTTCACCAGCAGCGCGATTCCCGCCATCGCCCCCGCCCAGAACGCCCGGCCTTTCCATGCCAGCCATACCGCCGCAAGCTGCGGAACAATCATGAGCAGGTCCGGCGCCAGCGCTATCACCGCCGAAGCGGTTCCGAACGTAAGATAAAACGCGGTCAGCGCGCCCGCCGCCGCGCCCTCGCGCGGGCCCCACAAGTCTCGCGCAAAACGGTACGCCACCCAGGCCGCGAGCCCGATAAACAGCGCGCCTGCGAGGCGCAGCGGAACACCCGTGTCCGCGCCCCAGAGCCCATACACCAACGCGTAGAGCGGCGGCTTGTCGAACCAGACATCGCGATACAGCGCCTTGCCGCGCAACACCTCGGCCGCCGCGGCCATCGGGTAGGCCTCTTCCACCCACAGAATGTCGGTGTGCGCCAGCCGGGCCACTGCCGCAGCCGCCACCGCCGCGGCCAGGATATATAGGGGACGCAGTGGGGGCGCCTTCATCGCACTCCGGGCGTCGCTCACTTTCTCCAAGAAATCTATGGTGCCCCTGGGCGCGTCCGCCTGCCCATCGGCGCTCAGCCTGCTCAGAACCGGCGGCACCCCGCCGCGCCGCGGCTGCGGGGTCCACCGGTGATTCGGACGGGCCCGCCCGCCGGTCAGCCGCTGACTTCCGCCTTGTGGCTTTTGTCTTCTGACTTCCGCACGCCGGCCGCGAGCAGCCGCTCCACCACCTTGCGGAACTCGGGACCGTATTCGGGATCCGCTAGCGCGAACTCCACGAAGGTTTCAAAGTAGCTTGGAAAATTGCCGATGTCGTATCGTTTCTCGTTCGAAGGCAGGCATACCGCGAGGACGCGCTTGCCTTCCTCGCAGGTGGCTTGGATGGCATCGGTGAGCTGAATCTCGCCACGGTCGTCCGGCTTCACGCGGCGGATCATGTCGAAGATCAGCGGCGAAAACACGTAGCGGCCCGCGATCGCCAGGTTGCTCGGCGCCAGGCCCGCGGGCGGCTTCTCAACCAGGCGGACCACCCGGTAGTAGCCTGCATCGCCGTCCGCGATCTGCACGATCCCGTAGTGGCTCGTTTCCTCCGCGGGCACCTGCTCCACCGCGACTACGCAGGTGGCGTGCTTCGCCTCGAACAGCTCCACCATCCGCGCCACCGCCTTCGATTCCGCGTGCAGGCCCAGAATCGAGTCGCCTAGCGCCACCACAAACGGCTGCTCGCCCGCGAAGTTCTCACTGCACAAGATAGCGTCGCCCAGGCCGCGCTGCACCCGCTGGCGTGTGTAAAAGAATTTCGTGTGCAGTTGCTCGAACAACAGCTCCCGCGCCAGCTCCCGCCGGTTCGCCGAATCGAGCAGCCGGGCCAGCTCCGGGTCCGTATCGAAATGATTTTCAATCGCCGTCTTGTTACGACTGGTGATGAACAGGATCTGCTCGATGCCGTTGCGCACCAGCTCTTCGGCGACGTACTGCACGATCGGCTTGCGCGCCACCGTGAGCATCTCCTTGGGTTGCGACTTGGTCGCGGGGAGCATCCGCGTCCCCCACCCTGCGACCGGAACGATAGCGCTGCGAATCACTTCCTGCACTATACCGCGCATCGCCTTGAAAACTCGCGCTCCGCTCGAACGCGCCGCGGCCGCGCTTGCGCGTATGAGCCAGCCATCCGGGATGGCAGTCCGGACTTCTCGAGCACTCGGCGGCGGCGTAGCCCGGCAGGCCGAGCTCTCCTTCGGATAATCGCTGCTCCCGCCGGCTTGGCCGCCCCTGTCTTGATAACCATGTACTCTGTAGCCGTGTACCGCACGCTGCACGCCGGCGCGGCCGCTGCCGGTAAACGCCTCGACCAGTTCTTGCACCAGCAGCTCCCCGAATACAGCCGCTCGCGCTTGCAGGCCTGGATCAAAGAAGGCCGCGTGAAAGTCGATGCCCTGACGCAAAAGCCTTCTTATCTCTTGCGCGGCGCCGAAACCATCTCGGTCGAACCGGCCGAGCTGCCGCCCCTCCGCGCCGTCCCCGAGCAGATTCCCCTCGAGGTGCTCTATGCCGGCCCGGATGTGATCGCCGTCAATAAGCCCGCCGGGATGGTCGTTCACGCCGGGGCCGGCCGCTCCTCGGGTACGCTCGTCAACGCACTGCTTCACCACTTCGGTTCGCTTTCAAACGTGAGCGGCGAGGAGCGACCCGGCATCGTCCACCGCCTCGACAAGGACACGAGCGGCGTGCTCGTGGTAGCCCGTACCGACGCCGCCCATCGCGCCCTCGCCCACCAGTTCGCCGGCCGGACTGTCGAAAAGCTCTACACCGCGCTGGTTCAGGGCGAGATGAACAAGAACCGTGGCGTCGTCGAGACCCCGATTACCCGCGATCCGCTCCGCCGCACTCGCATGACCGCCCGCCTCCGCCGGGGCCGCTCCGCGCACACCGAATACCGCGTTCTCCGCCGCTACCAGGGTTTCTCGCTGATCGAAGTGAAAATCGCCACCGGCCGCACGCACCAGATCCGCGCGCACCTCGCGAGCATCGGACACCCCGTCGCCGGCGACAAACTGTACGGCGCCCGCCCCGGACCCGTGCCCCGCTTTTTTCTCCACGCCGCGCGGATCAGCTTCACCAGCCCGAGCACGGAACAACGCATCCGCGTCGAATCGCCGCTCCCGGCGGAACTCGAAGCCTGGCTGGCGAACCTCGACAAATTGTCCGGCGATTCTGCTCACGGACGCTCCTGAATCCGCCGGCGGTTGCGGTTGCGCGACGTGAATGGGCGCCTTCCCGGACGCGGCAACACTCGAAGTTCCCGGCTCGAGTCACCGCGGCTTGCCCCGTAGTAGCGCTGTCGGCTTTCTACCCCGCGGTTGACGCCCGTGCCGCACCGCTGCATCATCGGGGTATGTATCACTACGATCCGCAAACCGCCCTCGAAGAGCTCAACGAGGATGCGGCGCTGCCCCACCCCGTGCATCTGCGCGACATGATCGTGAGGGCGCAGCTGACGCCGGAGCACGCCCTCGAGCTCAACCGCAGATTTCAGCAGTATCTCGAGAAATTCGGCGAGCTGCAAAACTTCGTGCGGCCGGTGCTGCAAGAACTCGCCCGCCTGAAACACCGCTGAGAATGCGCGGCCGGCGGAAACCCTGCGGCGTGGGACCCAGCCATACAGTCCAACCTCCGTGGCGTCATCGGCCCCGGACCTGCAAAGCCACCAGCTTCGGGAATGCGGTCCCTGCCATTGCAAAATACTCCGGATCGCGATCAATCCCGAGCGAGGTGTATCCGATTGCCTGCGCGGCCGCAAGAGTCGACCCGCTTCCGGCGAACGGATCGAGCACGATTCCGATGCCCAACGGCAATGCAGCTCTTACCATCCGCCGCAAAAAGCGCTGCGGCTTGAGCGAGGGGTGAGGCGCGAGCTCTTTTTCCGCTCCCCGCGTAGGCGAGCAGACGATCACGTCCTTCAGCGGCTCCTCCGTCGAGGTTCGCCGTAGTCCGCCCGAACCCCACCTGCGGAGGTTGTCGGCAATTGTGCCGGGGAAGGGCTTCCGAAAGATGCCCCAAGGCTCCCAGCAGGAACGCGGCATCGCGGAAACTTCCGGGAATTCGTCTTCGGCCCCCTTCGGCTTGAAGCCGCCACGCAGTGTCTGAACCAGGCGAATGATCTCGCCGCGTTTTTCGAAGCCCGAACTCTGCAGAGCATGAAAGGTCGTTGTAGACAGCAGCGGGTTCGATGCGATGAAAACATGGCCACCTGGTACGAGCACGCGCAGCATACCGCGGCCTACCGTTTCGAAGAAGTGATGCAGATTCGAGATCTCCTGCGGCGAGAGCACCGTGAACCTGGGAAGCGGACCGCGATTTGCGCCATCAAACGAGGGTGGAATCCGCCAGACGCCGCCCCGCCCTGCGCGCAGCTTCCGATGATTTTTCGTTTCGTACTCGACGATCCCGTACGGCGGATCCGTCACCACGGCATGGATCGAATTGGAAGGCAGGCCGTCCAGCCATTCGAGCGAATCCGCGAGTACATAGGTTGCGGCCTCCGACAGGTGGCGCCGGGGCTGGCCGCCCTGCGCTCTGACCATGGCCCAGGCCCTCTGCTCGGCCTCGCGAAGAGCTTGCAACCACATTCCTGCGGCGGACCTACCTCCCGCGGCGTACGCTTTCCCCATCGGTGCTGTGACTCGCTCCGGCCGGGTACTCGGTCCGCGGCGCGGTCTCGCTAGGATAATACACCGGGACGGCTTGCCACCCGGCAAAACTGCTGATGTCCGGCCGGACCCGGAAGGGCTCGCTCGACCGCTGAGCACGGACCGCACACGCGCATCGCCCGGGCCGCCCCGCGTGATACACTCAGCCCTCAGATGAACTGACGCCAACTCCTCGCCAGCACCGCTGCCGCCGCGCTTCCCGCCGCCGCCCAGCGCAACACCGCCCCGAAGAAAGCGCTCATGAAGCTCGGCTGCCAGAGCGGACCTCTGACTTCTAATCAAGGGTCGCGGGTTCGAGCCTCGCCCGGCTCACCAGGCAAATCAATTAGTTCCAGTCACTGAACCGTGGCCGACGTCTGGAGTGCAGGGACTTTTGCAGGAACTACGCTAGAATTTTGCGCCAGCGTGAGGGCTTCCACGCATCCCGCTTCGCATTCAGCCGGACGTGGGAGTACCGCTCCAGTATGGTCCGAGACATAGCCCGGCGAGCGCAAGCATCGTGCCCTCTGGCACGCCCGCTTCGGCCAGCTTCGTAATAGCCGTATGCCGCAGGTCGTGCAGACGGCAGTGGACGCCGGCAGCTTTCCGTAACGTTTCCCGGCGTGGGCTCGCCAACACGGGTCTGAAACCAATCGGCATGAGCCGTGAGCAGGTCGGCGTTCATAGGAACCTGGCGCCCCGTGCCCGCGGCCGTCTTTGCTCGGCCCACCGTAACGAGCCACGCTCGAAATCCATTTGAACCCCACGTTAGGCTGAGGATCTCGCCGCTACGCATCGCTGTCAGCAGCGCCACTCGGACGAACGTGCGGATGATGGACGACCCAACAAATGGGGATGGCGTCCAACAGCGCCCGTTCCTGATCAGCCGTGAGCGCCGTACCGACATCCTTGCGCTCTTCTAGTTTGCGCACTTTCACCAAGTACGGCGTGCGGCGCGGGATGCAGGCCCGCATCGCCCGCGAGGTGGGTGTCAGGATCGCGCCTTAGTCAAGCCGACGGTTTTTGATTTTGGTCTGATGCGAGACGCCTCAATGCCCGGTGATTTTGACCGAGACCTCTTCCATGCGAGGATAGTTCTCTATGGTGACGGTCACCACACCGTACGTTTCCGATTTTGCAAACGCATTCGCGCTTTGAATCGAGGTTATGAGGCCGTCTGGGAGTCTTTGTTGCAGTCCGCTAAAAAGGGTCCTAGTGGCACGCCCGAGCGTCGACAGAGCCTTTTGCCTACCCGACGCCCGACGAATCACAGCCCGCAGTTGCACTTCATCTGCGATGTCCTCAGTCCGACCAGTAACGTCCATCACGATGTCGTTGTCATCCCCTACGCCGCCAGAATCGACGCCGACGTACGAACTGGTGCACAAATATTCGATTTCCACCCATCTCCATGGCCCTGGGACGATGCCGTAATCAGGAACACCTTTGCATAGCATCGTAGGCGACGCGAATAGCTGGAGCCCTGTAGCCTTAGGTCGCTTGGAAGTGGTGGCTGGCGTGGTCGCGTACGATGTTACCGGCCTCAGTTGCGCGATAGCTTTGGCAACCTCCGCATCGGCATTGGGGTTGCTTCGTCTTTCGACTACTACGGACAGAACAGCGAGTACGCTCAAAAACGCGCAAGCTGCGACGGCAGTGAAAAAGCCCCACGGGACATCGCGATTAGCTGCTATTTGTCCCTCGGCCACTTCCTTGCGGGACTGCCGTCCGCATGACGCACAGAATCGGGTAGCGTCAGCCAAGAGCATTCCGCAGCGTGAGCAGGTGTGCATTGTGCCTCGTACCCACGACAGTATAACGTCAGAAAGCGCGCGCCGCCATCAGAAGTGTCGATGGGACCCGTTGCTAGAGCGGGTCTTCTTCGGAAGCTTGCTGGGTCCAGGTGTAATCCGGTTCCAGGCATATCGCACCTGGATGGGATTGCGCTCGCTCTGCCTCCTAACAGCGAGTGCTCGGTCGGCCAAACGGACGTGGGGCGCCCCCCGTTCAGGTCGGCGATTCGATCCCGGTCATTAACGGCGGAGAGTCGCTGCATCATCGGGGTATGTACCACTACGATCCGCAAACCGCCCTCGACGAGCTCAACGAGGACGCGGCGCTGCCGCACCCCCGTGCATCTCCGAGACATGATCGTGAGAGCGGAGTTGACGCCCGAGCACGCCCTCGAGCTCAACCGCAAGTTTCAGGAGTATCTCCACAAGTTCGGCGAGTTGCAGAACCTCGTGAGGCCGATGCTGCACGAACTCGCCCGGCTGAAACACCGCTGAGACTCGCGCCTCTCCGCATGACCTTCGTGGCCCGCGAACTGCCGCGCGCGTTCGAGCGCTGCCCTGCGTGATACACTCAGCCCTCAGATGAACCGACGCCAACTCCTCGCCAGCACCGCTGCCGCCGCGCTTCCCGCCGCCGCCCAGCGCAACACCGCCCCGAAGAAAGCGCTCATGAAGCTCGGCTGCCAGAGCGGCCCCACGAATGCCCAGCGCCTTCAATTCTTCAAGCGCCATAGCGTCAACAATATCTGCGGCTACCCCGAGGACTTCGGCAGCAAGGGCTACTACTCGGTCGAGGACCTCTCCCGTTGCCGCGATCTCTGCGAGAAGCACGGCGTCCGCCTCGACGTGATCGCTCCGCCTTACCTCGCCTCCAGCCACATCGACCGCACTGCGCGCCCCGCCATCATGCTGGGCAAGAGTCCTGAACGCGAGCGCGATGTCGAGCACATGCAGTTGATGATTCGCAATTGCGCGCAGGCCGGCATTCCCTCGATCAAGTACAACATGAGTATTCTCGGCGTGCTCCGCACCGAACGCACGCCCGGCCGCGGCGGCTCCTCCTACAGCACCTGGCGGCTGGCCGAGGCCAAGACCTCAGGGAAGTTCCCGCCGCTCACCAAGGCCGGTCCTGTTCCCGCCGATCTGTATTGGGAGCGCATCACCTGGTTCCTCGAGCGCGTCATCCCGGTCGCCAACGAGCACAAGATCCGCATGGCCTGCCATCCCCATGACCCCGGTGTTCCCCCTGTTGAAGGCTTCCAGGGTGTCGATGCCGTGCTCGGCACCGTCGACGGCCTCAAGCGCTTCTTGTCCATCAGGGAGAGCCCCTACCACGGACTCAACTTCTGCCAGGGCACCGTCTCGGAAATGCTGCGGGATCCCGGCCGGGAGATCTTCGATGTGATCCGCTACTTCGGCTCGCGCAACAAGATCTTCAACGTGCACTTCCGTAACATCCGCGGCAAGCGCGACAGCTTCCAGGAAGTTTATCCCGACGAAGGCGACATCGACTTCGTGAAGGCGATCATGGTCTACAAAGAGGTCGGGTATCCCTATATGGTCATGCCCGACCACGTCCCCCAGCACCCCGACGACCCGCGCGGTTCCCAGGCCTTCGCCTTTGCCTACGGCTATATCCGCGCGCTCATCCAGGCCGTCGACCGCATGGCATAGCCCGCAGTCTTGCGCGGGGTTCCAGCTCAGGCGGCCGCTGCACACACGCGCTTGGCCGCTCTGAACAAGTTCGCAGCAAAGCTCGGCTGCCCCCCGGATGGCGCGGCCCGCCCGCCGCTCGGCAGCTGAGCCGCGCAGAGTCCAGCGCACGGAGTGTGCCGTCCCGCATACCGCGGGCCGCGACACTGGCAGCCAGTTCGACCCACGCGATGCTACCTTGGTGATTCATGCGGAAGGCAGTGCTCTTCCTGCTCGCCGGGTTGGCTTGCGCGCAGGATGCCGTGATCCGGGTGGATACGGCCGATGCAAAGGGCGGCGCGATTCCACGCGCCATTTTTGGAACTTTTCTCGAGCCGATCGGGCGCGCTATCTATGGGGGCCTCTGGGCGCAAGTCCTGGACAACCCAAGCTTCGAAGAAAACCTCTGGAGCGTGGACAACGTGCGGCGCATGGTGGAGCGCGAGCCGGCGCTGGCGCAAGCCTCGCGGATCGGTCTGCCGCTGCCTTGGGAGCCGCTCGATGCCTCGCAGGGCTGGCGCTACGAACCCCGTTGGGGCGACGCGCCCAATTCCCTGCGGTCGCTCCTGTTGATGGCGTTGCCCGATCGCGAGACAGGCGTGCGCCAGCAGGTGTATCTGCCGGTGCACCGCGTCCTGCGCTATACAGGCAGCCTGTGGGCAAAGCACGTGAGCGGCCCGCTCGAGCTCGCCGTTTCGCTGCGCAAGCGCAACCAGCCAGGCGCGGTGCTCGCGAAGGCGAACATCCCTCTCACCGCCGGCGGCTGGCGGCGATATGACTTCGCGCTCGCCCTCGAACGCGGGCAACTGGCGCGCCTCGATCCGGCGGATTTCACGATTTCGGCGCATCGGGAAACGCGCGTCCTGCTCGACCAGGCGCTGTTGTTCCCGGCGGACCATGTCGAGGGCATGGAACCCGAGATGATCGAGATGATTCGCGCCCTCCAGTCGCCCGTCATGCGGTACGGCGGCAATTTCACCTCGGGCTATCACTGGCGCGACGCCATCGGGCCGCTGAACAAGCGCGTGCCCATGCTCAACCAGGCCTGGGGCATCCCCGAGTACAACCACTTTGGCACCGACGAGTTCCTGCGCCTTTGCAAGCTGACGAAGAGCGAGCCGCAGATCTGCTTGAACCTCGGCAGCGGTACGCCGGAGGAAGCGTCCTCGTGGATCAAATACGTGAATGCGAAATGGGGCAAGGGAGGCCTGCTATGGGAACTCGGCAACGAACTTTACGGCACCTGGCAGATCGGCTATCCGACGCTCGCTCGGAGCGCGGAGCGCACCCGCGGGTTCCTCGCAGCCGCGCGCGCCGCTGACCCGCAGGGGCGCTTCATCGTCACCGGCGGCGATCCCGACCGTTTTCAGGAATGGAACAACCAGGCGCTGAACATTCCCGGCTTCGATTTCATCAGCACGCATTTCGTGGTGGGGACCGGCAACGTGCGGCGCCCTAACCCAACGCCCGAGTTCACGGCGCAGGCCGCCTTCGCCTTGCCCGTGGGCCTCGAACGGCGGCTCCGCGAGATGAAAAAGCAGATCGACGAGCACGGCTCGAAGGCGAAAATCGCCTTCACTGAATACCTGTTCCACGGCCGCGATGACCGCGTGCCGCGCTTCACGAATATGGGCGGCGCCGTCTGCACGGCCGGTTTCCTCAATACGCTCATGCGCGTCTCGGATTTCACGAGCGTGGCCGACATGACCGGCACGGTCGAGTTTGGCGGCCTCTGGAAGAAGCGCAGCCAGGTCTATGGCGTGCCGGCGTACTGGGCGTTCCGCATGTACTCCACTGCGGCCGCCGTGCGGTTGGTCCCGGCTCGCACGCAAGTGGACAGCTATGACATCCGCGATGGCAACAACCGCATCCCGGAAATTCCCGAAGTGCCCTATCTCGACGTGGTCGCGGCGCGCAGCGCCGATGGCGCCAGGCTGACGCTGTTCTGCGTGAACCGCCACCTGGAGCGCAATCTCGCGGCGCGCATTGAGCTGTCCGGGTTCTCGCCATCGTGGGCACGCCTGCAGACGCTCTCCGGCACGAGCATCTATCAGGTCAACGACGAAATGCGTCCGGAAGCCGTGCGCCCGGTCGAATCGAGCATCCCCGCCAGCGCGCGGTTCGAGCACGTCTTCCCGCGCTCCAGCGTGACGGTGATGGAGTTGTCGAAGTAGCCGCGCCGCCGCGCACGCACTCGAGGCGCCACGCCGAAATTCATTCCCGCAGCAGCGGCTCTGGCAACCGGCACGAAGGTTGCGGGGCAATCGTGCTTTCGCCAAACGTGCGTAACTCAGACATCGGCTTGGCCGGTCCATGCCGAAAGATCGCGCGTGGCCGCACGTCGATAAGCGGGTGCGAATGGATGGCGGTGTGCGCATGGCGGAGAATTGCGGGCTGATCGTCCGCCGCGCGGGCAGGAGCGTGTAGAAGGGAAGTTTGAAATGCGGGCTACAGCTTCAGGAGCGTACGGAGGCGCTTGGTCTGGACGCGACTGACGGGGATTTCGGTCTGCTTCTTGTCGTCCATCCGGATCTGGTAGCTCGATTTGAACCAGGGAATCACTTCCTTGATCCGATTGATGTTGACCAGGTAGGAGCGGTGCACGCGCCAGAAGGTAGCGGGATCGAGGTTCGACTGCAGCTCTTCTATCGTGCGGTAGTTCGACTCGCCTTCGAGCGCGGTGGTCACGATGGTGATGAGGCCGTCTTCGATGGTCGCGTAGACGATGTCGTGGGCGTCGACGACGAAGTGGCGGCCGCTGCTCTTGACCAGGATCTTGGAATGGGCCGATGAGGCGCGGGGACCGGCGGGCTCGGGCGCCACGGTCTTACCGCGGTCCTGCACGCTGCGCAGAGCGCGTTCGATGGTGGCGGCGAGCCGCTCCCGGTCCACCGGCTTGAGCAGGTAATCGAGAGCCTCCATGCGGAAAGCTTCCACCGCGTAGTGGTCAAAGGCGGTGGCCAACACGAAATAGGGGAGCGGCACGTCCTTGGCTCGCAAGGCCCGGATCACCCCCATGGCGTCAAGGCCGGGCATCTGCACGTCGAGAAACACCAGGTCGGGCTCGAGCAACTGGATAAGCTCCAGCGCCTCCAGCCCGTCGCAGGCGGTGCCGACCACTTCCACCTCGGGAAACTCCTTGAGCAGGAAGCTCAGCTCGTCGCGCGCGAGCTGCTCGTCGTCAACAATGACTGTACTGATCGTGGAAACCGCGCGTGCCGACATGGTGAGCTGGCACCGCTGCCGCCGGCTCTCGCGGCCCCGCCAGAAGCGCGGAGCAGCTCTGGGCGGCGAGCGGTGAAAAACGTAAGTGCTAGTATAGCATTCAAGGTAATCTTCCGCCGCCGCAGGATCCACCTTCCGCGCTCGCCCGATGCCAATCCGCGTGAGCCCGGTATCGCGCAAGAGGAGGAATGAAATTTGTCCCAGAAAGATAACGTGCGCATCGCGCCGGCCGAGGGAAAGCTCGGCCTCCTGATCCCGGGCCTGGGCGCGGTCGCCAC
>JACOTZ010000174.1 GCA_016178155.1 Acidobacteriota bacterium
GGTAGAGACTGGGCGCCTTTTCGTACCCTTAGCCCGCCGGCCTCCTAAGGGCAGGCGGGTGCAAGCGGAGGACGAACGCTCAAGAAAGGAGCATGCTCATGAAAGCAAAGACGAAAGTCAAAGCCGGCAAGCTGGTAGCCAACCACAACACGGTTGTCCGCTGAGCGGCTGGTTCGCGGCACGGCGGCAACGCCGTGTCGCGGGCCTGTTCCGCTCCCCTGAGCGAGCGGTCGACAACTGCCTTTTCGCTGACCTTCGCCCCACTCCCTTGTCTGCTGATTCTGGTGAGAAATGCCCGCTAATCCCTCCCCTACTTCGCGCAGGTAGAGGGTAGAGACTGGGCGCCTTTTCGTACCCTTAGCCCGCCGGCCTCCTAAGGGCAGGCGGGTGCAAGCGGAGGACGAACGCTCAAGAAAGGAGCATGCTCATGAAAGCAAAGACGAAAGTCAAAGCCGGCAGGCTGGTAGGCAACCACAACACGGTTGTCCGCTGAGCGGCTGGTTCGCGGCACGGCGGCAACGCCGTGTCGCGGGCCTGTACCGCTCCCTGAGAAGGTGTGAAAAAATTGATTTCGGGCCTCTTTTCCACAGGCTCACCGACTGCAAACATTGGAGGAAGGAAATGGTTTTTTCGAATATTTCACACCTTCTGAGCGAGCGGTCGACAACTGCCTTTTCGCTGACCTTCGCCCGGCTCCTGGCGGACCGTGGAGCCGCGACGATATGGACTCTGGCCGGCGCCGCCCTGGCCATGGGCGGCTGGAGCTGGTGGACCGCACGGGTGCCCGTAACCTTATACGAGGTCTCACCGGCAGCCCGGGTGGAGCTCGACGCCGCCACCTACCCGATCCAGTCGCCGCTGCTCGGCCGTGTCGTCGAAACCAGACTTCGCGTCGGCCAGACTGTCCGTCGCGGGGAGGTGCTGGTGGAGATCGATGCGGCGCCGGACGAGCTCGAATTGCGCCAGCAAGAGGTCCGCGCGCGGGGGCTGGAAACGGAGCTGGTGCGGCTGCGCTCGCAGGCGGCAGCAGAGGAAAGGGCCCGCGCGGAAGAACAGCGCACGGCCCAAGTGAGCGCCGAGGAGGCCGTGAGCCGGATCCGGGAAGCAGAGGCCGCGGCCCAGTATGCCGAAGACGATCTGGCCCGCTTCCGGAAGCTGCACGAGGAAAAGCTGGTACCGGCGCGCGATCTGGAGCGGGCCGGAGCCGAAGCGCGCAAGCTGCGCGCAGCCGTGGTCACGCTCGAAAGCGCCGCCCGGCGCGTGCCGCAAGAGCAATCGACGCGTGACCGCGAGCGCGATGTCCGCCTGGAGCGTCTGCATTCCGAGAGCGCGGCGCTGGAGGCCGAGCGGGAAACGCTCCAGGCCGGCATGGAGCGCTCGAAATATGAGGTGGAGCGCCGGCGCGTTCGGGCGCCGGTGGAGGGGCGCATCGGCGAAGCGGCCATTCTCCGTCTCGGCGCGGTGGTGCAAGAGGGCGAAAGGCTTGGCTCCATCGTGCCGTCCGGCCGCCTGCTGGTAGCCGCGCAATTTCCGCCCCACGCAGCGTTTGGCCGGATTCGGGCGGGACAAAGGGCCAGGCTGCGCCTGGACGGATTTCCGTGGGCCGAGTTCGGTTCGGTGTCCCTCAGCGTCGCCCGCGTAGCTCAAGAGTCCCGCGACGGCGCAGTCCGGGTCGAGCTGGCCATCGAGTCCGGCTCGACCTTTCGCGGAAAGCTCGAACACGGCATGCCCGGCACGGTCGAGATCGCGGTGGAGCGCCTTACCCCGCTGGCACTTCTGCTGCGTACGGCCGGCCAGTGGCTCACGAGGCAGCCATGAGACGGCGCTTCCTGGTTCCGGAGGTCATCCAAACCTCGGAGATGGATTGCGGGCCGGCCGCGCTCAAGGCGCTGTTCGGCGGATTCGGGCTTTATCTCTCCTACGGCCGGCTGCGCGAAGCCTGCCAGACGGACGTTGACGGCACTTCCATCGACACGCTGGAAACGGTAGCGCAGCAGTTGGGGCTGGAGGCGACACAGCTCCTGATGCCGGCGGACCTGGTGCTGCTGAAGGAATCGGCTTGTGTGCCCGCGATCGTGGTGGTCCGGTTGCCCTCCGGCGCGGCGCACTTCGTCGTTCTCTGGCGCGTTCACGGCCCGCTGGTACAGATAATGGATCCGGCGGCGGGCCGTCTGTGGATCGACCGGCGGCGGTTTCTCGATTCGCTTTACGTCCACGAGCAGCCGGTACCGCGCATGGCCTGGGAAGAGTGGTCCGAAACCGCGGCGTTCACGGCCGGGCTGGAGCATCGCATGCGCGCGCTGGGCGCCCAGCCTGCCATTTGGAGCGATCGAGCGCACCTGGACGCCTCCCTGCGGCTGGCGCAGGTCCTGGCAGGCGCGGGCAAGCTGAAGCGCGGCGCCGAAACCAGGGAGTTTCTCCGCCTTTGCGAGCAACACCCGGAGCAGATCCCAGCGGAGTTCTGGGCCGTCCGGCCGCTTGCTGACGCGCAGTTACCGAGCCGCGACCGCGAGGGAGTTCAGTCATGGCCCTACGGGCCACAATCGACGGATGAAAAATTGTGGGGCGGACCCCCTGGTCCGCAGCCGGCCCCCTGGCCGGCTTCGGTGCGCCGCATTTTCAGGGGAGATCCCCATGGCCCGCGGCGGGCCACCAAAGGTGATGAAAAACCCGCCCGGGGAGAAGATGCGACGTACACAAGGCGAACAGAAGACGGGTTTTTCAGGGGAGCGGTCCGAATGCGCGGCGCCGTAGTGCTGGCGGCGACCGGCCTCCGGACGGAGGCCCTGACCGAGCCCTTGCCGGAATCACTGGCCGCCGTGCGCAGCGAGCCGCCGCCCCGCGTCTGGGCACCGGTGTGGGAGGCGGTCCGGGCCGGTGGATGGCTGTTGCCGGGTGTAGTCGCGCTGGCGATTCTCGCCGCTGCGGCAGGCACGATCTTGGAGGCCCTGCTGTTTCGTGGATGGCTCGACCTAGCCTGGCACTTGAAGCTGAGCGGCCAGCGCCTGGCCGCCTGGGCGGCCCTGCTCCTCTTTCTGGGCGGCCTGCTGGCGCTGGAGTGGCCCGCTGCGGCGGGGCTCCTGCGGCTGGGGCGGCATCTCGAATTGCGGCTCCGCGCCCGCTTCCTGCTGAAGATCCCGCGCCTCGAAGACCACTACTTTCAATCTCGCCTGATTTCCGACATGGCATTCCGCGCCCATTCGCTCCAGTTCTTGCGGCAGTTGCCGGAACTGGGCGGCCAGTTCTTGCGGTCGGGCGCAAGCCTCGTGTTTACCGCGGCTGCGATCGCCTGGCTCTATCCGGGCGCCGGATGGCCCGCCGGTCTGGCGGTTGTGGCGGCCGTGGGCCTGCCGTTGTTGTTCCAGCCGCCTTTGATCGAACGGGATCTGCGCTTCCGGGAAATCAGCGCCGCCCTGAGCCGGTTCTATCTGGACGCGCTGCTCGGCCTGCGGGCCATCCAGGCGCACTGCGCCGAGCGTACGCTGCGCTCGGCGCAATGCGGTCAGCTCGAGCGCTGGGCGGAAGCCGGATTGCGGCAGCAGGCGCTGCTGGTCCGCGCCGAGGCTGCGCAGATGGCGGTCACCTTCGCCCTGGTAGTCGGGCTTGTTTATCAACAGGCTGCCCGCGCACCAGACCCTGCGGGGTTGCTGCTCCTGATCTATTGGGCGCTTTCCATTCCTGCGAACGGCCGCTCGCTGGCTGCGGTTGCCTGGAGCCTGCCGGCTCTGCGTAACACGCTATTGCGGTTCCTGGAGCCCCTGGGGGCACGGGAAGAAGATGCGCGCGACGAAGACGTGGTCGAGGCCGTTCCGCCAACCGCATCGCACGGCGTCAAGGTGGAGATAGAGGACGTCACCGTCGTGGCGGGCGGCCACGCGATTCTCCAGGACGTTTCCCTTCAGGTCGCGCCGGGCGAGCACGTGGCGATCGTGGGATTGTCGGGCGCCGGCAAGTCGTCGCTGCTGGGTCTGCTGCTCGGCTGGCACAAACCGGCGCAGGGGTGCGTGCGGGTGGATGACGTACCGCTCGATGCCGGCCGGCTGGCGCAACTGCGCCGCGATACCGCCTGGGTCGATCCGCAGGTGCACCTGTTTCAGGCGACGCTTTTGGCCAATCTCAGCTACGGCAATGGCCACGACGCCCCACGGCGCATAGGCGAGGCAATCGGGGACGCGGGGCTGCTGGAGATATTGGAGCGGCTGCCCGATGGTTTGCAGACCTCACTCGGGGAGGGAGGGGCATTGGTGGCTGGCGGCGAAGGGCAGCGCGTCCGGATCGGCCGGGCCGCGGCGCGTCCGGGCGTTCGCCTCGCCGTTCTGGACGAGCCGGCGCGCGGCCTGGATCGGGAGACGCGCCGCGGCGTCGTGGGCGTCCTCCGGCGGAGGTTCGAGGGAGCTACGCTCCTGTGTATCACGCATGACGTGAGCGACACGCTCGACTTCGACCGCGTGTTGGTCGTCGAAGAAGGACGCATTCGGGAACAAGGTGCGCCGCGCGCGCTCTGGCAGAACTCCGGCTCGCGCTATCGAGCGCTGATGGACCACGAGAAACTGGTCCAGCGACAACTCTGGTCGCACCGGATGTGGCGGCGCTTGCGGATGAGCCAGGGGACCGTGAGTGAGACTGCGGAGGTCAGCGAATGGACGCACGCCTAGCCGCCTACGTGGCCAGCCTGCCACCGTCCTTCGTCCCCGGGAGTTCCGATCCCCTGGCTGGAACGGCGTCGCCGGGACTTTCCTTCTGGCAGCAGCTTCGTTCCGCGGGATTGATCCGGCGGATGGCCGCGCTGCTGGGCGCACACGTCCTGGCCACGGTACTGCTGCTCGCAAGCTGGGCATCCATCGGTTTCGGGGCGCTGAGCGGCCGCCTGGATCGCGGTTGGATGGCGGCTTGGGCGCTGTGTCTGGCCAGCACCGTGCCGCTGAGTCTGGGCGCCAGGTGGCTGGAGGGCGTGATCGGCGTGGGTTTCGGCGGTCTGCTGAAGCAACGCCTGCTCGCCGGCGCGATGGCCATGAACGCCGACGCGATGCGGCGCAAAGGAGCCGGCGAGCTGCTGAGCGAGGTCCTGGAGGCCGAAGCGATTGACCGGCTGGGCGCCAGCGGTGGCCTTGCCGTCGTGCTGGCGGCGCTCGAGCTGCTCTTGGTTCCCTGCGTGCTTGCCTGGGGCGCGGCGCCAGGCGTGGAGATCGCGTTACTGGCCGGCTGGACCAGCCTCCTGGTGATCCTGATCGTGCGGAACACGCGCCGGCGCTTCGCCTGGACGGGGCTGCGCCTGGAGCTGACTCATCGGTTGGTCGAGAAGATGACGGCGCATCGGACGCGCCTGGCCCAGCAGCCTCCCTCGGAGTGGCATTGCGAGGAAGACCGCGAAACCGCGCAGTATGCCGCCGTTTCCGAAACGCTCGACCGGTCCACAGCGGTAATCGAAGCAGCATTGCCGCGGGGCTATGTCCTGGCCGCTGTCGCCGTGCTGGCGCCGTCATTCTTCGCCGGGAGCGCGACGCTCGGGCAGCAGGCCATCACCCTGGGCGCCATCTTGTTCGCCGGGGCGGCGCTCGAAAGGCTTGGCTTCGGGCTCGCCCGCGGGGCGGCAGCCTGGATTGCCTGGCGCAGTATGAAGCCAATGTTCGACGCCGCTGCCGGGGACGACGGAGAAGGCGTGGCGACCGATATTTCGTCCCCTGCCAGCAGGCTGCTCGAAGCGCAAGACGTGGTCTTCACGCACCAGGGCCGTCCCGAGCCCGCCCTGAAGGGATGTAGTCTCACCATCGGCAGGGGAGACCGGCTGCTGCTGAAAGGAGCTTCGGGCAGCGGCAAATCGACGTTCGCGGCGGTGCTGGCCGGCTGGCGCCGGCCGTCAGCGGGCGTCATCCTGGCCGGCGGGCTCGACCTCCAGACCCTCGGCGAGCAGGCCTGGCGCCGCCGCATCGCCGCCGCGGCGCAATATCACGAAAATCATATCCTCTCCGCGTCAATCGGCTTCAATCTGCTCCTGGGACGGCCCTACCCCCATTCCCCACGCGACCTGCAAGAAGCCCGGGAACTATGCGAGGAATTGGGCCTCGGGCCGCTGCTGGATCGAATGGCGGGCGGACTCGACCAGGTCGTCGGCGAGACCGGCTGGCAACTGTCCCAAGGCGAACGCAGCCGGGTGTTTCTGGCCCGGGTGTTGCTCCAGGATCCGGACCTCGTGATCCTGGACGAGAACCTGGGCGCACTCGATCCGGAGAACCTGCGCCAGTGCCTGGAATGCGTCATCCGGCGGGCGAAGACGCTGCTGGTGATCGCGCACTCATGAAGGCGGACGGCGCCATCGCCTTGCAGGAGCAGGCCTGGACTCTGCAAGCCGAGGGAAAACTCGAGGAGGCGCGGAGCGCGTGCCGCGAGGCGCTGCGGTTGATAGAGGAGCACGAGGGGCCGGATTCGATCGATGTGGCGAACCTGCTCAACGATCTCGCGGAGATCGAAAGAGAAAGGCAGAATTTCCAGGGCGCTCTGGGCCTGCTGGAACGCGCGCGGGCCATCGAGGAGGGTCCTTCCGGCGATGATACCGCCGTGCGCATTCGGGTCAGGACACTGAGCGTCGCCGCCATGATTCGCTGCGCGCAGGGCGACTACGCGGCGGCCGAACTGGATTTGCTGAAGGCTCTCGATACTGCCAGCGCGGTGTTCGGCGAAGCGTCCGCGGAGACGGTCGAGGCACAGAATAATCTCGGCCTTCTCTACAAGTATTGGGGGCGCTTCGAGGAGGGGCTGCGGCTCTACAGGCAGGCGTTGCTCTCGACCCTTGCCCTGCACGGCGAGGAATCCCTGGCGACCGCCGTGGTCTATCACAACATCGGCGGCATTCTGCATGCTCAGGGAGATTTTGCCGGGGCTGAAGAGCCCGGGCGAAAGGCTTGGGAGATTTCGCGGCGACTGCTGGGCGAGGACGATCCCCGCACCTTGCTCGACGCGGCCGCCTACGCGGGAATCCTCGATGGCCTGGGACGATATGAGGAAAGCGAGGCGATTTACCGGCGGGCCTTGGCCGTCTTCGAGCAAGCCTTCGGGCCGCAGCACTATGAAGTGGCTGCGAACCTGCACAACCTGGCCGCGGTGCTGGCCGCTCGCGGCCGCCGCGACGAGGCCGAACGGTGCTACCGCCGGGCGCTCGAAATCAAGAAGAGGATCCTGGGCACGGACAGCCCCGATGTGGCTTTGACCTACAACAATCTCGGTCGTCTGCTGCACGAAGCAGGCCGGGCGGACGAGGCGCTCCCACTGCTTGAGAATGCCGTTCTGATTCTTGAGAAGCGGCTCCCCCAGGGGCATCCCCACGTGACTCGGGCCCGTGAAAACTTGCAGGAGGCAGCCCGTGGTAGTCGGTAACGGCCGCTTGCTCGCGCTCGCAGCTCAATAGAATCAGTTGGTTACAGAGACGCGACCGCCAGGGAGCGGGCTTCTTCCAAGGGCTGCTAGATAAGTTGCCGCCAGGTGAAGAGCCTTCCGCGTTCTCAAATTCGCACGGAAGGCCTGTCAATAGGGGATTTGGCGATATAGCACCCTTTGGCCTGAACTGCCGATTACTGCCGGGTTGAGGCACGCCGTCGAGTGGCAACTGCCGATTACTGCCGGGTTGAGGCACGCCGTCGAGTGGCAGGCTGGTGTCAGGAAAGGACCAAAAACGCTTTCACCTTGTCCGCGAGAAACTCGGTCACCTCGGCAACCCGCCGGCGCAAGAGAGCCTCAAGCGCCCTGGTCGAGCAGTTGCCCAGCCCGATATAGATGACTTTGGGAGGATAGCCGGGAGAAAGCTCCTCTGCCGGAAGTCCGAGTCCTTCGTGACAATCACAAGCTCGTTGCGCCCTGCGTACCTCCAGACATCGGCGTCGGGGGACGCTTTCAGCCCTACGTCGCGGACATGCTGAGATTCGCCATAGCAGTCCGCAAGCGCCGCCGGGAGCGCCGGCGACAGGTTCTCGTCAAAAAGCAGCTTCAAGCGCGGATGGTGGCGAGTTTGCGCTCACGGTCGGCGGCGAACGCAAGACAAGCGCGGATGTCTTCGCGGGTGAGGTCAGGGAAGTCGTGAAGGATCTCGTCTTCAGTCATCCCTGAGGCGAGATAGTCGAGGACATCGTAGACCGTGATGCGAAGGCCACGAATACAGGGCTTCCCGCCCATCTTGCCCGGTTCGATCGTGAGGATCTTGCTGTAGTCCATCGGCAGCCCCTCGGCGCCGATACCAGGATACCATTCGCTGGTTCCTACGCGGTTCCCTGAATCGACGAACATCGAGAAAGAGTTTGTCGATGTGCACGCGCTAACCGCCTAACCCAAGTTCGTCCCCGACAGGATTTCGACCCGCTTGCTGACGCGCGCGGCTCAGTAAGTGCCGTCAAATCAGCGGAAGCGTTCTGAGCCACGACCGCCAGGGAGTGCTGGTGACGAACCTCGGCTAAGTGTTGTGGTTCGCGTGTGGGCTTCAGCAGGCCCAAGATTTGGTAACAGAAGAGCCTCGATGCCAGCCGCCCCCAAAACGGTTAAGCACCCGTTCGAGAGTCTCGAACCCCCATACCCGTGGCCCGGCCATGCCTCTGCTATACTGATCCTTTCATGCTCGTGCACGCCCGCCATCACCATCATCACGGCCGGCATACTCTGCCGCGGCGGGCCGCGCTCTAGCCACCAGGAATCCAAATCGAGCCCAGCCCGCCGCAGTGGTGGCGGGCTTTTTTGTTGACCTATGAAACTCGACTTCTCCAAACTCGACGGCCTCGTGCCCGCGGTGATTCAGGACCAGGCGTCCGGCCGTGTCCTCATGGTCGGCTTCATGAACGAGGAAGCCTTCCGCCGCACGGTCCAGACCGGCTATGCCACCTTCTTCAGCCGCTCCCGCAACAAGCTCTGGATGAAGGGTGAATCCTCCGGCCACCGCCTGGCCGTCAAGGAGATCTCGACCGACTGCGACCGCGACTGCCTGCTGCTCAAAGTGGACGCGCTCGGCCCCGGAGTCTGCCACGAGGGCTACCGGAGCTGCTTCTTCCGCTCGCTTCAGGACGGGGAATGGCTCGAATGCGACGAACGGGCCTTCGATCCGCAGGCGGTCTATGGAGGCTCGCCGCGATGAAGCTGAAGCTCGGCATTCCCAAGGGGAGCCTCGAGAACGCCACCATCGACTTGTTTCGCCGCGCGGGCTTTAACATCACCACCAGCACCCGCTCCTACTTTCCAGCCGTCGACGACCCCGAGATCGAGTGCATGCTCATCCGCGCGCAGGAGATGGCGCGCTACGTCGAGGACGGTATCCTCGACGCCGGCCTCACCGGCCGCGATTGGGTGGAGGAGAGCGCCGCGCAAGTGGTCACCGTCTGCGACCTTATCTACGCCAAGCAGAGCTTCGGCAAAGTGCGCTGGGTGCTCGCGGTCCCCGAGGCCTCGCCCTTTCAGTCAGTCAGGGATCTGCAAGGCAAGATCATCGCCACCGAACTTGTGGAGACCACCCGGCGCTATCTCGCGAGGCACGGCGTCGAGGCGAAGGTCGAGTTCAGTTGGGGCGCGACCGAAGTCAAGCCGCCGGTTCTCGCCGATGCCATCGTCGAGGTCACCGAGACCGGCTCGTCACTGCGTGCCAACAACCTGCGCATCCTGGAGACGGTGATCGAGTCCAACACCCAGCTCATCGCCAACCGCGATGCCTGGGCCGGCGAGTGGAAGCAACGCAAGCTTGCCGACATCCGGATGCTGCTCGAGGGCGCCATCAACGCGCTCGGCAAGGTCGGCCTCATGCTCAACGTCGAGCGCGCCAACCTCGAGAAAGTCCTGAGCGTACTGCCCGCCCTCAAACGGCCGACCATCTCGAGCTTGAGCGAGGACGGCTGGCTTGCCGTCAACACGATCCTCGACGAGTCCACCGTGCGGCTCATCATCCCGCGGCTCAAGGAAGCGGGCGCGCAGGGCATCGTCGAGTACCCGCTGAACAAGATCGTGATGTGACCTTATGATCCGCATCCTCGATTCCAGCCGGGTAGGACGGATTCTCTCGCGCAAGGCGGCGCGCTTCGAGGAGGCCGAGAAGACGGTCCGCCCGATTCTCAAAGCCGTGCGCAAGCGGGGCGATCAGGCTCTGCTCGAATACGCGCGCCGCTTCGACGGCCTCGACCGCCGCTCCGTCGCTCTTGCTCCCGAGGACTTGCGGGATGCCGGAAAACACGTGTCACCGGCTTTCCGGCAGGCGGTGCGGGTCGCATCGGAAAACATCCGCGCCTATGCAAAGCTCCAGTTGCCTTTACCCCGCTCGGTCACTCCGGCGCCGGGACTGAAGCTCGGGCAAATCGTGCGGCCGCTCGATACGGTGGCAGCCTATATTCCCTCCGGCCGGTACCCGCTGCCGTCGACGCTTATGATGACCGTGATCCCGGCCCAGGTCGCGGGCGTGCCCAACATCTGCGTCGCGACGCCTCGCCCAGCAGGCGAGATCCTCGGCGCGGCGGCGCTGCTCCGCGTCGGGCGCGTGTTTCTCATGGGCGGCGCTCACGCGATCGCCGCCTTCGCCTATGGCACCAGGACGGTTCCGCGCGCCGATCGCATCGTGGGGCCGGGCAATATCTACGTCGCGGCCGCCAAGAAGCTGCTCGCGGGCGAGGTCGGCATCGACTTTGTCGCGGGCCCGACCGAGATCCTGATCATCGCGGCCGACGGCAGTCCCGCCTGGATCGCAGCCGACATGCTCGCCCAGGCCGAGCACGACGTGGACGCCTCCGCCATTCTGCTCACCACCTCGAAGCGGCTCGCCGCCGCGGTCGCCCGCGAGATCGAGCGGCAGATCGCGACACTCCCCACGGCGCCGGTCGCGCGTACCTCCATCGATCGGAACAGCGCGATCGTGCTCGTGCGATCCCTCGAGGAGGCGGTCGAGATCAGCAACCGCTTCGCGCCCGAGCACCTCAGCATCCCCGAGCCGCGCCTGCTCGCGGGCGTGCGCCACGCCGGCAGCGTCTTTGTAGGTCCGGCCAGCCCCGAAGCCGCGGGCGATTATGCCTCCGGCCCCAATCACGTCCTGCCGACGAGCGGAGCGGCCCGCGTCCGCGGCGGCCTCTCGGCGGCCGACTTCGTCAAGGTCATCTCCACCCAGCAGCTCAGCCCCGCCGCCCTGAGCGCCCTCGCGCCCGCCATCACCACTCTGGCGCGCGCCGAGGGTCTCGAAGCCCACGCCCGGTCCGTCGAGGTGCGGCTCCGTGCGTAAACGCGTTCCCCAGCCGCGCGAGGCCGTCCTCAGGATGCGGCCTTACTCGCCGCCCACCGAGGGCCGCGCCGACAAGCTGCGCCTCGACTTCAACGAGAACACCGTCGGTTGTTCGCCGCGTGTCATCGAGTTCCTGCAGCAGCGCCTCGACGCAAACCGCCTGGCTACCTACCCCGAGTATTCGGAAGCCAAGCAGGAGCTCGCGGCATTCTTCGGCGTCGAGCACGATGAGATGCTGCTCACCAACGGCACCGACGAAGCCATACAAGTTCTGATCAACACCTATGTCGACGACGGCGATGACGTGATCATCCTGCGGCCGTCCTACGCCATGTATCGTTTCTACGCGGAGGTCGCGGGCGCCGCGATTCGCGAGATCGATTACCGCAGCGAGCGGCTCGCCTTTCCGCTTGACGAGTTGCTGCTCGCGCTCCGGCCCAATACACGCGCCATCCTGATCTCGAATCCGAACAACCCCACCGGCACCGCGGTCTCGATCGAGGGCATCGAGCGCATCCTCCGGCGCGCGCCGAACGCCGCCGTCATGGTTGATGAGGCGTATTACGAGTTCTGCGGCATCACCGCGATCCGCCATCTCGGGCAGTACCCGAACCTGTTCGTCAGCCGCACCTTCTCGAAGCTCTACGGCATGGCCGGCATGCGGCTCGGCTGCCTGTTTTCGCAGGCTGAGAACCTGGCCAGCGTGCACAAGGCCCAGTCGCCTTACAGTGTCAACATTCTCGCGGCCATGGCCGCCCGCGCCGCGGTGCGGGACACGGCGTATATCAGCCGCTACGTGACCGAAGTGCTGGCCGCCCGAGAGCTGGCCTACGTGAGCCTCGAGAAGCTCGGCATCCCCTATTACAGGAGCCAGGGCAATTTTGTGCTCCTGCGCATCGGCGAGCGCGCCCTCGAGGTGCGCGACCGGCTGCGCGAAGCCGGCGTGCTCGTGCGCGAGCGCACCTACGAGCTCCCCGGCTGCGTCCGCGTGACGGTCGGCACGCGCGACCAGATGCGCCGCTTTCTCGCCGAGCTGGAAAGGATCTGGAAATGAAACCGAACGGACTGGCGCAACCGGTGCAGCCCGCGGTCAAAATCGTCGCAAACAAGGGTGTGCTCGTGTTCGACATGGACGGCGTCCTGGTTGACGTCACCGAGTCCTACCGCGAGACCATCCGCAGGACGGTCGCGCACTTCACCGGCAAAGAGATCACCCGCGAGCTGATCCAGGATTACAAGAACGCCGGCGGCTGGAACAACGATTGGGCGCTCTCCCGGAAGATCATCCTGGACCTGGGCATCGAGGTGGAGTACCAGATCGTGGTCGATCACTTCCAGTCGATTTTTTTCGGCAACGGCAGCGACGGCATGATCCTGCGCGAGAAGTGGATCGCGAACGGCGGACTGATCGAGCGCCTCCAGGAGCAATACCGGCTTGCCATTTTCACGGGCCGCACGCTGGCTGAAGCCGAGGTCACGCTGCACCGCTTTGCCCGCGACCTGCGCTTCGATATGGTGGTTGCCGATGACCCGGTGCGCCCGCCAAAACCGGCGCCCGACGGGTTGCTCGAGATCGCCCGGCGCTTTCCAGCCGAGCCGATGTGGTACGTCGGCGATACCGTCGATGATGCGCGCAGCGCGCGTGCTGCCGGCGTGTCCTTCATCGGCGTCGCCCATGCCGCGAATCCGCGGCGCGATGAGCTGGTGGCGCTGCTCCGGGCCGAGGGCGCAATCGCCGTGCTCGAGAACGTCAACGAGGTGGAGAGCTGTTTGTGAGAACCGCCGAAATCGAGCGCAAAACCAGGGAGACGCAGATTCGCGCCCGGCTCGCGCTCGATGGCGCCGGCGCGTACGAGATCTCGACCGGTGTCCGCTTCCTCGACCACATGCTCGAGCTGTTCGCGAAGCACGGCGCTTTCGACCTGGCCCTGCACGCCCGTGGGGACCTCGATGTCGACCAGCATCACACCGTCGAGGACACGGGCATCGTGCTCGGCCAGCTTTTCTCCAGGGCGCTCGGCGATCGCCGCGGCATCAACCGTGCCGGCTATTTCGTGTTGCCCATGGATGAAACCCTGGCGGTGGTCGCGGTCGACCTGGGCGGGCGCTCCGCGCTGGTCTACAAGGACCTCGTGAAAGTGCGGCTGGTCGGGGATCTTCAGGCCGAGCTCGTGGAGGACTTCTTCGGCGGGTTCGTGCAGCACGCGGGCGCCAATCTCCATGCGAAAGTGCTGTACGGGCGCTCGAGCCATCACAAAATCGAGGCGATCTTCAAGTGCTTCGCGCGGGCGATGCGCTATGCCTGCTCAACCGACGAACGGCTCAAAGACCAGCTTCCTTCCACGAAGGGGCTGTTATGATCGCCATCCTCGATTACGGCGCCGGCAACCTGCGGAGCGTTCAGAACACGCTCGACGAGCTGGGTGCGGCCTACACTGTTACCAACCGGCCGGGCGCACTCGCGCGCGCCGAAAAGGTGATCCTGCCCGGCGTCGGCCATTTCGGGCAAATGATGCGGGCGCTCGACAAGCTTGGGCTGCGCGAGCCGGTGCGCGCGGCCGTGACCGGCGGCTCGCCGTTCCTCGGCATCTGCCTGGGCTTGCAGGCGCTGTTCGAAACCAGTGCCGAGGATGCCGAAGTCTCCGGGCTCGGCGTGTTCCCGGGCCGTGTGGAGCGGTTCCCGCAGGGCGCGCGCGTCCCCCAGATGGGTTGGAATCAGCTCGAGCCGCTGCGTCCCGCGCGCCTGCTCGACACGCGGCCGTACGTCTACTTCGCGCACAGTTACTATTGCCCGGTGATCCCCGCGACCGCCGCCACCTGCAGCTACGCCGATGTCACTTACACGGCGGTCCTCGAGTGCGGCAACACCTTCGGCGTGCAGTTCCACCCCGAAAAATCGGGCGCCGCCGGTTTGAAGATTGTAAAGAGATTCATCGAGCTGTAGTCATGCTCGCCAAGCGCATCATTCCCTGTCTCGACGTCACCGCCGGCCGCGTCGTCAAAGGTGTCAATTTCGTCAACCTGCGCGATGCCGGAGATCCCGTCGAGCTCGCCGATCGCTACAACCAGCAGGGCGCCGACGAGCTGGTCTTCCTCGACATCACCGCCTCCAGCGACGCCCGCGACATTATGGCCGACGTGGTTGCCCGCACGGCCCGCAAGGTCTTTATCCCCCTGACCGTGGGCGGCGGGATCCGCTCGGTCGCCGACGCCCGCCGCATCCTCATGTCCGGCGCCGACAAGGTGAGCGTCAACACCGCGGCCGTGCGCCGGCCGGAGCTGCTCACCGAGTTGAGCAATGAGTTCGGTGCGCAAGCGGTCGTGCTCGCGATCGACGCCCGGCGGCGCAGCCCGTGCGCCTGGAACGTCTACACGCGCGGCGGCCGCGACAACGAAGGCATCGACGCCCTCGAGTGGGCCATGCGCGGCGAGCAGCTCGGCGCCGGCGAGATCCTGCTGACCTCCATGGACACCGACGGCGTTCAGACCGGCTTCGACTGCGATCTCACGAGGACAGTGTCTCGCGCCGTGCGCATCCCGGTGATCGCGTCGGGCGGGGCGGGGAAGCCCGAGGACTTCCTCCAGGTCCTCACCCAGGGTGAGGCCGACGCCGCGCTCGCCGCATCCATTTTCCACTACGGGACCTACACGGTGGGCGAGCTGAAAAGCTATCTCGCCGCGGGAGGCATTCCCGTGCGCACTGTCGAGCCGTGATCATTCCCTGTATCGACCTCATGGACGGCAAGGTCGTCCAGCTTGTGCAGGGCCGCGACAAAGCGCTCGAAGGCGGTACGCCCGAGGAGATGCTTGCGCGCTTCGCCGCTTTTCCCGTGATCCAGGTGATCGATCTCGACGCTGCCCTCGGCCGGGGCTCAAACGATGCGCTGGTCGAGTTTCTGTGCGCGCGCTCGACTGCGCGCGTTGGAGGCGGCGTGCGCACCAGCGGCCGCGCCCGCCGTCTGCTCGACCAGGGAGCCGACAAGGTGATCGTTGGAACCGCGGCATTCCGGGCCGATGGGATAAACCGCGATTTTCTCGCGGAGCTTTCGGGCGCCGTCGATCCCGGGCGCATTCTGATCGCACTCGATTCGAAGGACGGCCGCATCGTCGTCAAAGGCTGGCGTCAGGCCGTCGACCTCACGGCCGAACAGGTGATCCGCCAGCTCGAGCCTTACTGTGGCGGCTTTCTCTGCACCTATGTCGACAAAGAGGGCATGATGCAGGGCACCGATCTCGATTGGTTCCGCCGTCTGCGCGCCGCCACTGCGCACGAGATCACCGCGGCCGGCGGCATCACGACGCTGGCCGAGATCGGTGCGCTCGCGGAGATGAACATTCATGCCGCCCTCGGTATGGCCATCTACACCGGCCGTCTCGATCTCGCCGAGCTGGCGCGCATCAACAGCAGCGCTAACCGCTAGAGTCCTGTTCCCACTTCTGCGTCTGCACACTCAATTTGAGCAGCGGAGGTGGTTCCATGTCTAAGTTGGTTCTTGTATGCGGGCTCGTCTTGTTTGCGTGGATCGCGGGCGCCGCGCCCACCATGCTGGTGCCTAATCTTACAGTCAATCTTTATCAGGGCGGGCTGGCTCTGCCCACCACCATGGCCTTCATCGGGGCGAACGAGTTCTTCGTGCTCGAGAAAAATTCCGGCAAAGTGAAGCACGTCATCAACGGCAATGTGCACGAGGTGCTGGATCTCGCCGTCAACAGTTCCTCGGAACGCGGTCTTCTCGGCGTGGCGCTGCATCCGAACTTCGGCACGAACCATTTCGTGTACCTGTACTGGAGCTGCCGCGCGCCTGTATCGGCCGATCCGTTCATGCCCTCGCAGACGCGTTGCGTGGAAACGCCCGAGTTGGGAGCGGATACGAACGACGTGCTCGCCACGCCACTGCTCGGCAACCGCGTCGATCGCTTCGTGTGGAACGGCTCGACGCTGATGTTCGATCGGAACCTGATCATGCTGCGTGCTTTCCAGAACGATGGCGCCACTTCACCTTTGAATCCGGTCACCGGCCAGATGCAGCCGCCGCGCGCCAACCACGACGGCGGCGTGATCGCGTTCGGTCCGGACGCCAAGCTGTACATCATCATTGGCGACGTGGGCCGCCGCAGCCGGCTTCAGAACCTGCCTTCCGGTCCCACGCCGACCGGACTGGGTGCGACCGTTCCCGATGACCAGTTCGGCGGACCCCAACCCGACGACGCGCACTTCACCGGCGTCATCATCCGGCTCAATGATGACGGCAGCACGCCCGTGGACAATCCGTTTTACAGCCATGGCGCCGGGATCGGCGGAGAGGTAGGCCGCAACATCCAGAAGATTTTTGCCTACGGCATCCGCAACAGCTTCGGCATGACCTTCGATCCGCTCTCCGGCAACCTATGGGCTCAAGAGAACGGTGAGGACGCATTCGATGAGCTCAACCTGGTCGAGCCGGGGATGAACTCCGGCTGGATTCAAATCGCGGGACCGGTCGCGCGCGTGGCCCAGTACAGGCAGATCGAGACCACGTCGCTGCACCACGAAGACTTCCCGAATCTCCAGCAGTTTCGCTGGAGCCCAGAGAATATCGCGCAGACCCCGGGCGAGGCGCTCTCGCGGCTGTTCGCGCTGCCCGGATCGCACTACAGTGATCCCGAGTTCAGTTGGAAATTCGTGATTGCTCCGGCGGGCTTGGGCTTTCTCAACAGCCGCGCCCTCGGGCCGCAGTTTTTTGGCGATCTCTTCATGGGCCTATCCACGACGGATACGCTCGGCGGAGCGTTGCTGCGCATCCATCTCACCGGCAACCGCCGCAAGGTCGCCGTGGACAATTCGGGGCTGGAGGACCGCGTCGATGACAACACGGACGTCCACGAGCTTACCGAGAGCGCGGGTTTCCTCGTCGGCCGCGACTTCGGCATCGTGACCGACATCAAGACCGGGCCGGACGGCAATCTCTACGTCGTATCGCTGTCCCAGGGCGCGATCTACCGCATCACCCGCAGGCCGTAGCCGGGCTCGCCGCGCAGCACTGCCTGCAGTCATCCTTGCCGCGGCGCATTTGCATCGCATCCCGGCAGATCGGCGCCATCGCCCGGCTTCATTGCTCCGATCGGCCACTCTATTTACACGGAAACACGAAGAGCAGGGCTATGCCGGGATTCTGTTGCCCGCGCCCTGGGTCGTCTTCCGCGATCAGTGATACAGATTTCGAGGCGGGAGTTCACGCTGGCGCATGCACACGCGTGCTCGGGCGCTCGCGACCTGCTCGATGCTCACTGGATCGCCTGCGCCGGATCATCGAGGGGCCTGCGACTACGGTGATCTCGATGGCGGCCGATATCTCGAATACCCTGACGCGTTTAACCAAAGGACCGCGGCACCAAGGCGGGAAGGACAGGACCCAGGCACTCAACGGAGTGCCGCCAGATCCGTTGCGTAAGTACTTGGCGAGGACTTATATGCGATAGAGCGCCTGGCAGAGGGTACCGAGCTCCGCATCGCCCACTTTCCGGAAGTCAGACTTCAGAGGCCGCATCGATCCACGTTTCGGCGGCCGTGACGACAGATCTGTCTATCCAAGCACTCTCGCAGATTCTGTAGATTCGAGGAGGGATGGGCCACTAGTGCTCCCGAACCAATTGGAAGTCACCGCCTCGAGGGCCAGGCCGGATGACCCAACCCTCCGCGATCGTGACGGTCCAGCCGTCGCCTTTGAGTGTTTTACCCTCGACCACCGGCGGGGCCGGAACGGTGAGCTTTCCGCGATCCGGGTACACGAGAACCGCCGAGGCCTCCAGCGTGCCCCACTCCGTCACGGTACGATACGACGGATAGATCGTGCCTTCGCCGGGAATCGGAGTCATCCCGATTGACATAAAGGAAGCGTTGCGCCCGCGGGGCAGGACCAAGACAGGCCCTTCGACAAAACGACGGCGCAGTTCCGCAACGCGGGCCTTGTGCTCCACCTCGCGCCTGGTTTCCCGCTCGCGGATCTCCGGCCCGCCATGGGACACAGCGGCGGCTTCCAAATCCTTCACGGGCCGGACGCCCGCGAAGGGTTCGATCAGCTTTCCCGGATCGTCGCCGGGCTTTATCCGACGTTTCCAACCCGGCGCGTATTCATCGAGCAGGATTCCATACGCAGCGCCCACCGGATAGGCGAATTGGCGAACAAACGTGAGCTCGGCGGGAGCCTTTGCGAGCTGTTCGATGGCACTACGCGCCGCCTCCGAGCGGGAACCGGCGGCCACCACAGTTGCCGTGTACTGCGCAAGACCTTCATTGATTTCCAACGCCCGCTCGCTCTCCGCCGCGCCGGGGAACCGGCCTCTGCGCGCGGCACGAAACGCCAAAGCGTCTCCAACCGCCGCCAAGCGTGTCTCGCCCGACGAGCCGAGTGCCCGGCTCAGCGCTTTCCATTCCAGTTGCATCCAATAGCGGCCTTCCGGCGTGTCCAGATGATCGTTGGGTAAGTCCGGGACTAACAGACCCAGTTGCGGCTGAATCCGGTGGAACAGTTCGTGGATCAGGAGCTGCCCTTGTCGATCTTGCATGGCTGCCAGGAACGGCCAGGAAATGGTGGTCCAGCGAGTGCCGCCCCAGTCCATCGCAGCGTTAGCGAATCCCAGAACGGCCAGCCGTGGGCCCTCGGGAGCCGGCTGGTTGGTCGCGATCGTTTTGGTGGCCGGATCGGCGATCACGATCGGACCGCACAAGGAGGTCCTCCACAAATTGCCGCCCTCGCGCTCGCACAGGGTCTTCGCGTGGTTGAAAGCCTCCGCCGCGCGCTGCTGATCGACCTGGGGGAGGCCCGCCAGGGGCAGGAAAAACAGCGAGAGGATTCCTCGATTCAAGGGTCAACCTCCTCGAGCTCGGCCGTGAACGGCTCTTCGAATTCTCTGGAAACCCACTCCAGGAGATCGCCGGGCTGGCAGTCCAGTTCGCGGCAGAGAGCGTCCAGAGTGGAGAACCGGATGGCCCGAGCCTTATTCGTCTTCAACACCGACAGGTTGGCTAACGTGATCCCCACGCGCTCGGCTAAGTCGGTGAGGGTAATGCCCCGTTTGAGCAGCACGCGGTCCAGGCTGACACGAATAGCCATGAGTATCAGATGGTCAGCGATTGGTCTTCGTGCAGCCGCGTTCCTTCCCGAAAGACTTCGGCGATGACCAGGATGGCGAAGCCGCCGACAATCGTGATGCCGTTGAAGTCCGTCGAGGCAACAAATCGCACGCCGTTCGCGGTGAAGTGCAGGCTCGTATAGTAGCTCCAGAAGTAGACCAGTGCGGCGCGGGCAAGCTCGCCGAAGATTACCGTGAATCCCACCCAACGAATTCTTCGGGCATTCTCCGGGATGAACGGCAGCCCCCGGCTCAGAGACCGGACGATGTGGCGGAGCTGGGTCAAGACCCAGAGCAGAAAACCGAGCAGAAGCACGATCAGGAACATGCTGCCGGAAAAGAAGGCGCCATTCCGAACCGGAAACCGTAGATTACCGCGGAGCTTCTCGATCCGTGCGTCAGTTTGCATGGAAGCGCTGCTACCATGAACCGGAGCTTTCAATTCCAGGGCCACCGGCAGGTTCATGGTCAGGTTGTCGCCTTCCAGGTTGACGAAGAAGCTGAACACCAGCAGTCCGGTCAGCAGGCCCAGGGAGGCGGCAACCAGCCACCACGCTGCGTCGAGGACAAACCGGATGAAAGATGCGATGGACCGCTCGCCGAGTGCTTTCATTGACTAAACCTCCGGGATTCAACCTCCGGCTGAGTGCTCCGGTCAGGGCCGTAGGCTCCTTATCGATAAGCAATATTATCGAATATCGATAAGAAATGCAAGGGAAAGTTTAAGCCGGCCAAGGCACCAGCGTACCCAGCCGAACGATCCACGAGCATACGCCAAGGCTGTCATCAAACCGCGCAAAGCGTATTCTCGATGATGTCGAAAACCGAGCTGAATCATCCCGTCGAATCAGTTGAGCTCCGGAGAGCGGCGATTCCGGAAGCTGGCCCGGAGGTCGACGCTGATTACCCGCGATTCACAATAACCGGCCAAACTACTTGATTCTGAATCGCTTACGCTGAAAGTGGTACAAGCAGATTTGGACCGGTTATCGTGGACTACCCGCGGGCAATCGCCGCGGAGCGCCGGTCGCAGGCAGTTCCGCCGGTCGGCGACACGTCCAAGTGGGTCGCGGTCGCGAGGCGATTCGGCGCGCCTTGACAGCGAACAGAATGTTGGCGGACAAGCGTTCCAATAGCCGGCTGTAGGAGAGCATGCGGGCACACCAATGACCGCCTCCAAGGGACGCTTGACCTCCTGGTCCTCAAGACGCTCGCCTCCCGAGGGCCGATGCACGGCTAACGGGATCACGCTGCACATCGAGCGGGTCTCGGAGGAAATCCTCCGGCTGGAGGAGGGCTCGCCCTATCCGGCCCTGCATCGTGTGACACAGTCGGGCTGGCTGCGTTCCGAATGGGGTGTTTCAGAGAACAATCGCCGCGCCCGTTATTACTCCATCACGGCTGCGCGTCGACAAGCAGTTGGCCGATGAAGAGCAGAACTGGGCCGCCTTGACGGGCGCGGTGGCTCGCGTTCTGCAATTCTCGTAGGAGAGGGAACGTGGCGTTGTTGAATCGTCTGGCCGATATCTTTCGACCTGCAAGGGTTCGCGATGAAATTGAAGAAGAACTACGTCGTCTCTGTCACAGGGCGCGATACGGCATCGCCCGCAGGCAGTAGCCGGGACCAGGGCGCGGGCTCCCCGGCCACGCCGTCACAGAACGAACGTGCGGTAGAAGCGGTGCAGGCAAATGCGGCAACGATAGGGTACGACGAGAGCAAACTGCAGCAGCCATTCGAAGCGGCGGCGAAGGGCGGAAGGTCGAATGTCGGCGACCCCGCATCTGGGGCACAATCTGGTGTTTCGAAGCACGAAAGCGCTCTCCCAGCCCGGAAGTCAAGCACTTGATCGACACGCGTCGGCGCCGCCATTAGACCCGCCAGGCCGGAACCCTGCCGGCTGTTCCACTTCCCCGTAGTGGAATTCCCAAAAAGCGGATGCAACCGGGTGCAACGACCCTGGTATCCTACTGAAAACTCGTGTATTCTTGGGTAGCGGGGAATCTTCCGAGCGTGGAACTGCGCGTGCTATAGCCGGGGCGATGAAGTGTCGATCGACACACAATCGGGCGGGAGTGTGAAAGACCTCAAGAGCCAGTTCGGCAACGCGCTACTGGTCATTCTGACCACTGCGGCGGGGGTCTGCGCCTTCATCAACTTTCAGCAGAACTTCCAACCCGATAAGCGTTATCGTCTTCCGGAAGACGGCATCACCTGGGTCGACCGGGTGGCGAAAGATGGCGCCCGCCAGGTGCGGGCCCTGTATGTCGAACCCAGCAGCCCGGCGGAGAAGTCGGGCATCCGCGCCGGCGACACGCTCAAGAAGATCTCCGGCACGCCGATCGAGCGGGCTACCGACGTGGCGGAGGTTCTCATCCGGCTAGGCCCCTGGGCCAAGACGGAATATGTTGTCGAGCGCTCGGGCCTCGAATTCACCGCCAAGCTAATCGTCGGCGAACGGCAGCCAAGCTATGCCGTTTCCTATCAGTACCTGGTGGGCGTTGCCTATCTCGCGATCGGGCTCTTCGTGTATTTCCGGCGCGGGAACGCGCCCAAAGCCCTGCACTTTCTGGCTCTCTGCCTGGTCAGCTTTGTCTTGTCCACGTTCCATTACACCGGTAAGCTGAACAACTTCGACAAGGTCATCTACTGGGGGAATGTCGGGGCGGCACTGTTCGCGCCCACCATCTTCCTGCATTTCTGTCTGACCTTCCCGCAGCCGCGGCGTTGGATCCGCGGCCGCTGGCGCACGGCCGCGCTTTATCTCCCGGCCGCCCTGTTGTTTGCGGCCGTTTGGGCGGTGGGCAACGGCATCCTGCGGGCGAACATCAGCCCCATCGAGCTGCGCTGGATGCTCGACCGGCTGCTGCTCGGGTACTTGACCGGGGTGTACCTGATGGGCGCGATCTCGCTCACGGTGCAGCACCGGCTCGCCGACGATGCCATCGTCCGGCAGCAGCTCAAGTGGCTGCGCAACGGCGCGGCGCTGGGTCTGATGCCTTTTACGGCATTTTATGTCCTGCCCTACCTGATGGGAGCTGTGCCGGGGCCGTACCAGCAGCTCGCGGTGTTTTCGCTGCCGCTCATCCCGCTCACCTGGGCATACGCGATCGTGCGTTACCGGCTGATGGATGTCGACGTGATCTTCCAGCAGGGCTATGTGTACACGATGGCGACACTCGCGGTACTGGGCGTCATCTACAGCCTCATTCTGGCCTTCGGCAAATTCGACGACCTGAGTCCGGCGGCGGCCGTCATCATGATCCTGATCGCCGCCTTCATCTTTCAGCCGATCCGGAACTGGATCCAGGAGCAGTTCGACCGGTACTACTTTTACAAGGACCGCTACGACTACCGGCGCACGCTGATCGAGTTCGCGCGCGAGCTGAGTTCGGAGACCGACCTGGAGAAGATGCTCGGCTCGGTCGCCGACCGGCTGCTGCGCACGCTTTCCATCCGCCACGTTGCGTTCTTTCTGCTGGACGACAAAACGGGCGAGTTCCAGCTCGCGCAGTATCACGGGCGGCAGGATCAGCTCGCCGATCCGGACCATCTCGACCTGAGCTTTCTGCCGGCGGTGCCGAAGAAACCGTATCTGTTCTTCGAGCGCACGCGGCACGCCTTCGATGTCGTGTCGCAGGAGATGCCGTCATCGGTGCGGCACACGATTGCGGATCTCGACCTCACCTATTACCTGCCGTGTAGCGTGCGCGGCCGCACCATCGCGTACCTCGCCGTGGGCCGGACCGAAGAGGGCGACTTTCTTTCGAGCGACGACCTGGACCTGCTGGTGACACTGTCCGGCTACGTCGGCATCGCCATCGAAAACGCGCGCCTGTATCACTCGCTGCAGCGAAAAGTCGCCGAATACGAGCGCCTGAAAGAGTACAACGAGAACATCGTTGAGTCCATCAACGTAGGCATCCTGGCAGCGGGACATGACGATCGCGTGGTGAGCTGGAACAGCCAGATCGAGCAGCTCACGGGCATCTCGCGCGCTTCGGCGATGGGTCGGCACCTGGCCGAGCTGTTCCCGCCGGAGCTGTGCGGCAAGTTCGATGAAGTCAAGGGCGAGAGCGGGATCCACAATATATACAAGTTCGTGCTGAAGCCGCAGGCCCGGGCCGCCGGCCAGGGCGCGAATGGCGCCGGCAACGGCCACGACGTGCATCATGGCAACGGGTCGTCGACCCGCGAGCGCGTCGAGGCGGTGGTCAACATCGCCATCGCTCCACTGATCTCGAAAGAGATGGAGCAGATTGGCCGGCTGGTCATCTTCGATGATGTCACCGAGCGCGCCGACCTGGAGCAAAGGCTGGTACAGGCGGACAAGCTCAGCTCGATCGGGCTGCTGGCCGCGGGCGTGGCCCACGAGGTGAATACGCCGCTGGCCGTGATCTCGACCTACGCGCAGATGCTGGCCAAGCAGATTTCAGAGGACGAGCAGAAGTCGAGATTGCTCGATAAGATCGCCAAGCAGACGTTTCGTGCCAGCGAGATCGTCAATTCTCTGCTCAGCTTTTCCCGCATGTCGGCTGCCGAGTTCGGCGACGTCGATCTCAACCGCGTGATCTCGGAAACGGTCTCCTTGATCGGTCATCAGTTGGAGAAGGCGAGAATCAGCCTCCAACTGAAGCTGAGCGACCACGTACCGCCGGTCAAGGGCAATGCCGGCAAGCTGCAGCAGGTGTTTCTCAATCTCGTGCTCAACGCGCGCGATGCCATGGAAAACGGCGGATCGCTCACCATCCGCACCTGGGCCGAGAACGGATTTACGCGGGTGGACGTGGCCGACACCGGCCAGGGGATCCCGGCCGAGCACCTGCCGCGCATCTACGATCCCTTCTTCACCACCAAGAGCGGTCGGAAGGGCACCGGGCTGGGGCTCTCGGTTACCTACGGCATCGTGAAGGAGCACGGTGGATCCATTGAAGTGCAGAGCCGCCCGGGCGCTGGCACACTGTTCCATCTCGAATTCCCTTTGGCCAGAAAACCCGTGAATGCCTGAAAGCACCATCGTAGACACACCCACACAAAGCAAGGGCCGCATCCTCGTCATTGACGACGAAGGAGACATCCGCGAGAGCCTGGAAACGCTGCTCGGCATGGAAGGTTACGCGGTTGAAGGCGCCGCGACGGCAACCGAGGGCACGCGCGCGCTGGCGCGCACCAATTACGACCTTGTGCTGCTTGACCTGATGCTGCCGGACCGCTCCGGAATGGAAGTGCTCAAGGAAATCCGGCAGCGCGACACGATCACGCCGGTCATCTTCCTCACCGCATATGGCTCGATCAACGTGGCGGTGCAGGCGCTCAAGTCGGGCGCGAGCGATTATTTCGCGAAGCCCTGGGACAACGAGAAGCTGCTGGTTGAGATCCAGACGATGATCGCCAAGCGGCGTCTCGAGGCCGAGAACCGCGAACTCAAACGGGCGCTCAAAGAACGCTATAGTTTCCCCAACATCATTGGCCGCAGCGAGGGAATGCTGCGCGTGCTCGATCTCGTGGAAACGGTGGCGCCGAGCCGCACGACGATTCTGCTGACCGGCGAGACGGGCACCGGCAAGGAGATCATCGCCAAGGCCATCCACGCGCACTCCCCGCGCGCCGACCAGCCTTTCGTGCCGGTCAACAGCGGTTCCTTGCCCCCGGATCTGCTCGAGTCGACGCTGTTCGGACACGTCAAGGGCGCCTTCACCAGCGCCTATGCCGCGCAGAAGGGCTATTTCGAGGTCGCTAACGGCGGCACGATTTTCTTCGACGAGATCGGGACCATCGGACCCGAGACCCAGAGCAAGCTGCTGCGCGTGATCCAGGAACGGGAGTTCATGCCGCTCGGGTCGACCGATGTCGTCAGGGTGGACGTGCGCATCCTGGCCGCCACCAACGCGGACCTGCGCAAGCTGGTGGAGGACGGAAGATTCCGCCAGGACCTTTATTACCGGCTGAATGTGATCAATCTCAGCCTGCCGCCGCTGCGCGAGCGCAAGAGCGACATCCCGCTGCTGGTGGAGCACTTTTTTCAGAAGTATTGCGAGGAGAACCGCAAGTTCCTGGAGGGCGGGCGCTCGGTGCTGCGCTTCACACCCGAGGCCATGCAGGTGCTGATGGAGTACAACTGGCCGGGGAACGTGCGCGAGCTGGAGAACGCGGTGGAGCGGTCGGTGGTGCTGGCCTCGCACGAAGAGGTCGCGGTCGACGTCCTGCCGGAGCAGATCCTGCACGCGAGCGGCATGCGTATCCGGCGCGACGAGGCGGGCCGCCTGCCGGCCGACGCTTCGTTGTGGGAGATCGTCGCGGATTTCGAGCGGCGGAAAATCATCGAGGCGCTTGAGGCCTCAGGCGGCAGCCAGACGGACGCGGCGGAGCATCTGCGCATTCCCTTGTCGACGCTCAACCAGAAGATCAAGCGGCTCGAGATCCCGATCCGGAAGAGGGGTGCGCAGGGGTGAGCACGTTTGTGCTGCTGTTCTTCACCCCCGGCCCCAAGTGGCTGGACGGCCACTCGGTGTTCGAGCAGCCGCTCGCAGCGCATTTCGACTACATCCGCGGGCTACATGCCTCCGGCAAGGCCCTGATGGGCGGACCCTTTGCCGACGGCGACGGCGGGATGGTAGTTCTGCAGGTATCAGGCCGGGCGGAAGCGCTGGCCATCGCCGCGGCCGATCCCGACGTCATCGCCGGCGTTCTGAGCTTCGCCATCCGCGAGTGGTGGCCGGTGGCATGGAACGAGGCCCGCGCGGCCAGTGCCTACGAAACGCCCCCGATGGAAGCCCGCCGGCTCCGCCCGCGGCCGGCACGAGACTAGCCCGAGTTTCGTCACCACCACTCCCTGACGGTCGTGGCTCAGAACGCTTCCGCTGATTTGACGGCACTTACTGAGCCGCGCGCGTCAGCAAGCGGTTCGAAATCCTGTCGGTGACGAACTTCGGCTAGCCTCGCTGTGCGATCCCACCTCTGTCTGCGCGACTCCGAACCGCTCTGGAGTATACATACAGATCGGGAGGTGAGCGTGACCCCTGGTGTTGAA
This sequence comes from Acidobacteriota bacterium, assembly GCA_016178155.1. Classification (GTDB taxonomy): domain Bacteria; phylum Acidobacteriota; class Terriglobia; order Bryobacterales; family Bryobacteraceae; genus JACOTZ01. Next base: position 26,365 of record JACOTZ010000174.1, read on the forward strand.
TGCGCGGGCTTGCACGCCCTGATAGACCGGCTGAACCGTTTCGCGGAATCGCGCTTTCCCGTTCGCGAGGTGCACGCATTCCTTCAGACAGCCCGCATCCCTCTCAGCGAGCTGCAGCCGTACATCTTTATCGCCCCCGATCATTACACGCGGAATCTGATCTACAAGTGCCCCGAGTTCGAGCTGCTGCTCGTCGTGTGGCCGCCCGGCCAGGGTTCGCCGGTGCACGGCCACGAAGGCGAGAAATGCTGGGCGCGCGTCGAGCAGGGCCGGCTGCGCTTCACCAACTTCCGCGAGATCCCTGAAGGCGACGGCTTCCGGCTCCAGAAAACCTCGGAAAAAATCGGCGATGCCGGCCATCTCGATGGTCCCGCTGATATCCACGGTGTCGACAATCTCTTCGATACGCTCGCGCTCAGCCTGCACGTCTATTCACACCCCTACGACGCCTGCGACATTTACGATGTGGAGGCGAATATCAAGACTCGCAAGCGGATGCATTACGACAGCCGCTTCGGCATCCCTGAGTAAGCTTGCCAGGACGGGGCCGCTGCCGTCATGCGGCAGTCCTGCGTCAGACTGCCGACTGCGCCGGCGGCCTGAGCTGCGAGGCTTGCGCACCTTCCGGATGGTCAGACGCGACGGCGTCTGCTGTTCTTCTGAAGGTGTCAGAAAACGTATTTCAGCCCGAACTGGATGCGGCGCGGCTCGTCCGCGCTGTTGATGCGGCCGGCGTTCGGGGTCCCCACGCTGACGTTCGGAACTCCGAAATTCGGCGTGTTGAATGCGTTGAACGACTCGGCGCGGAACTGGACGTAGTGGCCTTCCCACGGCAGCAGGAAGTTCTTCGAAACGATCAGATCCACGTTGCTCACGCCGGGTGCATAGATCAGGTTTCTTCCGGCGTTGCTGATGACTCCGGGAGCGCTCGGCACCACGAAGCCGAGGTCGAACCAGCGGTCGATTGTGCGCTGGTCGCCCGGCAGGTTGGGATTGCGCACGTAGTCGCCGCGCACGCGCCCGCCGAGATTCTGGTTGTCGACATTGATGCTGTGGTCGAGCGGCGTGCCGGCGAGCAACGACACGATCCCGCCGATCTGCCACCCGCCCAACAACAGCGCCGGCGCCCCCGACGACGCGAGCGCGTGGCCCTTCCCGAACGGCAGCTCATACAACGTGCTCGAAATCCAAGCGAGCCGCCGGTCGAGTGTCGAGTTGGCCCGCTCGCGGCTGATGTCCCAATCCGTGGCACGGCCGGAACCGCCTTCCAGCAGGTTCTCTTCCGCCTGATCGATATTGTGCGACCAGGTGAACGAGCTCAGGAACGTGAAGCCGCGGGTGAAGCGTTTCTCTCCCTTGATCGTGAGGGCATTGTAGCTCCCGTTGCCCGCGTACTCGACAAGTCCCACAGCGTTCCACTGCGGCCGGATGCGGCGCTGCGACGCCTGGATAGTCGGATGCGGCTCCATCGGCGCGTTGATGTTGCGGCCGTAGGCCGCATGGGTTGTCTTCGTGCCGTTGTAACCCAGGGTCAGCAGGATATCCCCGGGCAGGTTCTGCTGGAGATCGAGGAACCACTGGCTGACGTACATCATCGGCTGAAAATCGTACCGAGTGTCAAGGTTCACCCCGTTCGGGATCACGCCGGTCCGGTAGGGTGGGAATCCTTCGCGTACGATCAGCGACGATGTCTCGCGCGGCTGCACGAGATTGACTTCGACGTGCTTGGGCGGTCCTGCCGTGTAGTTCGTGAACTCGTTGGTCAGGCTGTTCGGCTCTCCATAATAAATACCGCCGCCCGCGCGCACCACGGTTCCCCGCAGCGCCTGCCAGGCGAGACCGAGGCGGGGTGCAAAGTTGTTGAGGTCCTGCTCACAGCCGCAATCCTTACCGTCCTGGGGAAAGACCATCCGCTCTTCCGAGAGCGCAACGCCGTTGGCGATGGTGCTGAGATAGCGTCCCACTGTCTGTTTCTCCACGTTCGGGAAATAGGGTTTGTGGAACAGCTCCCAGCGGAGGCCGGCGTTGATGGTTAACCGCGATGTAATTTTCCAGTCGTCCTGAAAGAAAAACCCGTAGTAAGGGACGATCGCGTTCTCGCCCTGCGCGTTGCCCATGATGCCGCCGCCCGCCCAGCCGAGCAGCATGTCGGCGATCGAGTTGCCCGTGGCCGCGCGGCTGGGCCCGCTGTTGGGCATCTGGGAAGTGTAAACGCCGCTGAAAGTGAACCGGCCCCGGCGGTGGCGCATGGCTTCGCGGTAGATATTCGTGCGGCGGAATTCCCCGCCGAACTTGATTCCGTGGCGCCCGCGCTGGATCGCGAATCCATCCGCGATCAGCAGGTTGTGCAGGTTGTTGATATTCGGCCAGAAACCGCGCGGCCCCACTTCGGTGAAGCCCGACGGGATGAAGAGCGAGAACCCGTGGTCCTTGCCATCACCGAAGGTATCGCCCGGCACGCCCTTGATTCCCAGTTTCGCGTTCAGATTTTCTTTCAGGTGAATGTCAAAGGCGGTGTTCAACTGCGACCAGCCGAAGCGGAACTCATTGAACTTCGTCGCGCCGAACGTGCTCGCCAGGTTCATGGTCACGTTGTCGCCGTCGAGCCGCACCTCCTGGCCTCCGCGCCCGCCGCCGAAGGCCGGCGGCGGCAGCACGCCCGGTTCGTCCTTGAACTGGTTGCGAATGGAATACCGGCCGAAGATGCGATGGTTGTCGGTGAGATTGTGATCGACCCGCATGTCGTACTGGTCCGCGTCGTTGGAGTCGGACGGCGAGCGGAAGTAGTTGTTCGGCAGGTGCTCGCGGCCGGCGATATTCGGGTCCGGATAAAAGTCCAGCACGCCCTTTGCCACCGCATCCCAGCGGCTCTGCGGAATCCGGTTGCCGGCAAACGGCTGCCGGACCGCATTGGCGCCGGTGCCGGTGAGGGTCAGCGGGTCGAAAATGTTCCGGATCTGCGCCGGCTGCTGCGAGAAGTCGCCGTTCTTGGCGTCGCGGCTGGGGACGGTTGAAGTGTAGCTGCGGCCGAGCCGGATGCGCGTGCCTTGATAGCTCCCGAAGTAGAAGGTGCGGTTCTTGATCAGCGGCCCGCCCACCGTGCCCCCGAATTGGTTCTGCCTGTAGGTCGGCTTTTTCGAGCCGGCGCGGTTGGCAAAGAAATTGGTGCCGTCGAGTTTTTCATTGCGCAGGAATTCGTAGAGCGATGCGTGGAGCTGGTTGGTGCCCGAGCGGGTCGTGACCAGGATCTTGGCGCCGGTGCGGTATCCGTACTCGGCCGAGGTGTTGTTGGTCACGACCTTGAATTCGGCCACCGCATCCACCGGGGGTTTGACACCCTGCGCCTCCCAGCCGAGCGGCCCGCCGGATGTGCGCGAGCTGTTGTCATTACCATCGAGCAGTACGCTGTTCTGCGCGGCCGCCATGCCCATCGCCACCACGTTGCCCTCCTGGCCGCTGCGAGCGCCGCGCCCGAGCTGCCGCGCCGGCAGCACCCCCACCGTGAACTGCGCGAGCTGCAGGTAATTGCGGCCGTTGAGCGGCATCTCGACGATGCGCTTGTTGTCGATCACCTGGCCGACTTCCGTGGTCTCGGTATTGAGCAGTTGCGCGGCGGCCGACACGTTGACGGTCTCCACGACGGCGCCGACGGAGAGCTCGAAGTCGACTCGTGCGGTCTGGCCGACCTCGAGGCGCATGCTCGGGATCTGCTTGGGCGCGAAGCCGCTCGCGGCCGCCTCCACTCTGTACATGCCCGCCCCCAGCAGGGGGACAGTGTAAAAGCCGATTTGATTGGTGGTGGTGGTTTGCGAGACGCCAGTCTGGATGTTGGTGACGGTGACCTGTCCGCCGGGAACGATGGCCCTGGTCGTATCGGTGACGACTCCCTGGATCGTAGAGCTTTGGGCGAAAACTGCGGACACAGTAATCAGCCCGACAACGAAGACCCGCTTCATGTTGTACATTCTACATCCAGCCGCCTCGTCTGCATCCGCTATCCTGCTAATCTCGAAGCTGATGCAAAGCAGCAGACGCCGTGACTTCCTCAGGACCGCCGCCGCCGCGGTCGCGAGTCCCGTGCTCGCCCAGCAACCACTCTCGCGCAAGCCGAACATCGTCTTCATCCTGGCTGACGATCTCGGCGCCGGCGACCTCGGCTGCTACGGCCAGCGGTACATCCGGACGCCCAACATCGACCGGCTGGCAGCCGAAGGGATGCGCTTTACACGCGCCTACGCCGGATGCACCGTATGTGCGCCATCCCGGAGCGTGCTGATGACCGGCTATCACATGGGTCATACCTCAGTTCGCAGCAATCCCGGCGGCGTCCCGATCCTCGACTCGGACATTACCATCGCGGAAGCTCTCAAGAAAGCCGGGTATGTCAGCGGCGGATTCGGCAAGTGGGGCCTCGGCGACAACGGCACTCCGGGCGTGCCCTGGAAACAGGGATTCGAACAGTTTTTCGGATACCTCAACCAGGTCCACGCGCATTACTACTATCCGGAATTCCTCTACGACAACGACCGCCGCTATCTGCTGGACGGCAACAAAAACGGCAAGCGCACCACCTATTCCCATGACGTGATTGCCGGCAAAGCGCTCGAGTTTGTCCGCCGCCACCGCAGAGATCCCTTCTTCCTGTATGTGCCGTTCACGATTCCGCACCTCGAGCTGCTGGTGCCCGAGGATTCGCTGGCACAGTACAGAGGCAAGTTCCCCGAGCAGCCGTACATCGACCGCCGGAAGCACTATGCCGATCAGCCGCACGCCCGCGCCGCCTACGCCGGCATGGTGACGCGCATGGACCGCGATGTCGGGCGGATCCTGTCATTGCTGGCGGAGCTCAACCTCGACAACGACACGATTGTGTTCTTCGCGAGCGACAATGGCGCCGCACCGCGGCTTAGCGGCGATGATTTTTTCAACAGCACCGCCGGCCTGCGCGGGCACAAGCAGAACCTGTACGAAGGCGGTATTCGCGCGCCCATGATCGCCCGCGGGCCCGGCAGAATCTCGCGCGGCGTGACCAACGATCACTTGTGGGCCTTTTGGGACGTCATGCCGACGCTATGCGACCTCGCCGGAACCGACGCGCCCTCGGGTATCGATGGTATTTCCGCCGCCCCGCAGCTGCTCGGCCGCGGCCAGCAGCGGCAGCACGAGTATTTGTACTGGGAGCTGCCCCGCTATGACGGCAAGCGCGGCCAGTTCTTCGATGAGATCCCCATGCAGGCCGCCCGCATGGGCGACTGGAAAGCTGTGCGCCCAACACCCAACGGGCCGGTCGAGCTCTACAACCTCAGGGACGATCCGCGCGAAGAGCGCGATGTGGCCAGGGACAACCCGCAAGTGCTCGCGCGGCTGAACGGGATCCTCAGGACGGCACGCCGGCCGCCCCGGGCGCAATCGCAGCCCGATCCGGACTTCCTCAAGCCTTGAGGGGCGCACTGATTCTCACGGGCGTGGCCAGGCCGCGGTTTCGCACCCGCCTTACCGGTCTCGTGGATGCCCGCAATCACTACTCCGTCACCGCTGACGGCCAGCGCTTCCTCGTGATCACGACGGTCGAGGAATCCGAGTACTCGCCCGTGAGCGTGATCGTGAACTGGCCGGCCGCCCTCAAGCGATAATCCGCTGCGCGGCGTGCTTTCACAAGACGCCGCGCAACGCGTCGCGACAGCCGCCATCCTGATCGCGGGCGCCGGTTCGTCCCAGCCAATCTGGCCGGGGCCCAAGTGCCGGCCGCATTCGTGCAAGCGGCGGCGCTTGCACCGCTCGCTCGTCGCTAGCCGGGGTGGCCGGCGACTACGGCTGGGCTGGATCTGAGAGACGACCTTCGTAGGGGAACTTGTGGATATTGCGAATACAATCGGAAAGCGCCGCCTCGAGCGTCTCGCCGTACCCGCACGGTGTAAAGGGTGCGTTCTTCTGGTTCGTCTGCTTATCGGCTTGCGCAAAGAACAGGAGCGGCTTGATATCTGCGCTCACGTACTCCCGCACGGTGATCACAAATTCGATCTCGCCGTCCGGCTGCTGCTTTTTCATGCTGAATTGATGTAGTCGAGCAAGCTGCTCGGATGGGCTCTGCTGGGCGAATTTCCAGCCGTCCACGGGATCTCCTGTCCTCAGGAGAGTGTACACGAAGTGCCGGCGCTTCCGCCGTCCGCGGCTTGTTCGTCATCCGCGCCAGCCCGGTGCAACGAACACGCGGCGGGCGAGAAGTTGTGTGCATCCGATGCAGACTC
>JACOTZ010000130.1 GCA_016178155.1 Acidobacteriota bacterium
AGTGGCATATAAAGACTCCTGGAACTCTCTGAAGCTCGCCGTCTTCACCAGATAACCATTGGCGCCACCCTCATACGCCAGGCTGACGGTGGCCGGGTCATTGCAGGAGGAAAACATGACCACAGGTACATGTTTTATCCGCTCGTCATTGCGAATACGGTCGAGCACGGCGAAGCCATCGATGACGGGCATTCGTATGTCCAGCAAGACCAGCGTGTGCCGCTCCTCTCCGCTACAGGCCGCGGCCGCATACTGCTGCAGGACGGCGAGACCCGCCGGTCCGCCGTTGCCGACCAGCATCGTGTGGAACGGCGGGCACTCTTCGAGCGCAGACTTAATGAGGGTCACCGAGTCGGCATCGTCATCGATCACGATCAACACATTCCGCATTCTTGGCGCTCGGGCCCTGGTGCTCTCGAATGTCGGGCGTGCGCATTCCGATTTCTCCCTGATCGCGGGTCGCGGCCTCACCGGCGACTGCTCCCTACGCGGGAGACATGCACGCCCTGTGCGCCAGGCGGCGCGTTTGAACGGAGCTTCCTGCCGGCCATTGGAGATCGCCTGATGCTGACTGCCAATATTATGGGGGTAAGCGGGGCCGATGGTTTTTAGGGTTTGTTCGCCTGGCAAGTTTTTTTGGGGGGGCAATTGGCGCTCAGATAACCCTTAGGGCAGCTCGCGAGCCAGCCGCGCCGGCCGAGGTGCGGCGCCACGCCGGGCCTTTGCGGCCAACGGCTCGCCATGCCCGCCCACGACTCGACAACGGCCCCGACCGGCGTCCAGCGCCTGCTACGACTGACTTATCAGGTGCTCGAGCCGCGACCGAAACGCCTACCCCGCTAGCGGCGTTCTCGCGGCAGCCGCCGTCCCGTAAATGGTTGCCGGCCGATCTGCATAGCAGGCGGTCCGCGTACAAATTATTCGTATCAAATCTGAAAAGCCTGATAAACTGGAGCCGGTTCTCCGCACGCTCGGCTGGCGCGCCGCGAAAATGTACGATTGACCGTGATCGATCTTCACACCCACATCCTTCCCGGGGTAGATGACGGACCCGCAACCCGTGACGAGGCATTGGAGATGATCCGCCTCGCCGTGGAATCGGGTACGAAGGCAATCGCCGCAACGCCGCACGCGAACTCGGCGTTTCCATACGACCCCGAGGCCACGCGCGCACTCCTCGCGCAACTTGCCGGCGCCTGCGACTGCCCGGTCTCTCTGCACCAGGGCTGCGAGCTCCAGCTTTTGGCCGGCAACATCCGGCGGGCTCTCGCCCGGCCCACTGACTACACGATCAACGGCCGCTCGTACCTGCTCGTGGAGTTTTCCGACTTCACCATTCCTCCCGCGATTGACGAGATATTTTCGGAGATGGGCGGTGCGGGCATCCGGCCGCTGATCGCCCATCCGGAGCGTAACCGGCTGCTGGTCGACGGCCGCGACCGCTTGCGCAAGTGGGTGAGCCACGGCGTTGCGCTGCAGCTTACCGCCGACTCCGTGCTCGGCCGCTACGGAAAGCGCGCCGAGGCCGCCGCGCTCGAGTGGATCGCGGACGGCCTCGCGAGTGTCCTCGCGAGCGACGGGCACGACCTGCAGCAACGCCCGCCTTCACTCGCGCCCGCTTTTGACTTCATCGCGCGCGAGTTCGGCGGCGCGCGCGCGGAGCAACTGTTCCGCACCGCGCCCGCCGCCATTTTGGCGGGAGAGCCGGTCGCCTCGCCGCCTCCTGCTCCGCGGCGCCGCTGGTTTTTCCTGTAGCTCCGCGGCTCTGCCCAACCAGTGAAGCCCCGGGGCCGGCGGTTCCGCAAACGCTCGCAGGCGTTGCCGGGAAATCCATGTCAGGACGCCGTGACCAGCCGCACCGCGTCTATCCAGACCACACCCCGTATTTTGTTGTCGAACTTTCGGGATTTTGTCCGGCAAACCTCCACGCGTAGCGTACGGCCCTTCTCCGTCCGGAAGACGGCCGATACTCTCCGCCAGCCGTCCGTGCCGCCGCTGACGGCGCTGGTGGATACGCCCGGGCCCTCGGGGTCCCCCGTATCCACGGCTCGCAAAAATACACCCTGGTCGCTCGTCAGACCTTGCGTGCGGACCGAACATTTCAGCACGTAAGAGCCTGCGGGCACGTACGCAAGCTGCCAGACGTTGCGGTAGTCGACGTTCTCTTTGCCGAGAAACTCAACACGCAGCGACGCCGTACCCCCCAGCCTCACAACCGTGTCGCGCACCGCCGTAGCCGATTCCGCCGGTTCGATCCGCCAGTCCATCGCTGAGCCGGTGAATGCCATTTCAAAACCCCCGTTGAACAGCAGGTTCCGAGCCGGATAATCGGCATCGGCGCCGGCTTTATGCGCCGCCCAGACCGCCTGCGCCGTCTGCCCCTGCCGAGTCCGGACCAACGCCTCCACGACCCGGATGGCGTCCGCGTCGGTGGCAAGGCGCCGCTGCGCGAGAAACCGCCATGCCTCCATTGTGTCCGGCACCCTGCCCGCCTCCGCCAGGTGCAGAAAGTACGACCGTAACGCCCGCGAATTCCCACAATTCGCCGCGACCACGCGCGCCGGCCCCGTGCCGAGGTCCGCCAGATACTTAAAGAGAATGCCGTCATAAGCCGGTGTCAGCGACAGGATGCGAACCGCCGCCGTCAGCACCTCCCCGCCGCGCCCCGCCGCCAGGTCGCAATGCAGGCCGCGCAGCCACACGACCGGCACGTTCGGTCCCAGCTCACGCGCCCGCCGCATGCATTGCCGCGCCCGCTGTTCCTGCCCGGCGCGCCACAACGCCTCCGCCGCGTCGCACCAGGCAAACGCGGACGCGGGGTTCGCCCCCACCGCCTCAATCGCCGCGGACACTTCGGCGCCGCCCGGGCGAGTCGCTGCCTGATCGCACCCACTCTGAAAAATCGAGTAGCAGAGCACGAAACTCGCCCCTGCGGCGCTCGCCAATCGTACCCAGGTCTGTGATTTCACGCGCAGTGCGCGTATCATATCACCTTTCAGCCGCGAGTCCCGAGTTATTTTATCGGCGTCCGCGACAAATGACCAGAACCGGGCGGAATTATCTGAGGTCAACGGTCGGGTCAGGGCTTGTAACGAAACGAACTCTCCGGCATTTCCTTTCAGGCATTTCTTATCTTGATTCGAGTCCGGGGAGCCGATATAGTGTGTACGACAACGTAAGACGAGGGAGCGCCCGGGAACGAAAAAAGACGGTTAGCCGGGCTGTCGCGTTGGTCTCTGGCGTCCCCAGGAGCGCGATTCATGGGACATACAGAGCGTAAGCTCTATCCAAAATTCGGCCATGCATACCGATGCGAGTCCTGCCCTGCAGTGGTTTGCTATTACCACAAAGCCCAACCTCGAAAAATCAGTAACCGCCTCGCTCGCGGGCAGAGGATTGTCCTCGTTTCTGCCGACGTATGGCGCACGCCGGATATGGTCGGACCGAATTAAGGACATCGAGCAGCCCTTATTTCCCGGCTATACGTTCTGCCAGTTCATGGCGGAGCGCCGCGCCGCGATTCTCTCCGTCAGCGGCGTCACGTCGATTGTCGGCTTCGGCCGTGGGCCCGTCCCGGTTGAGGAGGACGAAATGGCCGCTCTCCGCGCCATCGTGGCCTCCGGCGCGGCCGCTTTGGCCTGGCCCTTCGTCCGTGTGGGCGACCGTGTCCGCGTTAGCCGGGGCGCCCTCGCCGGCCTCGAGGGGATCCTCGTCAGCGACAAGAGCCGCTGGCGCGTGGTCGTCTCTATCACTCTGCTGCAGCGCTCGGTTGCAGTCGAAATCGATCGCGATTGGCTCCGTCCCGTCCGCGGGTTTGACCCCCGGCGAGCTGGATCGCGTGACCCGATCCCGCGGGAGCTATCCCCATGAGCGATGACGAGCTGAAACGCAAGGACCGCATCATCACGGTCCGCGTTTCCTCGGAGGAGTACTCCGACCTGAAGCGGCTTCACCGGGAGCACGGCGCTCCCAATCTTTCCGAGTTCGCCCGTTCTGCGATGCAGAAGGCGATCTCGGCTACCGGGATCGAGCACAGAGTGGAGCAAATCGACAGCCACATCGGCGCGCTCGACCGCAAGCTCGACCAGCTCACGGAAATGGTCCAGGACATTCATGACGCCAAATCATCCCGGCCGGGCGAATAGGATCGCGTGCCGCCTTGCCGCCGCGCTCTGGCTGCTTTTTGCGGCCGCGGCCCCACCCGCCCGCGGCGCCGCTGCAGGCCCGGCCACGGCCGCCGCCGAGCGTGTCTCCGCCGCCCCGGCTTCCGAATACCGGCTCGGCCCCGAGGACCGGCTGTTCATCCACATCCTCGATCTCGACGAGATTGACCCGGCCCGGCCGGTCAGCGTCGATGCCCACGGCAGCATTAATCTGCCGGTGGCCGGCCGCGTCCAGGCTGCCGGCCTGACCGCGGACGAGCTCGAATCCGAGCTCCGCCGCCGCCTCTCCGGCATCCTCCAGGAGCCGGAGGTCACGGTCACGGTCTCCGAGTTCCGTTCTCACCCTGTATCCATCCTGGGCGCGGTAAAGAACCCGGGTGTCCATCAGGTGCACGGCCGCAAGACCTTGTTCGAGATCCTCTCCCTCGCCGGGGGCCTGAATGCCGACGCCGGCAACGCCATCAAGATCACACGGCGCAAAACCGCCGGCCCCATGCCGCTCCCTTCCGTGGACGACCCCACCGGCGAGTTCCGGGTCGCCGAGGTCTCGGTCCGGTCGGTGATGGAGGCCAAGAATCCCCAGGAAAACATCGAGGTTCTGCCACACGATGTGATCTCGGTCCCCAAGGCCGACCTCGTTTACGTGATCGGCGCGGTGCGCCGCTCCGGCGGGTTCACGCTCTCGGAGAAAGAAAACATCTCGGTGCTGCAGGCGCTCTCCCTGGCCGAAGGGCTCGATCGCGTGGCCTCCCCCAAGAGCGCACGCATCCTTCGGCCGGTTGCCGGCTCGGAGGCGCGCCGGGAAATTCCGGTTGACCTCAAGCAGATCCTGGCCGGCCGGTCGCAGGATTTGCCGCTCCGTGCGAACGATATTCTGTTTGTCCCCGTCAGCGGCGCCAAGTCCGCTGCCCTGCGCGGTCTGGAGGCCGCCATCCAGCTCGGCACCGGCATCGCCATCTACCGCCGCTGAGCCGCATCTACCTGATCGCTCATCCCGAGGCCCATGGATTCCAAGCACCCGAATCAAGAACTCGTTCCCGCTGGCGCCCGCGTTCCAGCCCGCCCCGGCTACATCGACGTGCCCGCTCCCTACTATGGCGGCGAGGCCTACGCCGCCGAGGACGGCGGCGGCCTGCTCGAGTACTGGCGCATCATCCGCCGGCGCCGCGGCGCGCTCATCCTGATTGCCTTCTGCTGCCTGCTCGCGGCGGTGCTCATTACCCTGCCGCAGACGCCGGTGTATCAGGCTCGCGCCTCGCTCGAAATCCAGAATCTCAATGAGAATTTCCTCAACATCAAAGAAGTCAGCCCGGTGAGCGAATCCTCCGCGTATAACGCCCTGACCGATATCCAGACCCAGATCAGGATCCTCCAGAGCGAGAGCCTGCTCGATCGCGTGAAGCAAAAGCTCAAGGCGGAGTACGGTGAGGGCCTGAAGCCTGTCGCCTCCCGCATCACCGCCTGGCGCCAGGCGCTCAACCTGCCTGAACCCGCCCCCACGGATGCGCGCGAGGAGACGCTGAAGAGCGTCGCCGACAGCTTGACGGTGCGCGCCGCGGGCCAGACGCGCATCATCGAAGTGCGCGCCGACTCGATCGACCCGGCCCTCGCCGCCGCCTTCGCCAACGCCCTCCTCAACGAGTTCATCGACCAGAACATGGAGGCCCGCTGGAAAATGTCGCAGCGTACCGGCGACTGGCTCTCGCGCCAGCTCGACGACATGCGCATCAACCTCGAGCACTCCGAAGATGCCCTGCAGTCCTACGCCCGCCAGACCGGGCTCCTGTTCACGTCCGAAAAACAGAATATCTCCGAGGAGAAGCTCCGCCAGCTCCAGGCCGAACTCTCGAAAGCCCAGGCCGACCGCGTCTCCCGCCAGTCTCGTTACGAGATGGCGAGGAGCGCGTCGCCGGAGGCGCTGCCCGACGTGCTCAACGACCGCTCGCTGCGCGATTACCAGACCAAGCTGACCGACCTTCGCCGCGCGGAGGCCGAGATGATCGCCACCTACAAGCCGGAGTACAGCAAGGTCAAGCGGGTCCAGGCACAGATCGCGCCGCTCGAAGCCGCTCTCGAGCGGGAACGCTCCGCCATTATCGGCCGCATCAGGAACGAATACGACGAAGCGCTCCGCCGCGAGAAGCTGCTCACCACCGACTACGCGGGCCAGGCCCGCCTGGTCAACGCCGAGGCTGAGAAGGCCATCCAGTACAACATCCTCAAACGCGAGGTCGATACCAACCGCCAGCTTTATGAATCCATGCTGCAGCGCGTGAAGGAGTCGAGCATCGCCTCCGCCATGAAGGCCTCGAACGTCCGCATCGTGGACGCCGCCCGGCCGCCAAAGTCGCCTTACAAACCGAAGCTGCTCTGGAACAGCGCGCTCGGTCTTCTGGGCGGTCTCTTTCTCGGCGTGTTTTTCATCGTTATGCGCGAGCGCGCCGACCGCACGCTCCAGGAGCCGGGCGACGCCGCCTTCTACGTCGGCCTGCCGGAGCTCGGCGTCATTCCCTCCGCCGAAGCCTCCGCCCGCCAGCGGCTTTACTACATCCGGCGCAGGAAGCTCGCCGCGGCGGAGGGCGCCGCCGAGGCGAAATCCGTGCTCAGCATCGCCAAGGCCGCGCCCGCGCACGACGACCGCGTGGAACTTGTCACCTGGCAGCGCAAGCCTTCCATGATCGCCGAGGCGTTTCGCGTCACCCTGACTTCCATCCTCTTCTCCGGCCATAACGGCAGCCGCCCGCGGGTCCTGGTCCTCACCAGCCCGGGACCGGGGGAAGGGAAGACCACGGTGGTCAGCAACCTGGGCATCGCCATCGCCGAGATCCGCCAGAAGGTGCTGCTGATCGATGCCGATCTCCGCAAGCCGCGCCTGCACGACATTTTCGCGGTGCCCAACGAGCGCGGCCTCAGTACGCTGCTCGAGCAGCGCCCGCTCCCCGCCGGGGCGCTCGAAGAGCTCATCCACGCCACCTCGGTGCCCGGCCTGTTCGTGCTCCCCAGCGGTCCGCCGACCGCCGCCGCCGCGAATTTGCTCCATTCGCCCAGCCTGGCCGCGGTCCTCGAGCGCGCGCGCGAGAGCTTCGATATGGTCCTCATCGATACGCCGCCGATGCTCCAGATGCCCGACGCCCGCGTGGTCGGACGGGTCAGTGACGCGGTCCTGCTGGTCGCCCGCGCCGGTAACACCACGCGCGATACCGCCGTTGCCGCCCGCCAGAGGTTCGCCGAGGACGGGATCCGCCTCCTCGGGACGGTTCTCAACAATTGGGATTTCAAGGCATCACCCTCCGGCTATTCCCGGTACTACGGCGGCTACAACGGATATTCGAACGCGTACAGTCACGTGAAGCCCGAGCCGCAGGCCACCACGAGCTCGAAATGATCGGCTTCCACGGCGGCAGGACCTGAGTGCGAGCCAACGCGGCTGGGCAAATGCCCGAGGGGCAATCGAACGCGGCTTCAAAACACCATCTTCGTGGTCGACGCTGATGATCGAAGCTCACCGGCCAGCGCCGCCAGGCAAATTGCGCATGCTCCGCGGTGCGATCTCCGGGCGCCGGCGTGTCTGGACGGAGGTCGCGACGCTGGCCGGCGGGCAGCTCGCCGCGGTTTTGGGCGCCATTGTGGGAATGCGCTTGATCACCAGGCTGCTGTCTCCCGCCGCTTACGGAGATCTGGCGCTGGCGCTCACGGCCGCGGTCTTCCTCAACCTCATCGGTTCCGGTCCGATCGCGAATGCGGTTGGGCGTTTTTACGCACTCGCTCACGAACAGGGAACGCTGCGCAGCTTCTTTCGGGCCGTAGCGACATTGTATGGACACTATCACGTGGGGGCGTGCTGCCTTGCTGTCGCCGGGCTATTGATCTATCGCACCGGGGAAGGGACGGCCGCATGGACGAGTCTCGGGCTGGCCGCCATAGCACTGTCTCTGGTGAATGGAGTCAGCTTACTGCTCGACGCCATGCAGAATGCAGCCCGGCAGAGGCTGATCGTCGCGTGGCACCAGGCGGGGGCGCAGTGGCTGCGTTTTGCCGGGGCCATCGTGTGTATCGAATGGGCCGGAGCCACGGCCGGCAGCGCCCTTGCCGGATACGTTGGGGCATCACTGCTCGTGCTTGGGTCGCAGTACCTGTTTTTCGCACTTCGCCTGAAGTCTCTCGCGGCGCCGGAAGCAACTCCGCAGCGGGCGTCTGTAAAGCTGATGACGAGGCAAATGCGCGGTTATGCGAACCCGTTTGTCGCATTCGCGGCCCTTGCCTGGCTGCAGCAGACCTCCGACCGCTGGCTTTTGGCCCTGTTTGGGTCGCGCACGGACGTCGGACTTTACCAGACGGTGAATCAAGTGGGTTATGCGCCGCTCATGCAACTTTCCGGTCTCGCCAGCCTGGTAGTCGCTCCCATCCTGTTCTTTCAAGCCGGAGACGGCACGGATGGAAGGCGGGTGCAGGCAGCGCGAAGGGTTGTGCGGACGGTGAGTTGGTGGATGTTTGGTGGAACGATTGTCTTTGCCGGGCTGCTTTGGTTTTTCGGCGAATCACTGTTCGCCCTGGTTGTAGCTCCCGAATACCGCAGCGCCGCCGGCTACCTGCCGCTGGCCGCCCTGGCCGGCGGACTGTTCGCGACCGGGCAGATCCTGACAACCGACGCCCTCGTGCAGATGAACAGCAAGAGGCTGATGGCGCCGAAAATCGGTATCGCGTTGCTGGCGGTTGGACTTAATTACGTTGGCGCCCGCGGTTTCGGATTGCCCGGTCTGCTTTGGGCCGGAGTCATTACGTCGAGCGCATACACCTCGTGGATGGCCTTTCTGGTTCGCCGCACGACAGGCCACGCGGTGAACTACCGCGGCGATTCCGAGCGATTCTCCATGCGCAGTGCGGATGCGGGTGGAGCAGTTGGAATCAGTTGAGTCCGCCGATTACAGGAATTTTCCCGCAAGCGGCGCTCCCCAAGTTTCTCGCAGAGGAGTGAACCCCGAGCGTGTTACACCCTAGGGGTGGTTCAGTCCCGCGGCAGGTCAGCACTCGTAAGCGCCGTGAGTCGCCGACGGCCGCACCTGCCGGCGGGGTGTGGCCGCGGCGGACACGAAGATAATGCCTTACCGGGAGTGTGCCCCACGGAAGCAGGCGCCATGGTCATAGCAAGAGTGTTCGGCGGACTCGGAAACCAGCTCTTCATCTATGCCGCGGCTCGTTCCCTGGCGCTGCGAAACCACGCTGAGCTTGTGCTCGATACAACGTCGGGTTTCAAAGAAGACCGGTTTTTCCACAGGCAATTCCTGCTGGATCGTTTCAATGTCCAATATTCCCCGGCCTGTGCCCACGATCTGCTGCTGCGGCCTACACCCTTCGGCAGAATCGCGAGAGCGGCAGCCCGGCGGGCCAATCGGGTTCTGCCCTGCTCGTATAGGTTCTATCTGACTGAAGAGACGGGTTTCGCCCACCACAACGCGCCAATGGGTGCCGGGAAGCGGATCTATTTGGAAGGATATTGGCAGAGCGAAGAGTACTTCAAAGGATGTGAAGCGGCAATCAGACGTGACCTGACGCTGACCACGCCTCCGGGCGCATACTCGCAAACCGTTGCAGGGGAGATCGCGCGCACCGACTCGGTCGCGGTCCACTACCGCAGCCTGGTCGGCGTCGGCAAGGATACGCGCGGCTCGGTTCGCCTGCCGCGAACCTACTATCAAAACTGCCTGCGGATCGTGAAACAGCATCTGATGCGCCCCCATTTGTTCTTCTTTGCCGATTGTGCCGGGGCATTCGATGATTTAGTGACCGCGGATCTGCCCTACACTTTAATCGCTCATGACCGGCCTGATGATCATGCCTGTGAAGATCTGTGGCTGATGAGCAGATGCAAGCATCACGTCATCGCCAACAGCACATTCAGTTGGTGGGGAGCATGGCTCGGCGAGAACCCGGGCAAGATTGTGTTCGCGCCGCGGGAAGACCAATACTTGCGTGCCGCCCCGGCAATTCCGCCGTCCTGGCAGCGAATGCCGGCCGGCAGTGAACCGCACTTCCTCGCACCCGCGGGCCAGGTGACGGTCGCGACTCCTTAAGGAAAAGCTGCACGAAAATGCACCGGACCTGAACGCGAACCTGGCCTCTGGGCATGATCGTTCCGACCAGAAACGCCGGGGCTGAGAATTGCGGCGGGGCGGCGTTCGGCGGCGCCAGCCAACTGAAATATCCCGAAAGCCACACCGGCCGGGACCAAACCATGTCACCCAAGGTCAGCGTAATTATCAGCGCCTACAACGAGGAGCGGCACCTAGGCCTGGCAATTACCAGCATTCTGAGCCAGACGTTTTCGGACTTCGAGCTGATCGTCGTCGATGACGGATCGAGCGACGGCACCCTGACCGTGGTCCGATCCTTCGGCGACGCCCGCATCAGGATTCTCGAGCTGCAGCACGGCGGCCTCGCGAGTGCGCTCAACGCAGGCATTCTGGCCGCCCGGGGCGGGTATATCGCGCGTCTTGATGCGGACGATGTGGCTCTCCTGGACAGGCTGGAGGAGCAGGTCCGATTTCTCGACGGGCACGCTGAGTACGGCATCGTCGGCGCCCAATGCACGGTCCTGCGCGAAGGCGAAGACACACCAATACTCGCGATCGTGCCCCTCGACGACCCCCAAATCCGTCGCCGCGTGCGCCGTGAAAATCCATTCTTTCACAGTTGCATCATGGCCCGCAGGAACTTGCTCATCGCCGCGGGTCTTTATCGTCCCGACCTGCGGTGGGAGGACTACGACTTATGGTGGCGCATTCTCGAACACTCGAAAGGCGCGAACCTCCCCGCGGTCCTCTGCCGGAGAACGCTCAGAGCGCGTAGCCTGTCGGCCATTCAAAAAAGCGAAAATTATCGCGCCCGGCTTGCGGTTCAGAGGAGCGCCGCCGCCCGGGAGGGCTGGTCCCTGCCGGGCCTCTGCGGCATGCTCGAAAGTTGCGCGGCATGGCTTGCGTTCGCTTGTATGCGGCGCGCGTCTGCTATGCGCTTTGGAAACTCGAGGCGTTCCCGATGCGTCGCGACCACCAGTGGGTTGTGACTCGAACGAACACGGAATGGCCGGCGCCGGTCTGTTCTCCAGAAATGCGGGAGAGCTTTCCGCCCGCGGCGACCGCAGGCGAGTCTGGCTCAGGCGGCCGCGGTTTGCCCCGGCGAGGAACTGCTGGCACGGGACTGCACGGCCTAACCACAGGCATCGTCGTCCTCACCTACCTGACGCTGGGCACATACGCCGTGCCCGAGTTGCGGATTACGATTCGCGGAGAAGAATTCCCGTACATCGTGCCGCTTTCGGTGCTGTTGCTCGCCTTGGGTCTGGTGCGAGCTCTGCAGTGCCGCGAGAGGACGAGCCGGCAGGACCTGGGCGTGCTGCTGGCGTGCGCCGTATACTGCCTCGCCACCATCGCCAGCCTGGAGGTCTCTGCCATTCCGAATGGGCCGCTGGCAGTCAAGTACGTCGTCATGGCGTCGTTTCCCGTGGTGTTGTACCTGTGCCACCTGACCAGCTCCGACTGGACCAAGGCAGTCTGGATGCTCGGAGCAACCTCGCTCGCGGTGCTGATCTTCGGCGCGTACGGCTATCTCACCGGCGAGGTTGGAGACGCGATCGAACATGGTTTCGGCTACTTCGGCGTGACCTACACGACCAGCACCAGGAATAGTGACGCCTTGTACTTTCTGACACTTTTCGCAATCTCCTTCGCGCTGGCACGGAAAAAGACGGGAGCGATCCGCGTAGCCGGATATGGAGTGGCACTGGGCGCCGGCACGGCAATTATCATGTCGCTGTCCAGAGGCGCCTGGATGGCGACCGCCGCGGGATTGTGTGGAGTATTCTATCTCGCGCGGCGCAACCGGTCGCCGCGCCGGTTAGACGCGCGCATGATGACGGCCCTCCTACTTGTGCTGGTCCTTTCGATCGGTGCCTGGTTCGTTCCCGAGGAGATGACCGAGGTGGTGGCTCGGCGCTTGCAGACGATCTTCAACACGTCGGATGAGGAAGGAAACAGCAATCCCGCCAGGATTGCGATTCTTTCGGGCACGACCGACGTGATTCTCGATAGTGCCGGATTGGGTGTGGGAGTGGGAAACCTCCGGCTTTTTCTCCCGGCAAAGGCCGGCTGGTATGTTAATCACGCGGAAAACACATATCTGCAGGTGCTCGCAGAGCAGGGATTCGTAGGATTTCTTGCGTTCTGCGCCTTGGGACTCTACGTGACCAGGCGCCTGATTGCCATGTATCGGCGCAGCCCGGGCGATTGGGTGACAGAGGCGCTGTTGTTCTGGGTTATCGCACTCCTGGTGTTTAAGTTATTCAACAATGTGCTTGACAGCTCGTGGTATTGGGCGGTTGTGGGCCTGGCGGTTGCGTATGCGGCAGCCCGTGACCGCGAGCTGCGGCAGACTGCTCCCGCGCCGGCGTATGCGCGCCGGAATGAATCTTCCCAGCGCCGCCAGCGTTGGCCCTGGAGCGCGGCGGGGCAGCCGCACACCGGTCCGGATGCCCCCTTGATCGCCGCCCGCAAATCCGGTTGGTGCCCTGGGCTGTTGCCGTGAGGATTCTCCACACTGCGGCTTTTTACTATCCCCGGTCGGGAGGAGCCGAGGAAGTGGTGCGCCGAGTGTCGGAGCGGCTGGTCGCGCGGGGTCACGACGTTACCGTCGCAACCTCGGCTGTGCCGGAGAGGAGCTGTACCGGGCACAACGGAGTTGCGATCCGCGAGTTCAATATCTCCAGCCGTCTAAACCACAGTGCGCTCGGGATATCCGGCGAAACCGAAGCATTCATGCGGTTCCTGCGTTCGGGCAAGTTCGATATTGTCATGAACTACGCCGCCCAGACCTGGGGTACGGACTTGACGTGCCGGTTGCTCGGCACGCTGGACGCGAAGACCGTTCTCGTGGCGTGCGGCTTTTCCGGGTTACTGGGTTGGCGTAGGGTCCTGTACTGGCGCTACTTTCAACGGCTGCCCATGTATCTGCGCCGGTACGACGCTGTGGTGTACCACGCCGAGGGGTACATCGACGAACGATTCGGCCGCGCGCACGGAGTGAACCATTATCGGGTAATCCCGAACGGCGTCGATGCGGCTGAGTTTCACAAGTCCGCGCAAGACTTTCGGCGCAAGTACGGCATTCGGACCCGCTACCTGGCGCTGAGCGTGGGTAACCACTTCCGGAACAAGGGCCACGAGCGCGTGATCAGCGCCTTCCGGCGGCTCCGCCGGAGCGATACGACGCTCGTGATCATCGGCCGGGACGTCGCGCCGCTTTACCGTAGTTGCTGGCGACGGTGCCGGCGAGCGGCCGGGCGCGACCTGGTCGTTCTCGATGGCGCTTCACGGTCCGACGTAAGCGCCGCCTTTGCCGCGGCGGACGTTTTCCTGAGCGGCTCCTACATCGAGGCCTTCCCGCTCGTGTTGCTCGAGTCCATGGCCAGCCGAACGCCATTTGTCGCCTTTCCGGCCGGCAATGCCTCCCAACTCGCGGGCGGCCTGGTGGTGAACTCCACTCTCGAAATGGCCGCCGCGGTCCACCGGCTGCTCGACGACACGCCTTTGCGCATGCGGCTGGCGGAGCAGGGGCGGGAGCAGCAGGCAGCCAAATTCGAATGGGAAACGGTCGTCGATCAATACGAAGAGCTCTACCGGAGCCTGCTCAACTCCCGCCGGCGAAAGCTCGGGGCAGCGTGAGCGTCGAGGACGCGATTGCCGTTGTCGTGCCGTCCTGCGACCGGTATCGGGATCTCTGGGGAACCTTCTTTAACCTGTTCTGGCGCTTCTGGCCCGACTGCCCGTTCCGCGTATATCTCGTCGGCAACCATGCACCGTTTTCTCACCCGAGGGTCACGACCATTCTCGTGGGGAACGATGTTTCCTGGTCCGATAACCTCAGGCGCGCGCTGCGCCAGGTGAGCGCCGAGTACATCTTTCTGTTTATCGACGACCTCCTGCTCGTCGAGCGCGTCGACACCGCGGCGGTCATGCAAGTGCTGAAACGGTTTCTCGGCGGCGGCGGAAACTACCTGCGTCTGAATCCGAAACCGAAGCCCGACCGCGCGCTGGACGACCTGATCGGGTGCGCGTCGAAGGGCACGATCTATCGCACGGCAACCGTCTGCTCGGTATGGAAAAGGGAGACCCTGCTGATGCTGCTGGGAAGCGGCGAGACGGCGTGGGACTTCGAGGTGGAAGGTTCCCTGCGGAGCGACCTCTACGACGGCTTCTACTCTACTTACAAACCGTACTTTGCGGTGGTCAATGGCGTGATCAAGGGAAAGTGGGAGAGAGGGGCGCTGAGCAGACTTGGCTCGCTCAACGTCAACCCCGATCTTTCCATGCGCCCGGAGATGTCCCGCCTGGAACGGCTGGTTTTCAAGTGTTCTCTCGTGCGAAGCCGCATTCTGTACCTTGTGCCCGCGCGCTGGCGAAGGCGGGTGAAGGCGATCGTCTCTCCTGGACGGCCGGCCCGTGCAATTGGCGGGGCTTGGGCGCGGCATGGTTAACGCTCAGGGTGTTGAGTTTATGGACAGGCCATCGATTTGGCTGGTGAATCCCTACGGACCTTTGCCCGGCGAAAAGTGGCGGGAGTACCGCTTCGCGACGCTCGGCCGAATTCTGGCGGGCGCCGGTTGTGACGTGACCTGGTGGACCGCGGGTTTCTCGCATCACTTCAAGGTGCACCGCAGCCGCGAATGGATGGACTCGCTCGTTGGCCCCAACTTCCACGTCCGTCTCGTCCCGACGCCCGGATATCGCCGCCACGTGGGACTGGGGCGCCTGTTGTTCGAATTCGTTTTTGCCTGCCGGCTCGAGAGAGGAGCCCGGCACGCTCGCCGGCCCGACTTCATTATTGCCTCGGATACACCGCAGGTATCCGCCTTTGTCGCGGCCCGGCTGTGCCGGCGCTTTGGCGCGATGCTGATTGTGGATGTTATGGATTTGTGGCCGGAATTATTCGATTTGGCCATCCCGCGCCCGCTGCGGTCAGCGGCGCGCCCGCTGTTCTGGCCGTGGCGTGCGCTGCGCCGCAGCGTCCGCCGGCGAGCGCATGCAATCACCGCCTTGTGTCCAAGTTATCTGCGGCACGCTCTCCGCGAGGCTCGCGGCGGGATCGAGTCGCGGGTGATTTACAACGGCATCGACGTCGGCGGCTTTCGGGCGCAGGGCACGGCAGCGCAGTCTCGCGTCGAGGACTTGTTCGGGCGGTCGAAAGCGCCGCGTGAGATCTGGGCTGTTTTCGCCGGGACCGTCGGCAACAACTACGATGTTGACTGCCTTGCTTCCGCGGCGAAGATAGTCGAACAGGACCAGCCGCTGATTCGCATTTGGATCGCTGGCGATGGGCCGCTGTGCCCGCGTTTGCGCGAAGCGGGCAAGTCGGGCAGCGGAAACCTCCAGCTCCTTGGCCGGCTGGACCATCAGAGTCTCGCGTCCTTGTACCGGCATTGCGATGTGGGACTCTGCACCTACGCCAGGGACTCGAACGTTGAGATGCCCGACAAGGCATATGACTACCTGGCGGCCGGGTTGCCGATCATCACTTCTCTTCGCGGCGACCTGCGGGAGGTCATCGAATCGAAAGGCGTCGGGCTATCTTATGAGCCTGGAAACGCGCAGTCCCTGGCGGCGGCGCTGCGAACTGTGGCGCGCGACGAGGTACTGCGCAAACGGCTCGCCGACAATGCTTACCGCTGCGGCAATGCGTTCGATCGCGCCGGCCAGTATGCGCAGATGCTCGACCTCCTGCGTGCCCTCGGTCTGAAGCAAGGCATTCCGGAATCGATCCACTGAATTTCCGCTCTTGTGAACCGCCGGACCTGTATGCGCGCTCGCCTCCCGGCCTGTGCCGGGGAGCAGGATCCGTTGCACGGCAAGTTTTCCATGCCCCGCATCCGCGACTTGTTGATTGCTTTATTGGCGCTCGCCGTGCTCTCGCCAGTCCTGCTGCTGTGCGCTCTGCTTGTACGGCGATCTTCTCCCGGTCCGATCTTGTTCAGGCAGCGGCGATTGGGACTTCTCGGCCGGCCATTCTGGCTGCTGAAGTTCCGCACTATGCTTGACAACGCCCCGGAGCTGCGCAATCCGGACGGCTCGGCCTACACCGGCGATGACGATCCGAGACTCACCCGAGTGGGCCGCTGGCTCCGCCAGACCAGCCTCGATGAGTTGCCGCAGCTTTTCAACGTGATCCGGGGCGACATGAGTCTCGTCGGTCCCCGCCCCGATCAGATCGACCAGTTGCGCTTCTACACGGAAGCGGAGCGGCGTAAGCTGAATACCCGGCCCGGGATCACCGGCCTCGCCCAGATCAGCGGGCGAAACAGCATTTCCTGGGAACGCCGGAAGGCCCTTGACGTCGCATACGTCGATCAGCGGTCCCCGTGGCTCGACCTGCGAATACTCCTCAAAACGATTCCCTACGTGCTCTTGAGAAAAGACATTAACGCCGATGTTCGCAACTGACACTCCAACCCTGGCGCTTCGCATTGAAAGTCCGGCCGGCCTAGCCGAGTGTCGCCGCCTCGAATGGGACACGGAGCAGTTCGGCATTGAGGCCGCGCGTCTCGATCTGCTCGAAGCTTCCGGCTCCTACGCGGAGGCCCGGAGGAATAAGCAGAAGCTCCTTTCGTCGGTGTTACACGAGTGCCGGGCCGCCGGTGTCCGCCACCTCTCCGCAAGAGTCGGAGCGGAGGAGTTCTCGAGTATCCATGCGCTTGAAGAGGCCGGGTTCGAACTCATCGACGGCATCCAGACCTTCCGGCTGGTCCTGAACGGAGGCGCCGCCGCGGCGCCGCCCGGGACCCGTCTCTTTGAGCCCCGCGACCTCGAGGATATTCTCGAGATCGGCAGGACCGCCTTCGTCTTCGACCGCTTCCATGCCGATCCCGCGCTGGCGGCGCCCGTGGCCGACCGGGTCAATGAAGCCTGGACGCGCAACTGCTGCCTGGGTGTTGCCGCCGACGCGGTCGTTGTGGCCGAAGCAGAGCAGCGCGCCGCCGGCTATGTGGCCTGCCGCGCTGATCGCGATGCCGGCCGCGGCATCATCATCCTGGTCGCGACCGCCGTCTGGGCGCGCGGAAGAGGCCTCGCCAGGCGCGCGACCTCGGCCGCTCTTCACTGGTTCACAGGCCAGGGACTGCGGACCGCCGAAGTCGGAACACAGCTTCGCAACATTCCCGCGGCACGCCTGTATGAGAGCCTCGGGTTCCGGCTGACCCGCACCAGTCTCACCTTCCGAAAAATACTTTGATGCGCAATTCCTTCCTACCCTATGCCCTCCCCTATATCGGCGAGGAAGAGATCGCGGAAGTCGCTGACAGCCTCCGTTCCGGTTGGGTCACCACGGGCCCCAAGGTCAAGCGCTTTGAACAGGAGTTCGCCGCATATGTCGGTGCCAAGCATGCGGTTGCCGTGAACTCCTGCACGGCCGCCCTGCATACCTCGCTGGCGGCTCTGGATGTGGGCTATGGCGACGAAGTGATCGTGCCTACTCTCACTTTCTGCGCAACCGCCAATGTCATCGTCCATTTGGGCGCCACCCCGGTAATCGTGGACGTCGATCCAGACTTCCAAATGTCGCCCGAAGCGGTACGGCGTGCCATCAGCCCGCGCACGAAGGCCGTGATCCCGGTCCATTACGGCGGCCAGGCTTGCGGACTCCGGGAGATCTTAGACCTGGCGGACAGGCATGGACTCCCTGTCGTCGAGGACGCCGCGCACGCCGCCGGGGCCGAGTCCGAGGGAGCGAGAATTGGTTCGCACGGCCATGCGGTGTGCTTCAGCTTCTACGCCACTAAGAACCTGACCACCGGTGAAGGCGGAATGATCACGACCAATAACGACCGGCTTGCCCGGCGGCTCCGCTCACTTTCGCTGCACGGCATGAGCCGCGATGCCTGGAAGCGATATACCGAAGCCGGGTCATGGTACTACGAAGTCCTTGAAGCCGGCTACAAGTACAACATGACGGATGTTCAGGCCGCACTCGGGATCCACCAGTTGCGCCGCTTGGACGGCTTTATCGCGCGGCGCCAGCAGATCGCCGCCGGCTACGACCAGGCGCTGTCCGAACTCCCGGAGATTCTGTTGCCGCGCCGCCTGCCAGGCAGGAATCACACCTTCCACCTCTATCCGATTCGTCTCGAGGCCGGTCGGCTACGGCTGAACCGCTCGCAATTCATCGATGAGTTGCGAGCGCGCAACATCGGCGCTTCCGTTCATTTCATTCCGCTGCACCGGCATCCCTTCTACCGCGAACGATACGGCTACAGGCCCGAGCAGTTCCCGGTCTGCGAGCAGATTTATCGGGGGCTGCTCTCGCTGCCGCTCTATCCGAAAATGACGGACCAGGATGTGAAGGACGTGATTGCCGCGGTGCGGAATATCGTCGCCTCGCACCGGATTCCCGCCGGCCGGTTCTCTGAGAAAGGAGTCTTACGTGCTACGATCCCTGCGGAGCTTTAACTGGCGGGAAGCCCTTCCGCGCATGGCAGCGGACTTCGCGATCGTGCACTTCAGCATGATTGCCGCCCTGGCCGTGTCCGTTGTATATCAAACGGGCACAGGCAGAGGCGCCGAAGCCGAGGCCATCGTTTCCGGCTTTTCCCTGTATTACACCGCCTTTTTCGGCGTGCTCTCGCCCATATTCCCTCTCGTCTTTCTTCTGAACGGTTTCTACACGCATTCACGCGCCTACATCGGCCGCTACAAGATTTGGGTCATCCTGCGCGGGGTGGTGCTGGCCGCGATTGTCTTTTTCGCCGCCAATTTCCTGCTGTTTGGAAGCGAGAATGTCGGCCGAAGCGTGGCGCTGCCATTCATGGTTCTCGCCGCGGCCGGAGCCGCCTCGGCGCGCATCGCCAAAGACTTCCTGGAGGCCCGGTATCTTGTCAGGCTGAAAACTGCCCCTGCCCTTGCGCCTCGCCCTGATTGGGTTCTGGTGGTCGGGGGCGCCGGCTATATCGGCTCCATCCTGGTCGAGCGGCTCCTCGAGAAGGGTTACCGCGTTCGTGTTCTCGACAGCTTGCTCTACGGCGACGAACCGCTGCGTCCCGTCCGGAACAACCCGGATTTCGAGCTGATGGTCGGCGACTGCCGAAACATTCAGGACGTGGTGAAGGCCGTGCGTGGCGTCGAGTCCGTCATCCACCTGGCGGCGATTGTCGGCGACCCTGCGTGCGAGCAGGACCACGGCCCGGCGCTCGAGACGAATTATGCCGCCACGCGCATGCTGATTGAGATCGCCAAAGGACACGGTGTGAGCCGGTTCCTGTTCGCGTCGAGCTGCAGCGTGTACGGGGCTACCGACATCGAGATGGACGAGAATGCCGCGGTGCGGCCGATCTCGTTGTACGGGCGGACCAAGGTGGATTCCGAGCGGGCTCTGCTCGAGGCCAGAAGCCAGACCTTCCATCCAACTATCCTGCGTTTCGCCACCGTGTTCGGACTTGGATACCGTCCGCGGTTCGATCTCGTGGTCAACCTGCTGACCGCCAAGGCATACCAGGAGGGTGTGATCACGATTTACAACGGCCAGCAGTGGCGCCCTTTCATCCATGTATGCGACCTGGTGGAAGCAACCGTGCGGGTGCTCGAAGCGCCGGTGCGCCTCGTGACCGGTGAAATCCTCAATGTTGGCGATTCCCGGCTGAACCATACGCTCACTGAGGTTGCCGAGGTAATTCAACAGACCTTCCGGAATGTCCGGATCGAGCACGTGGAGAATGCCGACCGCCGCAACTATCGCGTGAATTTCGACAAGATCGTGAACCGAGCTGGTTTCCGGGCGCGCTACACCTTGCGCGACGGCATCGAAGAGCTCAGGAACGCATTGGACGCGGGCCTGATCGCAGACTACACGGACCTGCGTTATCACAACCAGCGCTACCTGAAGGCCGTCGGCGGCCCGACCTACAAAGATGAGGTGGACGCGCTCGTCATGGCGGCGTTCTCGAACCAGAGGACGAATCACCCGGAGCTCGCCGCCATCGAGGCGCCCTCCACGTAGGGGAACCAGTGCGGTTCTGTGAGACGGGGAACGATGGAAGAGTCTGAGCGGCTTGCCGCGGCCGGCGCGGCTGCCTGCCCGCGCTGCAATATCCCCCTGGCACAGGGATTCCTCTGTGACTCGTGCCGCGAGTTTTTCACCCTTCTTCCTCGTGTCCGTGACCGGGCCCCCGAGGCCGGTCACGCGGCTTCGACATGACTTTCCTGAATTGCATGGCCGTCCACGAACACATCCGGCAACTTCAGTGCGGCCCCGTGGCAGCCTGGAATTGCGATGAAGATTCTTACCCGCTTCAACCGGCCTGCGGGGAGGCACGCGTTCAGCCCGGCGGCCACCTGCCCGGTCCCGCCCGCATTCGGAGGGAGCGCGAGGTCCTGCCCTGCCATCAGGTCCGCTCACCCGATCTCATTGCGGCTGCCGCTACTCCGGGCCGCATCTTGCCTCCAGGGTTAATCAGCATGCGTGGCCGCGCGCTCCTCGTACTCTGGTGGCTTGCCATTGCCGCTGTGACCGCGCTGTCGCTGCTGCCTGCGCCCGTCATCGCCGCCGTCGACCCCTTCGGCGCCGCCTTGGATAAGGTGCTCCATGGAGGCGCGTATTTCGTGCTCGCCCTGCTTCCGGGCCTGCTCTACGCACAACGGCGATCGCGCCTCGCCGCTGCCGCCGCCATGATCCTGCTTGGCGGCCTCATCGAGGCTCTGCAGATCCTCGCGCCCGGCCGCGCGGCCGAGTGGCTCGACCTCCTCGCCGACACCGCCGGCGCCGTCTGTGGCTGGGTGGTCGCCGAGCTGTTTCTGCTTTCTGCGTGGAAAGGAAACCCATGAAACGCGCAATCATCACCGGGATCACCGGCCAGGATGGCTCCTATCTGGCCGAATTCCTGCTCTCGAAAGGCTATGAGGTCCACGGGATCAAGCGCCGGTCGTCCTCGTTTAATACCAGCCGCATCGACCACGTTTATCAGGACCGGCACGAGCACGGGGCCCGGTTGTTCCTCCACTACGCTGACCTCGCCGATCCCACCTCCCTTACCCGTCTCGTCTCCGAGATCCGCCCCGCCGAAGTCTATAACCTCGGCGCGCAGAGCCACGTCAAGGTTAGCTTCGAAGCCCCCGAATACACCACCGACGTCGTCGCCGGTGGCACGCTGCGCTTGCTCGAGGCCATTCGCCAGGCGCGCCTCGAGTGCCGCTTCTACCAGGCCTCCTCGAGCGAAATGTTCGGCAGCGTGCCGCCGCCCCAGCACGAGCTCTCCCCATTTCACCCGCGCAGCCCGTACGCCTGCGCCAAGGTGTTCGCCCATGGCATTACCGTCAACTACCGCGAGAGCTACGGCCTGCACGCCTGCTGCGGCATCCTGTTTAACCACGAGTCCCCGCGCCGCGGCGAAACCTTCGTCACCCGCAAGATCACCAGGGCCGTCGCCCATATCAAGCTCGGCCTCGAGCACACGCTCTACCTCGGGAATCTCGATGCCCGTCGCGACTGGGGTTATGCCCCCGATTACGTACGCGCCATGTGGATGATGCTCCAGCAGGATGAGCCGGACGACTACGTGATTGGCACCGGCACGTCCCACTCCGTACGTGATTTCGCGGAGCTGGCCTTCGCCCATGCCGGGCTTGATTGGCGCCAGTACGTCGCAGTCGATCCTCGCTATTTGCGCCCCGCCGAGGTCGATTTTCTGCAGGCCGATCCTGCCAAAGCCCGCCAGCGGCTTGGTTGGCAGCCCGGAGTCAGCTTCGATGACCTCGTGCGCATCATGGTCGAGGCCGACGTCGCCGACCTGACACGCCGCCTCAACGGCGGCATCGAGGCGCTCCGCTGCTCCGCCGCCGGCGACTGAAACCCCGCGGATACCAGGAAAATTCCGGTAATAAAAACACCACGCCGGAGCCAACACCACGGGCAAACGCCGGATGGCGCTGCTACGGGAACACATATTAAAGGATTTCCTGGTTTAATTTGTAGTGTATTTCCGACTAAAATAGGCCTGATATCTACCAGGTTAGGAGGTTCTGTGCGTAATCTGCTCATTCTTTGCCTGCCCGCCCTCGCGGCGGCGGCAATCCCTGTCGCCACCGTGTCCAGCTCCGCGGACTTCTCGCTCGGCCGCGCTCAGATCCAGGTGCGCGGCGTCCCGGACTGGCCCCTCGTTTCCGGCGACGAGATCATGGTCGGCATCGCCCCCGCGCTGGTCACGTTTAAGGACGGCAGTCGCGCTTTTCTGAACACAGGCGCCCGCGCCCGGCTCGACGTTACCGGCAAACAGCCCGTGCTGCGCCTGCTCAATGGCGACCTCGCCTACAAGCTCGAACGCAGCTCGCGGGTCGGGATCGCCGGTCTGGCTTTCGACTCGCTGCCCGGCGAGTCGCGCGAGGGCCTGCTTTCGGTCGCCGGCGCCGGCGCCGACTGGGCGCCCCTCGATCCCGGGGCCTTTGCGACCCCGGGCCGGGATGCCAATTCGTTTCGCTATCGCATACGGCCGTGGAACGTCGGCTTCCTCGACCGGTGGCGCAGCTACAACCCGCCGTTTGGGTTCCCGCCGAATTTCGTCCCTCCGGGCCCGCCGCCCGGCCTTCCGCCGACGCCGCCGGGGCCGCCGTCCGGGCTGCCCCCCGTCAGCATCAACAAGCCTTGAGAAGGACCGCTCCGATGAATAGAATATCCAGCTTCCCCTTTCTTGCCGCCCTGGCCGCCTGCGCCGTGGCCTCCGCTCAGGGCCCGCCGGCCATCTCTGCCGGCGGCGCCGTGAATGCAGCCGACTATAGCCGCGAGTTCGCTCCCGGCGCCGTCGTTTCGCTCTTCGGGAGCAACTTCGCTTCGCGCCTCGTGGGCGCGCCCGCCATCCCCCTGCCAACCGTCCTCGACGGCGTCTCGCTCGAGGTGATCACCGGCGCCAGCACCGTGCTCGCGCCGCTCTACGCCGTCGCCCCCGGCCAGATTAACGCCATCCTCCCGTACAACGTTAGCGGCGACATCCAGCTCCGGGTCCGCAACGCGGCTGGAGCCGGCAACTCCATTACCATCTCGCTCAAGTCCTCCGCGCCCCGCCTCTTTTCCGTTGACCTGACCGGGCACGGCCGCGCCATCCTCACCCATCCCGACGGTGCCTACGCCTCCCGCGAGCGTCCCGCCAGGCCGGGCGACATCGTTGTGCTTTATGCCAACAGCATGGGCCCGGTCGATCCACCCATTTCCGCCGGACTCGCCGGCGGCGCCGGAGGCCCCGGCGATCCCCTCAATCGGCTCACCGAACCGGTCGCCGTCGCCATTGACGGCGCTCCGGCGCGCACCGAATACGCCGGTCTGGCTCCCTATTTCTCGGGTCTTTACCAGCTCAATCTGCGCCTCCCCTACTGGGACGTGATCGGTGACCTCCCCATCGTGGCGCGCGTCGCTGCAGCCCAGTCGCAGGACGACCTCACCATCCCCGTCGAGCCCAACGGCTTCTACTGGCTGCTCGGCGCCGGCCGCTTCCCCAACGGACAAACCCTCAACGGCATGTCCGGGTCGGGCAGTTCCCTCGCCTTCGTGCACAACGACCCCGGGAGCTACGGCCAGAAGGGCTTCCGCAGTTGGACCAAGGATCTTGGCCTCACCCAGGCTCACGCCACCCTCTCCGGCCTTGCCCTCACGCTGCGCAATGGCGGCGCCGTCGTGTTCGACAACAACGGCATCGAGACCGCCGCGACCGCCGGCTATTACGACAACCGCGGCGGCAGCCCGGATGAGAACAAGCCCGGGCTGCTCCTGTTCGCCTCCATGTCCGTAAATCTCCGCAGCATCTTCGCCGGGTCCTTCCGGCTGACCACACGCACTACGTTTGACCAGATCGTCGGCTATTTCGACGGCAACGGCAACACCGAGCTGCGTTTTGACCCCGAGAACATTTACAACACCTACCGCATGAATATGTGGTCCAATCGCGGCGACATGCCGGCCGATCCCGCGGGCTTCGTCGGCGATGTGCTCTCGAGCGACCGGACGCCCGGCAGCTTTGCGACTTCAGACACCGGCGTCCGGCGCGTGTTCCGCGACGGTACAACCGATCCCATCTTCCGGGTTGTGTATACTCTCCAGCGCCCGGCGACACTCGAACCCGGCGATTATTGGTTCGGCCACGACGTCGCCACGCCGGAAACCGGCGGCGCCTCTGATTCCAAGCAGATGCAGCGCGGCGCGCGCCGCGTCCGGCCTGACACGCCGATGCGCATCTCGCGCTGAGATTCGTGCGCTTTGCCTTGCTCGCGGTTCTGGGCGCAAGCCTTGGCTACGCGAGTCTGAAGTATGGGGGTGTACTCTCTTCCGATTGGCGTCTCTCGGGAGGGCTCATCGGCGCCGGAGCCTTGTGCTGGAGTCTCCGGCCGCGCGAGTTCCTGACGCCGGCGCGCGACAGGCTCGTCCCTGCGAGCCTGTTCGCGCTGCTGACGCTCGCCGCGGCTCAGCTTCCGCCCCTTCCGCTCGACTTGCTGCGTATCCTCTCACCCAACCGCGCCGCGCTCACGGCATCCCTCGCCCCACTCGCCTCCCCTCACACAGCTCCGCTGAGCGTCCTGCCCGCCGCGACCCTCGATCACCTCTTCCGTATAGCCGCCTACGTGCTCGTTTTCGTTCTCGCGGGATGGCTCGCCCGCTCTTTCAAAGAGCGGCCGTTCCTGGTCGTACTCCCGATCGTCCTTGTTGCGTCCGCCGAGGCAGCGCTCGGGCTGATCCAGGTCTATGGTGCCGGGCCCGGCGGGTTCGCGCGCGGCACCTTTCCCAACCGCAATCATTTCGCGGGCATGCTCGCCATGACGCTTCCGTTCCTTCTCGCCTGGGCCCTGGCATGTCTGCGCCGCCGCAAGTCGCGCTTTCATTCGCCTGCCGCACCGGCCTTCGCCGCCTCCGTCCTGCTGTCGCTCGCCACAGTCCTGCTCGTGGCCGTCGTTCATTCGCTGTCACGAATGGGATTCCTCGCCGCACTGTTCGGCCTTGCGATCGCCGGAACCGCCGCTTTCAGTGGAGGAGCCCGCCGTCGCTGGAAACTCTGGGTTCCCGTGGCCGCCGTGGCCGTATCCGTTGTGGCATTCGCGCTGCTGCCCACCGGCGCCCTGATCGCTCGCTTCGGCGATCTCGCCGCGACCGAGGACATTTCAGCAGATACTCGGGCGCAGATCTGGCGCGATACGTTTTCGCTCATCCGCGCCTATCCGCTGTTCGGCTGTGGGCTGGGCGCGTATGAGTCCGCCCTGCTGCAGTTCAAAACCGCAGCCCCGATGTTCACGGTGGATTACGCCCACAACGATTACCTGCAAATCATTGCGGAGCTCGGTCTCCCCGCGGCACTCCTGCTGGCGCTCATTGCCGGCCGCCTGCTCATCGGCACGGCGGCGGCCCTGCGCCGCGAGGATTCAAACTGCCTCGCAGCCGGCTGCCTCGGCGCCCTCGCCGCCATCCTCCTCCACAGCTTCGTCGATTTCAACCTCTACATCCCGGCCAATGCGCTTCTACTGAGCTGGATTGCGGGCATCTCTTCCTCATTCGACACCCGCCTCCCCTAAGACCTGCCTTCCGGAACTCTCCCCTTTTGTCTCGCGGCTCGGCGGAGCCATTCCTGCGTCCACTCGCACACCGGCGGTTCTCGTGGGCGCCGGCATTTCCACTCCAGCGGCTCCGGCTGGCGGAGCTGGCCGGCATTGCGCCGCCCTTCGCGACAAACGCGCGCCAATTAACCGGCGCTGATGCCAATGCGGCACGGCCGCCCCAGGGCTGCACCCGGCCCCGGCCGGCTTACCCGGCGAAGGAATCCGTAGCGTGCTTAGGAGACGGACAACTAAGCCCCTGCGGAATTGGCCTTCGGGCAGAACCGAGCCAAGCAGCGGCAGCATTCTCAGCACATTCACACTCACACCTCGCTCAGACTTCTGCCACCGGTTCCGCGGCTACGGCCGTCGGCAGGCACGAGAACAGCCATGTAGACGCATTCCTGCCCTCGGTCCCTGCCGCCGAGGATGCATGGTGGGCTAGCGCCAAACCGGGTTGGCAAACGCGCCGTTCGCGGCGATATCCCAAACCGCCACCCGGGCCCACTTCCAGCCCTTCGCCTCGAGCTTCCATTCAAAAGTGGATTCGCCGAACTCGCGGGTGCTCTCGAGCGGAAAGATCTGGCGGCGGGCCTCTGTGCCATCACCCCAGACGACTTCAGCAAAGCGCAGGGGGAAGGTCCAATGCACATGCGCGCGGACGGCGATCTCGTCGCCGCGGCCTGCCTGGAGCGAAAGCTCCGGCAGCAGCACCTCGCCCGTGGTCACGAAGAATTCGCTGCGGGCCATGGGGTCGAGGAGCCTGCCGTAGTTGTCAAAATCCGGCAACGCGGGCGCGCGGACGTAGTTCACATTCATATGGCCGTAGAGTTCGTGCGTGTCGTCGATTTGGAATACATCCACCTCACCGAGCAGGATCTTGCGCAAGCCCCAGTTGCTCATATCATCGAGCAGCTTGAGCGAGCGCTCGCCCAGCCGTGGCGTTGATAGGTCGGAGTTCATCGCCTTCCAGCCGGCGCCGAGATAGCGCGGGTCGCGGAAGTGCTCGGTCTGGCGAATCTCGTCGGGGAAGCCCATCGAGCCCTTGGTGCGCGGATGGGTCTGGTAGGCGTAACCGCCTTCACGGCGCATGAGATCAAGCAGTTCGGCGGCGTTGCCGGCCCGGTAGACAGTTCCGAATTTTGGATGCGTGCTGCGGAATTCGCTCCTGGCGGGCGGCTCATCATCCATAGAACCGGCTTCGGAAACATGACTGACCAGTGCCCGCCGAAGTGGACGTTCGCCTCTTCGCCCGGGATGAGCAGAAAGTCGCGGCCGGACTGCGCGCGGCAGGCCTGGTAGAACGCGGCCAGCTCTTGGAGGCGCAAGTCGGTGGTGTCGCGCGGGTGGCCGTCACCGTGGAAATCCATGATGATGCTGGCGTCAACGCCCATCTGCCGGAGCACCCGCGTGAAGGGCGGCGTCCACGTGAAGCCCTTCTCCATCGCCTGCACGGTATAGGCGAAGTGCCAGTGCACGCTCATGGTCCGATAGCCGCTGAGGGGAGAGAACCGGTCGGCGTTTGTATAGCGCAGCACCTGAGCCAGAGTCTCGGGCGCGGCCTTATCGGACAGCAGGAAGAACACGCCCATGCGCTGCTCGCTTCCCGCTGGGGCATTCATCCACGGGTAGAAGCGTGTGAAGTCGTCCGGAAGTTGCCGGATGCCGAGCGACAAAGTGCCGCGCCAGGCGCAGTGCCACAGGTGACTGAGGTTGGTGGTGAAGTCGCGCGGCATGAAGTACTGATGCGGCGCGGGAAATACAGCCACGCTGCCGCCCGCCATGCGCGCGGCCAGCGCCCGGTGGCGCACCGCGATGGGAATTCGCTCGGGACCGCTGGACGCGACGGTGCGCAGCCGCCCGCTGGTGTCGTAATACGTGATCTCGGATTCCATGTTGCCGCCGGCGCGGCGGTCGGCATCGGCGGTAATGCGCAGGCCGGCGTCGTAGTAGTAGGCCGTGTCGGGCTCGCTGGTGGCCGCGACGGCCTCCTGCTGGAGCAGCCGGCTGCCGGGATAAAACGTATAGCGCACCGAGCCCGCGAAGATACCAAGCTGAAGTCCCTCGAACGTGAGTTCCACGCGCTCGCCGAGGGAGCGGGCGCGAGCCGAGGTGAGTTGCAGTCTGCCCGTGAAGGAGCGCGTCCCCTCCGGGTGACTCGGCGGGAAATCGAAAAACTGGTCCCAGCCGCCGCGGCGTTTGCCGGTGGCCGCCCAGTAAAGTGGCTGGGCGCGATCGATCACTCTCGCGCTCCCGGTCGCGATCGATGTGATCAGCGGCTTCGAAGGATCGAGCGAAAACTCGGCGCGCCAGGTGCGGCCGGTTTCGTCAGGCCAACGCACGACAACGGCGGCAGCCGTCTGCTCGATGGTAACGGGACCGGGCCGCACGGCGGAAGCATCGAAAGGGACGGTTTCGGCCAGCAAGGTACAGCAGGAAGAGAGCAGCAGGAGAGTGGCTGTGCGCATAGCTCGCGAGTTTACATTACCTGAGCCGGTAGCTGGAAAGCAAGCGGAGCGGGTGATGATACTGAGGTATTCTGGAATAAATAAAATAGAGGAGTACAGCGGAATAAAATAACAGAGATGCCGAAACAAAGATCACCGGGCCGGCGGCAAGCCACTGTGGTCGTGGTGCAACTCGGTGGTCTTGGGGACCTCGTCCTCACGGCGCACCTGTTCGCATGCCTGCGAGCGGCCTACCCCAGGGCACGCCTGCTGCTGGTGTGCCGGGCCGCCATGGCATCGATCGTCCGCCTTTTCCCGGTCAAGCCCGACAAAGTTTTGGGCCCCGAATTCGATCCCTATGCCTGGGATCAACCTTGCGATGAGCTGTTCGCGTCGCTCGATTCGCTGCTGCCGCAATTGCGGACGCTGCGGCCATCGATGCTGGTCACCGCCGAATACCGTCCCACTTGGCTGAGTTGGGTGCTGAACTCGCTCTGGGCCCCTCGGAAATCCGTATTCTTCCCCAACACGGCGGAGCCGCATCCGCTGCTCGAAGACGTGCTGCAGCATTTTCATCTTCCGCGCCGCGAGTTCGAGGGGTCTGCTGCCCCGGAGGCTCTCCACGAGCCGGACCGCTATCGCGAGCTGCTCGCCCGCATCGATGTCCCCTGGATCGAGCCCGCGAAGTGGCTCTTGCCGGCCGGCCTGCAGGAACCGGTGAACGCCACGCTGCGGGAATTTGGCCTCGAGAGCGGCCGTTACCTCGTCTGCTTTCCGGGCGGCGGTCCCGGCAGCGCCGTCAAGCAATGGCCGCTCGATTCGTTCGCGGAGGCGTTGTGCGCGTTTCTGAGCCGCGCAGCCATGCCCGTGCTGCTCGCCGGATGTGCCGCTGAGCGGACCCGCCTGGACGATCTGCGGCGGAAACTCGGAAGTACCGCCGAAGCGCCGGTTTTTGCGGGTGAAAGAGACGACCTGCCGCTGCTGGCGGGCCTGGTCGCGAACGCCGCTGCCTATCTCGGAAATGATACCGGTCCCGTTCACATTGCTTCCGCGTTCCGCGTGCCCGGAGTCTCTATCTTCGGCGGCGGCCACTGGCCGGCTTACGTGCCGTGGGGTCCGGGCTCCATCGCCTTCGCCCACCCGCTGCCGTGTTTCGGCTGCAACTGGGATTGCGCCTTCGGCCGCGGTCTCTGCGTCGAGTTGGTGCCTCCGCGGCCGGTGGCAGAAGCCTTGCACGAGGTCATGGCGGGTCCGCACCGCATTCCCGAGGTGCGTACTCTCGATTTGCTGGCGCAGCCCGCGGCGGATCTGGTGAGGGACGCGTCGCGACAGTATCGCGAGGCGTCCCGGGACCGCGGCGAACGGCAGCGAACGATCCTCGCATTGCGCCGGGAAGTTTCCGCCGCAACCACGCGCGTGGCGGAGCTGGAGCACATCGCCTCCGAGCGGCTTGAGGCGCTCGGAATTACCGACGAAGCTCTGCGGAACCTCAGAGGCGAGGCCGAGCTGCGCGAAACCGGCCTGCGCGAGCTCACGGCCGTCATCGAGCAGCGCGATCTTCGGATCGCCGCCCTCGAGTCGATGGCTGAAGAACGATTGTGCGCGCTCCGGGAGGCCGGCGCCTCAATGGCAAAACTGGCCGAGGAGGCGGAAAAGCGCCGGCAGGCGTTGGTCGAGCTGACTGCCGTCATTCACGCACGCGACGGCCGCATCGCCGATTTGGAAAGGACGGCCGAAGAACGGCTGCGCGCGCTCCGCGAGGCGGATGCCGCGATGAGCCAACTGGCCGCGGAGGCGGAAAAGCGCCGGCACGGGCTGATCGAGCTGACCGCCATCATTCAGGCGCGCGACGCTCGCGTCGCCGATTTGGAAGCGACCGCGGGGGAGCGCCTCGATGCAATTGTCAAGCTCGAGGATCTCCTCCGGCAGATACGAGGTCAGGGCGGGGAACGTCGCCGCGCCACGGAAGAACAGATGTCGGGCGCCCCGGATGAGGGGAGAAGCCAGGCAGTACCGCGATGAACATAGCCATTAATCTCAGGCTGTACGTACAGGGGAAGATCGGCGGGATCGAGAATTACGTCCGGCACGTTGTGGCCGGGATCGCGGCGGCGCAGCGCGCGCGCGGCTCGCTTACCATCTTCGCTCATTGTGCCGAGATCGAAAATGTACGGAAGCTGGCGCCGGATGCGCGCGTGGTTCCGGTGGTTCACGAAAATGCCAACGAAGTTCTGGGAGCGGAGCTGAACGCCGGTGTCTACGATGTTCTCTTCTGCCCGCTGCTGGTTCTCGATCCGCACCGCCCGCCGGTTCCATCGGCGGTGATGATTCCCGACCTGCAGCACGAGTTCTTCCCCGAGTTCTTCGATGGCTCGACCCTCTCCTGGAGGCGCCAGACGTACGGACCGTCCAGCAGCTACGCCACGCATTTGTTCACGCTTTCGGAACACTCAAAGCGGACCATCGTCGAGAAATTCCGCGTCGATCCCCGCAAGATCGAGGTCGTGCATCTTGACGTCGACCCGGAGTTCCGTGAGCCGGCGCCGCAAACGCCTTCACACGAATTTGAATCCTTACGGCTGCCGCGCGAGTACGTCATATTCCCCGCCAACTTCTGGCCCCACAAGAACCACAGCAACCTTCTGGCGGCGATGCAGATCGTCATCCGCGCGCGTCCCGAGCTCAGCCTGGTGCTGACTGGCTCGGATATCGGCCGGGCAGACGTGGAGCGCCATGTCCGCGAACTGGGCCTCGAGCGCAATGTCGTATTTGCCGGTTACCTCGACCGCCGCTTGCTGGCGGAGTTATACAGGCGTTCTCAAGCGCTTGTGTATCCGACCCGCTTTGAAGGTTTCGGGATCCCCATTCTTGAGGCATTCCACACGGGTACGCCGGTATTGACATCCACCGCCGAAAGTTGCCGCGAGATTGGCGAAGGCGCGGTGCTGGTTGTCGACGAACTCGACCCGCAGGACATTGCGGCGGGCTTGGAACGCCTCCTCGGCGACCCGCCGCTGCGGCAGGAATTGATAGCGGCTGGACACCGTCGCGCCCGGAATTTCTCATGGGAATCGGTGATCGGCAAAACCCTGCGGAGCCTCGAGCGGATCAGCCGGCCGGCCTACGTGATGCCCCAGCGCACGGTAGTCGAGGATTACCCGCTGGTCAGCATTGTGACCCCTTCGTTCAACAAGGGTCGGTTTATCCGGGAAACGATCGACAGCGTGCTCGCGCAGGACTACCCGCATCTGGAGTACTGCGTCATCGACGCGGGGTCGACCGACCAAACGAGAGAGATTCTCCAGTCCTATGGCGAACGCCTGAGCTGGGTTTCCGAGCCGGACCGCGGCCAGGCGGACGCGGTGAATAAGGGATTCGCGCGATCTCGCGGCAAAGTCTTCACTTTCCTGAACGCCGACGACACCTATGTTGCGGGCGCCGTCGGCAAAGCCGTGACGCACTTGCTCGAAGATACCTCGTACGGCGTCGTCTACGGGGAAGCGAACCACATCCGTGAGGATGGTGGCATCATCGGCCGCTATCCGACGCTGCCGTTCGACTTTGAGACGCTCAACCGGACCTGCTTCATCTGCCAGCCGGCGGCCTTCCTCTGGAGCCACGTGTTCCAAGCCGCCGGAGGCATGAATCCGGAGCTCCATTATGCGCTCGACTACGACCTGTGGATGCGTGTCGCCAAGCTCTATCCGCTGCGCAAGATCGACCACCTGCTGGCGAACTCGCGCATGTACCCGGAAAACAAGACGCTGGGCGCCCGCCGCGCTGTATTCATGGAAATCATCAGCGTTGCTAAAGCGCATTACGGCTATGTCCCGTATGACTGGGTCTATGGCTATGCCGCTTATCTGCTCGACCGCAAGGACGGGTTCCTGGACGTGTCGCGGCCGTCGATATTAAAGTTGCTGCTCGGCCTGCTGCTGGGGACCTCTTACAACCGCGAGCAGCCGCGGCGGTTCTGGAAGGAATGGGCGGCGCTGGGGCTTTCGGGCGAAGGCTTCAGCGGCCGCTATCAGGACGGCTGGATCTCGCGGCATTGGGTTTCGGAGCGCCCCATCGGCCCTGACTGCAGCAGCATCCGGATCGCCGGACGCCACGAGGCGCCCTTCGAGCGCGTGACACTCACGTTCAAGGTCGCGGGAACCGAGCTCGAGCGCCTGCACCTGCGCCAGCGCGGTCCATTCACGGTGGAAATTCATTTCCCACCCGAACTGAAAGGAAATGATCAGCGCCTCGAAATCGAGGCCGACCGCACGTTTCGTCCTGTGCTCACAGGCGACTGGCGCCGACTGTCCTGTATCATCGACTCGCTTACGTTCGACAACGCGCGAGACGAGGCGTGAGCGCCCCGCTCGTCACTATTGTCACCCCCTCTTATAACCAGGGGCGATTCATCCGGGCCACCATCGAGACTGTGCTGGCGCAGGATTACCCGCATCTCGAGTACATCATTATGGATGGCGGTTCAACGGACGCGACCCCTGCGATCGCGGCCGAATACGCGAGCCGCCTGTCCTTTTTTTCTGAAAAGGACCGCGGCCAGTCGCACGCCATCAACAAGGGATTTCAGCGGGCAAAGGGTGAGATTGTGGCTTGGCTCAACTCGGATGATCTATTCCTTCCGGGATCGGTACGCCGCGGGAGCCATGCGCTGGCGCGGCATACCCGCGCTGGCGCGGCCTACGGCGAAGGCTATCTGATCGACCGGGAAGGAAAGATTACGGGCCGCTTTCCTGCTACGGAGCCGTTCAATCTCTGGAAGCTGATCTACCTCTCGGATTATATTCTGCAGCAGACTGTATATTTCCGGCGGCGTGTCTTTGACCAGGTCGGCTTTCTGGACGAGAGCCTTCACTGGGGCATGGATTGGGACGTGTTGGTTCGGATTGCCCGGCGATTCCCGCTCGCCTACGTGCCGGAGTTCATGGGCTGCCTGCGCGAGTACGACGAGGCGAAAACGTTCTCGGGCGGCGCCCGCCGCCTTCGTGAACTCGCGCGGATCATGCGCCGCCATGGGCGCTTGCGCTACCCGCCGGGCTACTTCACGTATGGACTCGACACCTGGGAGCGCATTCTGCGGAACTGGATGGAGAGGCTGACGCCGCCAGGGCTGGGCTGGGCCTCAAAGAAGGCGCAGTTCGCGGTCACGGTCATCGCGCATCGTGTCATCAGTCGCATTCTGCGCGAGGCGCAGGGACTGTACGCGGATGGCTGGGCGGGTCCCCGGCTGCGCTATATGCTGCCGGCGGGCAGCAGCGATGTTGTGATCGCCGGCGCGCTGGAGCGCCTGGGCGGAACGCTCGACGGTCAGGTGATGCGCGTGCACGTGCGCGGTGGAGGCGTGCACGAATTTTCCATTCCTTTCGGGAATTTCGAATTCTCCTTTAAGCCGGCCCCGACCAGCGAGCCCCTCGAGATGGAAATCATCTCCAGCCGCTGGGTGGTGCCCGCCGCAGATGGGCGCAGGCTGGCGTTCCGCCTGAAGCACATTAGCTGGTCGGAGGACCTGTAAATGAGGTATCAGCAGCGTTCAGCAGCGTGCTACGGTCGTGACATCGACCCTCGGCCGTTTTTCCGAGGGATCACGCTGGGAACCGCGCTGGATGCCACGCTCACCCTCGTCTCGGCAATGATTTTTGCGCCAGGAAGTAGCTGACCGGGTTCATGAGAACGCCGGAAATGCCGAGAGCGACTTCATGAGCGCGGCTTCGGGTATCCGCCGGCGACCGTCAGGGGCGTCGTGTTGGCCGGGATGGCAGTCACGGAAAACACACGGAAATTGAGCGTGCGCGGATCACCCGCGGTTGGCTGCGCCGGTCTCGCGGAGCGCAGGGTGAAGGCGCAAGCCCCGGCCGGCGGGCACGGCGGAAGCACGGTGACCTTGGTGCGTCCGTTTGTGACGATTGTCTGATGCCGCCGCCCGGCGGTGTCCAGGACGTGCAGCACGAACGGCTTCTCGCGCGCCTCGAGATCAAAAATGATTGCCTGGGGGCGGCTCCCGGTCAAAACGATTTCCGGCTCATTCCCGCCCCAGCGGAAAGTCGAGCCGCCATAATGCTCCACGGGGTACCACCCGCGGCCCGGCCTCACGAGCGCGCTTCCGAATACCTCATCGGACTGCCTCTCGGGGGCGTCATTTTGCGTTGCCTCGATGCGGAACGCGCGGAAGGTAAGGATGCGCGGATCGAGCGCCAGCGGGTGCCCTCGTTCCGAAGCTTTGAGAAGAATTCTATGACGCTGCGAGCCGTTCTTCGGCACCGGGAATACCACGGCTTGCCGGCGCTCGACTCGCGCACGATGCAGCGGTTTGCCGCCGCCGTCGAGCAGCGTCAGGTCGAAAGGCCGCCCATTGATCCCGGGACCGGGCTCGACTTCGGCGCGTAGCGAGCGTATCGCCGGGTTGGAGAGAATGACCTCGGCCTGAGTATCCACCCAGCGGAAGCGGGCTTTCCCATACGATTCGACTTCATACCAGTTGCGGCCGGCGCTCAGACCTGTTCCGAAGATATCCGGGGCTTCGGCGGACGCGGGAAAACCGATTCGGGTGATCCGGCCGGAGACCCGGCGATCGTCGCTCCCGGCTAGCTTGTGCACACGACTGAAGCGCAGATCGATGTGATGAATACCTTCGCGCAGCGGCTCGGATTGAAAGCGGAAATGGCCGGATTCGAGCGTCATTTCGCCCCCGTGTTCCCCGTCGATCGTCACCTGCAACGTGGTGCGGAACCCGGTCTCGAACGACGGAATTTCCCCTTCCATAACAAACGGCCGAAGATCTGCGGGGCTCGCCAGCCGCACAAACGCACTGTCGGCCACCCATCCGTCTTCGTAGATGCCTGAATACTCGATGTCCGGGTGCCGGAGGTCCTTGGGAAAACTGTGCAGGGTCGAAGGAGGAGTAAAAGCCTTGTACTGTTCTTCGGAAATCAAAGAGATCTCGCGAGCGATCCCCACCGTGCGCCGGTAGTCGAGCGGCAGGTCTGCGCCGTACAGCGCCATCGCTCGGGTACGAGGCTCGGAGGCGGAGCTGCCGTCAACACCCAGGTCGACGGCGATAAACGGCAATCCCGCGATCACCTGTGGTGAAAGCGGTGGCGAAACAACGCGCGCCGATCCGTAACCGGCGACCGCGAACGGGACGCGTTCAGAACCAACGGCCGCCACTGGTGGAATGCGGCGCAGCTCACCCCGCTTGTTGACGGTCGTGAATCCGAGCACGACGCGGAAAGGCCGCGACGGATTCAGTACCTGGAATAAGAGATGCCGGCCCACTGCGTTTGATTTGCTCCCGCGAAAAAACAGATCGTCTTCGGCCGGGTAAATCGAGGTGAGCAGCCGGTTCTTTACCGAGTAGGTCTGTCCACGCTCCGATTCGATAAATGCGAGGCGGTTAACGATACCCTCCAGCGTCATCGGAACCACCGTGCGGTAGGACACCGCCGATTCGGTGCGGTGATTCAGCACACCCTGGCTGACGGCGCTCGCGAGCACAAGAGTATCCGCTCCGGACTCCAGCGCCGTGCGCACGCGACGGTCCAGGAGAAACGGGTTCGTCTCACCATTGCGCAAGTCAAAGTGCTGCTTTTCGAGAAACGGCCGCTGCATGCCTTTCACCCTGAAGTAATCCTTGGCAAGGAACAGCAGCCTGCGGCTCCGCGCGTAAGCCGCCTGGAACTTCGCCAACACGATGTTCGGAGTCTCGGAGATCCAGACAGGCGCCTTGCTCTCGCGCTCTAGTCGTGCCAGCTCGGAGAAAGTTCGGTTGAGCGAGGCGCCGGGCACCTCGACAAAGCCGACGCCTTGGCCGCGACTCGATTCGATGTAGCACTGGTGCGAGTAGAAGCCGAGAAGGCAGAGCACCAGCGGCAGGA
>JACOTZ010000175.1 GCA_016178155.1 Acidobacteriota bacterium
AATCCGACGGGCGACGGCGCGTGGGTTACCGTCGAAGATACTGGCGTAACGCATCATGTCGATGGCGTCGTTCTGAAAATCTCTAATTTAATTTAATTTAGTGCGCGTTCCGCATACCGATTGCTAACACGCACGGCTCGGAAGTGTGCTTCTGAGCCGCGACCGTGAGAAGGTGTGAAATATTCGACAAAACCATTTCCGACCTCCAATGTTTGCATTTGGTTAGCCTGTGGAAAAGAGGCCCGAAATCAATTTTTTTACACCTCCTGAGCTACCGGCGCCGGAGGTTAGTGAATCCGGTCTGGCGAGCGGCAAAAAAGCTGTTCCACGGCGGCCGTACCAACCGCCCGCGGAGCTCACACCAGCGCTGCCAGCCTCCGCACCATCTCGCGCTCCTGCCCCGCGATGTTCGAGTTCTCGAGGGGGTCCCTCTCGAGATCGAACAGCAGCGGGCCGGGCTTCGTCTGTCCGGCCGCGCGTCTGCTGGCCTCCGGGTCGAATCCGGTGATCAGCTTGTGCCGGCCGTCCCAGACCATCCGCCAGCCGCCGAGACCCGAGCGCACCTGCGCGCGAAACTCGCCGGTCTTGCCCTCGAGCAGTGGCCGGATGGAGCGGCTGTCCATGTCGGCCGGTCGCCCAACGCCCGCATAGTCCAGATAGGTGGCCGCCAGGTCCATGATGCTGACGAGCGCCTTGTTGGTTACGCCCCGCTTCACTCCCGGGCCGGCAACCACCAGGGGGACGCCCACCGAGGCTTGATACGGCAGCGTTTTGCCCCAGCGGCCATGATCTCCGAGCATTTCGCCGTGGTCGCTCGAGAACACAATGAGCGTATCCTCCAGCTCGCCACGCCGCTCGAGCTCATCAAGGTAAATGCCCGTCCAGCGATCGATGTTCTCAACCATCGCCGTGTAGTTCTGCCGGATGGCGAGGTGGGTTTCCGGGTTGTACTGTTCGCAGCGGTTCGGCTGTGGGAAAGCGCGGCCGCGGCACAGTTTCTCCATCCGCCG
The DNA here is from genome assembly GCA_016178155.1 of Acidobacteriota bacterium. Taxonomy (GTDB): domain Bacteria; phylum Acidobacteriota; class Terriglobia; order Bryobacterales; family Bryobacteraceae; genus JACOTZ01. The sequence goes on from JACOTZ010000175.1 coordinate 1,011, forward strand.
GGTGATGTCCATGGGATTGTGCGGACCGGTGAAATTCACCACCAGGTGCCAGGGCCGGCCTTTGGGCGCGCGGCGAAGCAATTCCAGCCCGTTGTTGGCGACCCAGTTATCGCAGTAGGCCTGGTCGTCGAGCGGTGTCGTCTCGGTATCGGCATAGCCGTTCTTCTGCCGCCGCCGGAAGTCGGCGACGTGCGCCGCGGCCAGCCCGCGCCGGTGCAGATATGCCATGTAGGGATCGCGGGGCGTGACCGCCCCACTGCGGATCGCGTCGAATTTACCCGCGTTATCCACGCCGTCGGAGAAGCCCCATTCGGGCAGCAGGCGCTTGCCGTCGAGGCCCCAATCCGAGGTCGCCTTGTGCAGGTCGAGCTTGCCGCAGCCCGCGACGTGGTAGCCGCTCTCGCGCAGCAGCTTGTAATAGGTCGTCTGGCTCAACGGATAGTCGACATCGTTTCCGCTCACCGCGCAGCGCTCGTACCACTTGCCGGAGGCGAGGCAGGCGCGCGAGGGCGCGCACAGCGGCGAAGCGACCGTCGCGTTCACGAACCGTGTGCCCATGCGCCCCAAGCGGTCGAGGTTGGGAGTGCGCACCGCGAGTTGCGGGTTGCCGCCGATCCAGTCGAAGCGGAGCTGGTCGGGGAAGAGAAACAGGATATTCAGCCGGCGCTTGAGTGCTTGCCCGAGCGCGCGCGGCCCGGGGAGCATCGCGGACGCCGCGAGCAGTTCGCGTCTGGTGAGTCCCATTAAGGACTACTTTACAGCGCCCGCCCCGGCCGGCCGCGAAACTCCCATCCAGGCGTCGGGTTTAATGGTATTTCCATGGCAGTACGTCTGATCGGGGTCCTCCTCGTATTCTCAATCAGTTGCGCGGCGGCGACCTTTGGTACGGTGGTGCCGCTGGTGGGCGGCGCTGCCGACATCGTCCTCGACGAGGGACGAAGCCGGCTGTATCTCGTCAACAGCAGCCAAAGCCGGGTCGAGGTTTATTCGATTCCACAGCGGCGCTTTCTGGCCCCGGTGCGTACGGACGCGCTGCCGTTCGCGGCCGCCCTGTCGCGCAGCGGCAAGCTGCTGTACGTGGCCTCCTTCGACGGCTCCGCGCTGAACATCATCGACCTCGACACCCTGGCGGTGATCGGGCGCGTCAGCCTGCCCGCAAAGCCCGAGGGAGTGGCCGTTGGCAACGACGAGCGCGTGCTCATCTCGACCATCGGCACCGGCGCCAACAATCTCCAGAACGTGCTGCTGATCTACGACCCGGCCGCCAGCGAGACCAGCGCCCTCGCTCCCGTGCAAATCACGCCGCCCGCCCCGGCCAGTCCGCTGCTGCCGCCGCCCTCCGGCCGCATCTTCCTCGCCGCCCGCAGCCAGTTGCAGGCTACCCGGGATGGCAGCCTCATCATCGGCGTGAATATACCCAACCCCCGCGCGCGCAGCGTGTTTGTGTTCGAGGTGGCGTCCGGCACCGTGCTGCGCAGCCGCAGCGTGCTCAATATTTCGAGCGTGCTTTCCGTATCGCCGGACAACTCGAAATTCATGTCCGGCCTGACGCTGTTCGACACCAGCACGCTCGAAGTCCTGGCACAGCAGAATACCGCAAACGCTCCGTACCCGTTTCAGACCGGCACCAATTTCAACCTGCAGCAGAACCAGGGCGGCAGCGTCTTTGCGCCCGACGGATCTCTGCTGTACTCGGCATTCAACATCGCACCCGTGCAGAACCCGCCGGCGCGCCCCAACGTCAGCCAGTTTCTGCTGAATGACGCCGATAACCTGCTCATTCGGCTGGGCATCCAGTTGCCCGAGAACCTCGCGGGGGCGATGGTGATCACCTCCGATGGCGGCGCCATCTATGCCATCTCCGAGTCCGGCTTCACGATTCTGCCGATTGCGCAGCTCGCGCAGAGTCCCATCGCCGTCCCTGAGAGCACCAGCCTTCTGCTTGCCAACGACCAGTGCGATGTCACCTCCGACCTGCGCAATCTCTCCGTTCCCGTGCGCAACGAAGGACGGGGCCGGATGACAGTCAGTGCGCAGCTTTTGCAGTTGCCGCCTACCGGTCCGGGCGGCATCGGCGGCGGGGGCGCGGGCGGCGGCGCTCCCGGCGGCCCGATCATCATCATCGTGCCTCCAGCCCCGCCCGGCACGGGAGCGGCGCCGCCGGGCATCGTGCCGCCGGGCGGGGGACAGGCGCAGCAGAACCAGGCGATCGCCGCGACCGCGCCCACGGTGCGCGCCCGGGTCACTCCCGACGGCGCGCAGCTCGATTTCAGCTACACCAGGTCCCCCACCGGGCGCCTCCCGGGGACGGTCTCGCCGACTCACACCTTCCTGTTGCAGTCCAATGAGGCCATCAATATTCCGCCCGCCGTGCGCGTCTTTCAGAACTTCCGCAACTCCGAGGCGCGCGCCGGCCTCGTGCCCATTACGGTCGGCATGACGGCGAACGAGGGCTTGGTGGACATGGCTTACGACGCCGTGCGGCAGCGCGTCTACATCGCCAACTCGGCGCTCAATCGTCTCGAGGTGTTTGACGTGCGCAGCGAGCAGTTGCTCGAGCCTATCAAGGTCGGCCAGTTGCCGCGCTCCATCGCCCTCACGCCCGACGGCAGCACACTGTACGTCGCCAATACCGGCGGCGAAACCATCAGCATCGTCAACCTCGAAACCATGGAAGTAACCGGCCGGGTGCGCTTTCCGGCCCTGCCTTTCAACTTCAGCGCGGCGCTGGTCACGCCCTCCATCATTGCCGCCAGCCTGCGCGGACCGCTGGTGATCATGAGCAACGGCACCATCTGGTCGATTGTGGGCGGAGAGGCCGTGCCGCGCCGGCTCAGTCCCGCGATCGGCGCCAATACGGTGGCCGCGCCGCGCACCATGACGGCCACGCCGAACGGCGACTACATTCTCCTGCTCGCCGGCAACGGATTCGTCTACCTCTACGACGCGCTCGCCGACGAGTTTGTCACCGGGCGTCAGATTTTCACCCCGCCGATCAGGGGTTACTACGGGCCGGTCGCCGCCGGCCCGCGCGGCCAGTATTACCTCGCGAACGGCACCGTTCTAAACCAGGCGCTGACCCCCGTCGGTACCGCCGGCACGGTCAACGTGCCCGGACCCGTGCGCCCCGGCCAGCCGCCGGCGACCACCACGCGGCCCATCGCCTCCGTCTCCATCGCCAGCAGCAACACGTTTGTGCGATTCGCGATGCCGGTGCGCGCGAATGCGAACCAGTTGCTCACGGAACCCCCGAGCGTGGAGCTGGTGGACATGAACGGCCGCGTGCTCGCTTCCGCGTCGGCCTTGGAGGGACCCCTGTCGGCGCTGGTCGGCAATCAGCGTGTCAATGTGAATGGCCGAACCATGGTGGTGGACGACTCCGGCTCGACAGCCTACGTGCTCACTACCAGCGGCCTCAGCATCGTTCCCCTGGAAGCGCCCGGATCAGGCCCGGCGGACCGGCCGGTTATCAACCAAAACGGCACGGTCAGCCTGTCCAGCTACGTGCCCGCGTTCGCGCCGGGCGGTCTCATCTCGATTTTCGGGCGCAACCTCGGCGAAGACGGATCGTTTTCCTCGACGCCCCTGCCCACAATTCTCGGCGGCATGTGCGTGACCCTGAACAACCAGCCGCTGCCGCTGTTCATGACTTCGGCCGGGCAGATCAATGCGCAGATCCCGCCGGGGATGGCGCCCGGGCGATACCCCCTGGTGGTGCGCTCGATCGCCGGCAAGTCCGCCTCTCCGCCGCAGCAAATCACGGTCGCTCGCTACGCGCCGGCCGTGTTTACCGACCCGGAGACCAACTACGCGGCCATCTATCGTCTCGACGGACAACCTGTCACTCGGGATGCTCCCGCGCACCGGGACGATCGGCTGATGATCTTCGCCACAGGGCTCGGCGCCACCAAGGGCGGGAGCGTCGCCGCGGGCGAGCCCGCGCCCGCCGATCCGGCCGCCGTGACCGACGCGATCAAGGTGTTCTTCGGCGATCCGAGCTGGAGCCAGGCGGAGTTACTCGTCGAGTGGAGCGGCCTCGTGCCTGGATTCATTGGCGTCTACCAGATCAATGTCTACATTCCCGGCAACCACATGCGCGGTGAGGCTCTGCCCGTGACACTCCGCATGGGCACGATCGAGAGCCAGAAGACGGGCCCGGCCGTACCCACCGTGGCCGTCGACTGACCCGCTGCCGCCCAGCGCTGGCCGCGGCCGTCATCCGCTCGAAGCTGGGAAGTCGACCTCGATTGCCCAGGCCTCCCTGGTGTGCCGTCCCGCATACCGCTTGCTAACGCGCGCGGCTCGGAAGTGCTCATTCTGGGCCGCGACCGTAAGGGAGCGGTTGTCAAATATGACGCGCGACACCACACTAGCCTTGATGCTGGCGCGGCTGCGAACAGCGGCACGCCTCCACGCCGGGTGGGTTATTTGACGGCTGCGCCCGAATCCCTCACCCCGGATGTGATTTTTTTCGATATACTCCGGGACAGTTTATGCGATTGTTATTTTTTGCCTGTGCATTCGCGGCCGGCGCTGCCACCGTGTCTGCTGCTCCCGGCCCGTCG
>JACOTZ010000176.1 GCA_016178155.1 Acidobacteriota bacterium
GCTCTAGTCGTGCCAGCTCGGAGAAAGTTCGGTTGAGCGAGGCGCCGGGCACCTCGACAAAGCCGACGCCTTGGCCGCGACTCGATTCGATGTAGCACTGGTGCGAGTAGAAGCCGAGAAGGCAGAGCACCAGCGGCAGGAGCTTCAGTGAGCTAGCCCGCATTGCTCACCAGCAGTCTTTTGCATCGCGGATGTGCCGCATCTCTCGCGTTGCACCTCGAGGTCCCGTCGAGTGTCTCCGGGCTTTTGCGCACCCCTGCCCCTGGCGGCCGCGGCCGTCAGAATCGGGGTTAGTACGCTTGCTCATCGAATCTCTCGCCGCGTGCGTGGAGCCAGGCGCGCGCCAGCGTGCCCAGCAAAAAGGGCTGCGCGAACATCGCCATCTTGAACAGGCCGTAGTCGGCGCGCCGGAAGATCAGATACGCGGTCACTGCCAGCATGGCCATCAGCACGATGGCACATGGCTGGCCTCGCCAGGCGAGCCGCGTCCCTGCTGCGACCGTCACCAACAGCAGCAAACCTCCGCAAAAGACCATGATCGACAGCCAAGGTTCCGCCGCAAGCTGCCAGACCGGCAGAAAGCCCCAGAGCTGGGCAAGACCGCTTGGGATCAGGAAATGCGGAAAGAGCACGAGGTCGCCTCCAAACCGCTCCTGCACGCCGCCTCCTATTTGCTTGTTCATGTACCCGATCGCGGGAAGGCTGTAAGTGTTCAGCCAAACCACCGTCGCCGCTAGCGCGATCCAGTAGCGACTTAGATTGTGCGGCAGCCGAAGACCCTGCATGCGCGCCTGCATCATTGCGTAGAGCGCGAACGCGATCGCGAGAAATGGAACCAGCTCGGAATACACGATAATCGCGGCGGCAATCACGATGCTCAGTAGCAGGCCATGGCGCAGGGCTCGGCCAGGCGTCTCGGGCCGAAACGGATGCATCAGCAGTGTTGCTGCCGTACTGAAAACCGCCAGTCCGAATACCTGCGCAATGAGCTGGAGGACCGTGCCCATCGCGGTGAGCGCGGAGAAGGCAAGTAGTGCCGCGCCCAGGGCGGCCAATAGGCGCTGCCGGCGAAATTGGTAGAGGAGCCCGGCTCCGGAGCTGATCAGAGCAAGCTGCAGACCCAGGATGACCGGCATGAACACAAGGTGCCCGGACAGCCCCGTCCACGTCATCGTCCATGCCAGCAGCAACTCGCTGCCGCAACGGGTGCCGGGCGCTCTGTGAAACTCATGTGAATATACGTGCAGGTCGTAGTAGTACAGGCTGAGGTCGCGGTTGTGCCCCGGCTCGACGCCGGTGGGGGCGTCAAAATAGCCGTGGTCATGGAAGCGCTGCGCCGACAGGACATAATTCGCCATGTCATCGTTGCAGTAGCTGGCCCAGTCGAACCCGAACTCGAACATCGGCCGGCCGGTCAGCACCGCGGCCCCGAGCAGGATGACCGCGAACAGGCCGTATTTTCGCCACGGAACGTACGGCCGCTTGCGCCAGTACACGAGCGATGCGGCAAGCGCGAGCACAATCGTGACCGGAACGCCGGCTACGCCGATCGGAACGCCGGCACGGCTTGCCCAGAACAGCAGCAACACCAGCAGCGACAGCCCCACTCCCGGGGCGAGCAGCGCGTTCTGCATCAGGTTTCGCCGTGAGCGCAGCAGTGCCAGCGCCGCATAGCCGCAACACGACCAGAAGGCGAACAGAACAAGTGTGAGTCCGAAAGCTAGCATGCGGCGGCGTGAGAGAAGGGCGCTGGCGCGTTACAGCACGAAGCCCGATCGTTGCGCGTCATCAAAAAACATTCTGACTGTATCGAGTGAATACTCGTCGAGGGCCTTGCCTACAAGGCTGAGCTTACACAAGATATCGCTGGTCACGGTAATGATATGGCAGCCGATAGCGTCGGCGTGGAATACGTTCAGCAGCTCGCGAGGACTGGCCCAGATCAGCTCCAGGTTCGGGTGGGGCGCCAGCATTTCGACGGCATCCGCCATAAGCGGCACAGGGTCCCGCCCGGTGTCGGCGATCCGGCCGGCAAAGACCGAAACGCAGGCCGGGGCCCCGCCCGCGAGCGCCGCGGCGACGTCGCGGACCTGATCGAGCGTCAGCAGCGCCGTCACGTTGAGCTTCACGCCCGCGGCGGTGAGCTTTGCGATCAGGTCGGTGGCGGGTTCCCGCCGGGTATTCGTCACGGGGATCTTGACGTAAACGTTGTCCCCCCAGGAGGCGATGCGGTACGCCTGGCGCTCCATCTCCGCGAACTCGTCGGCGAAGACTTCGAAGGAGATCGGCCGGTCGCGAATCAGGTCAAGAACGTCGCGGGCAAAACTTTCATAATCGGTAATGCCGGCTTTACGCATGAGCGTGGGATTCGTGGTGAAGCCCTGGATGAGGGGATTGTCGTAGAGGGCGAGCATTTGCTTCTTGTCCGCGCTGTCCGCAAAAATCTTGACCTTCAGCTCCGTTACAGGTTTCACTACTCGCCCACCTCCGACCGGATCCAGTCCACGGCTTCCCGCAAGGATGCAACCCTGGCGGCCGGGGCATGCTCCGGCGCGCGCTCCCGGTAGCCGTAGTCGATGAATACTGTGCGGACGCCGGCGCGGTGGCCCGCGTCCACATCTCTCCATCGGTCGCCGATGAAAAAACTTTCGGTCAATCGTATCGCATGGCGGCGCGCCGCCTCCAGGATCAAGCCCGGAGCCGGTTTGCGGCACTCGCAGCGGTCAATGTCATCGTGACAACACACAAAGAAACGATGTCCGTGCATCTGCTCGACGGCTTCACGCGTGCGCGTGCCCCGCGCCACGTCCGGTTGATTGGTCACCACCACAAGCAGAAACCCCAGCGCCTTGAGGGCGGCAAGCCCCGGCGGAGCGTCGGGATGAATCCGCAGCTCTCCGAGGGTCCGGGGCGGATACGGCCTCCCGCCACGCACGATGGCTTCGGTGACCACGCCATCCCGGTCGAGGAACACGGCCCGGCTCAACGCACCGACTCCCACTTCGTCTCGGCCTGCTTGAGCCTCGGATGCGAAACGAACAGATGCCACACGACTGCCTGGAACGCTTCCGCGTGCGGAGTCACGTGTACGGGGTTAACGGTCGGGATGAGGATGCAGGCATCGGCGACTTTGGCGGTGTGCCCGCCGTCGCGGCCCACGATCCCGACTACCCGCGCGCCCACGCCACGGGCGAAATCGAGCGCCCGCACCAGGTTCGCGCTGACCTGCTTTTCCAGATTGCCGCCGCCGACCGAGAACACGAGCAGCGTATCAGCCGGCGTCAGCCGGCTCGTTCCGAGCCACTTCTCGAATACCGTCTGCCAGCCTTCGTCGTTGGTGCGGGCCGTCAGCTCGGAGACGTTGTCCGTCGGGGCGTAAGCTTCAAGACCGCAGATCTTGCGGAAATCGTTCACCGCGTGCGATGCATTCGCCGCACTGCCGCCGACCCCGAGAATGAACAGCCGCCCACCGCGCTCGCGCGTGGAGGCCAGGATCTCTACCGCGTGCTCGACGGCGCCGCGGTCGAGGCCATCGAGAATCTGCTTTGCTTCCGCCAGGTAGCTATCGACGAAACTCATGAGCGTTGCGCCAGGTGTTCACTCAATTCGTGCAGGCCTTGTGGTGAGCCGATTTCGTAGAATCGCTGCGGGACTTCGAAGGCAGCCAGTTCGCCCCGCTGCAGAAGGTCACGATAAAGCTCGGCCAGATCGTGCGCCCCGTCGCCGCCGCTGCCGTCGAAAGCGCGTGCGTTGAAGGCGCCGAGTCCGTAATCGATGTGCTGCATCCGCGGCGTTCGCTGTTTCTTGTCGTAGGCCAGGATCCGCCCCGAGTCCAACTCAACGTTGCTCGTGTCGAACCTCCCTTCGTTGCGATAGACCGTCATGAGCGCGAGCTTGCCGCTGCTCCGGAATGCATGCTCCACCGCCCCATAGTCGCAAGGCAGGTACGAGTCGCCGTAAAGCACGAAGAACTCCGGCCCCAGCAGCGGGAGAGCGTTGGCGACCGCGCCGGCCGTGCCGAGCAGTCTCGGGCCGTCCAGCGCATATTGCACCCCCAAGCCGAACTGTGCGCCATCGCCGACGTACTCGCGGACCTGCTCGGCAAGATAGCTGAGGCACAGCACCACCCGCGTGATCCCGTTCCTCGCCAGCAACCGCAACTGGTGCGCGATAAAAGGTTTGCCGTTGACCGGCGCCATCGCTTTCGGCATCGACTGCGTGAGGCCGCCGAGCCTCGTCCCCAGTCCGCCGGCCAGAATGGCCACCGGCAGGCTCATTGCACAATCACCTTCGTGCCTTCGAAATCGAAGCGGAAGCGTACCTCACGCAGGCCCGCGGCAGTGAGCGCATGCCGCAGCTTCACCTTATCCGCCGTGTAGAACATCAGGAATCCCCCGCCCCCGGCGCCGATCAGTTTCCCCCCGACCGCCCCATTCGCGCGCGCGAGCCGGTACCACTGGTCGATGCAGTCGTTGCTCATTCCGCCCGACCGCAGCTTCTTGTGCTCCCAATGCACATTCATGAGCTCGGCGAACTCGGCCAGCCGTCCCGCTTCCAGGCATTCCTTGCTCTTGAGCCCCAGCTCCTTGACGAAATGGAGATTCTCAATCATGTCCCGGTCGTGCTTTCGGCTGCGCGAATCCTGGTTCTGGAGAATGGAACCGGCCGAGCGGGAGAAACCGGTGAAGAAAAGAATCAGGTTGTCCTCGAGGTTGTGAAGCGTCTCCGAGGAAAGCCGCAGGGGCACGGCCTCCACGCGGTCGTCAGGATAAAAAAAGAAGCAGTTGATGCCACCGTAGGCGGATATGTACTGATCCTGCTTGCCGACAGGCTCTCTCAGCCGGTCGATCTCGATGGCGCAGGCCTGTGAAGCCAGCTCGTGCGGATGCACCAGCTGCTTCTTATGAGCGTGCAGCGCCTTGAGCAGTGCGGTCGTGAAACTGCCGGACGAGCCGAGGCCGGTACCCGCCGGGATGTCGGCCATGCTGGTGATTTCGATGTTCGTTTCACGCTGGTCCACCAGGTCGAGCGCCTCGCGAATAATCGGATGCTTGATGTCGCATATGGCGCGCACGCGTTCGAGCGAGGAATATTTGATGATCATCTCGTCATCGAACGTCTGGTGTACGGTGATGTACACGTACTTGTCGATGGCCGCGGCGATGAGAAAGCCGCCATGGCTGCGGTAATAAGACGGCAGGTCGGTCCCCCCGCCGCCCAGGGATAAACGCAAAGGGCTGCGTGTGATGATCATCGTCCCGAAAGCCTGTATACGCGCTCGACGATCTCGAGCGCCGCGCGCGCGTCCTCGAGCGTGGGCCCGAGCGGACGCCCGGCTTCGATTGCTCGCGCCAGCGTGCGCATCTCCAGCATCCACGACCGGTCCTCGCCCGGGTACTCCCAGATCGTCGTCTCCGGCGGCCCCATCTGCTCCGGCATCCGGTACCAGGCGAGGCGTTCGATCCCGTAACTGCCCCCCAGGCCGTCCACCTGGAGCTTGCCCAGACGCCCGTATACCTCGAGCGAGAACAGGTTCTTCCATTCGCTGCAGCTCGCGTGCAGCCAGGCTGTCTGGCGGGCAGGCGTGTGCAGCAGAAGAAAACCGTTGTCTTCGACCGGCATGTCCCAGAAGTAAGTATCGGCATGTCCGAGCACTTGGTCGAAGTCGCCCAGAAACCAGCGGGCGAGATCGATCAGGTGAACGCCCTGGTCGAGCAGCTCGCCGCCGCCGGCGACCTCCGGGTCGGCGCGCCACTCCCGGTCATACCCGATCCGGCCTCCGTGCCCGTAGCGCCCGCGCACGAACAGAAGCGGTCCGAGCGTCCCGGCGTCCACCAGTTCACGCGCCTTCTGCAGTGCCGGATGATAGCGGTGATTGAAGCCCACTTGAACGATCACGCCGCGCCGTCCCGCGGCTTCGACGACGGGCTGCAGCTCGCCCGTGTTCCGCGCCGCGGGCTTCTCCACCAGAACATGCTTGCCGGCTTCGATTGCCGCCAGTGTGACCGGCGCCAGGCAATTGTTTGTAGTGGCGACGACCACTACATCCACTTGAGAATCCGTGACCGCGTCCCTCCACGTGCGCGCCGCGCACCCCGCGGCGCCGGCCAGCGCCTGGGCACGTTCGCGCACAACGTCGGCCACGGCCACGACGCGGTGCTCACCCTGGAGCGCGAGCGCGCGCTTGCGTCCGATGAGTCCGCAGCCGACAATGGCAACCTTCATGCCCGGTCGAACCCCCGGTCCTTCGGAACGATGCGGCGCCCCTGGCTCGCCCCCATGATGATGATATTCCTGCCTTCGAGCGTCATCCACCCGTGCCAGCGCGCCCGCCAGACGCCCCCGCAGGGATGCGCCCGCATATCCGGAAACCCGCGTGGAAATAGGATGGTAACAAACTGGAGTTGCGCGCCCGCACGGACGCTTCTCCGGTTCCCGCCATACGTGATCCATCCTTGGGAGATCGCCCGCACGTTCCGTGCGGACGTCTCACGACCAGGCCCGTACAGGGTACGGCACGCATAATTCGGCCCATGCAATCCTGATTTACACCGGAAAATCAGCTACGCGCCAGTTACGTTGCGTTTGGCTATCTTGAGTTTCTGCCGCTCGAGACGCAAGAGTTCGCGGCGTCGGCGCTTCTTCACCTGCACGTCGACCTTGCGCCAGAACTTGCGAAAGTACAAGGCCGCCGACGCCATCGAGAAAAAGACGACGCACCACATCCAGACCATGGCCAACGTATGCAGCTCTTTCCACCGGATGCTGAGCATCAGCAGTGCGGTGGCGATCACCTGGGTCACCAGCTTCGTTTTCGCCAGGTCGCTTGCTTTGATCACGTAGCCATGAGCCGCGGCGATGCTGCGCAAGCCGGTTACGGCGAACTCGCGGCCGACCACCAGTACCACCATCCAGGCCGGCACGGCATTCACTTGCACTAGCGAGATCAGTGCCGAGGAAATCAGCAGCTTGTCGGCGATCGGGTCGAGAAGCGTGCCTACCGTGGTGATCTGCTGCCACCGGCGCGCCAGGTAGCCATCAAGCAGGTCCGTGAGCGCCGCCGCCAGGAATGTGATCAGCGCCAGAATGTCGTTGGGCACGTTTATGCCGATCGGCTCCAGTTGCACCTTCGGCTGGACCAGCGCGGCCACGATCACCGGAACCAGGAAGATCCGCATCAGCGTGAGTGTGTTCGGCAGGTTCATGATGCGCGTCTCCCGCCGCCCTCGTCCTTCACGACGAACCGGTCCAGGCGCCGTCGCAGCGATTCTGGCGCGTCCGCCAGGATTTCAGAATAGCCTTCGGCAAACCGCTTCTCGATCACCTTGCCATGTTCGTAAAGCAGGTGCATGGCGGCGCCCGCGGAATGTGGGAACCGGAACAACGCACGGGCAACCGCATCGAGTGGCAGCGCGGCATCCATGGTCTCGAGCAGGTCGCCCGTCCCCGTGCCGTCGCGCGCCGATACCGCTACCGCCCGCGGCGGCATTTTCTCGCCTGCCGCATCCGCCAGCAGCCGGCGAGCGACCTCTGCCGCATCCGTTTCGGGAGAGGGCAGCCGATCGATCTTGTTCAGGACCAGGACCTGGGGCTTCTCCGCGGCGCCGATCTCCCGCAAGACTTTGAGCACCTGTGCCGCATGTTGCGCGGCCTCCTGCGACGATACATCGACCACGTGCAGCAGCAGCGCCGCCTCCATCACCTCCTCGAGCGTGGCGCGGAAGGCCCGCACCAGCGTCGTCGGCAGGTTGCGAATGAAACCGACCGTATCGCTGAGCAACACGCGCCGGTTTGACGGGAGCACGAAGTGACGAACCGTGGGGTCGAGCGTCGCGAACAGGCGCCCGTCGGCCGTGACCCCGGCGCCCGTCAGACGGTTGAACAGCGTCGATTTCCCCGCGTTCGTGTAGCCGACGAGTCCTACCGTCGCCAGCGGCACTTCCCGGCGCTGCCGCCGCTGTACGCCCCGGCCGGCGCGCACGGCCTCTAAGTCCTGCTCGATTTTGCGGATTCGCCGGAAAATGCGCCGGCGGTCCGTCTCGAGCTGGGTTTCACCGGGCCCGCGGGTGCCGATCCTGCCGCCTAGCCGCGACATCTGCGAGCCGCGTCCCGCCAGTCGCGGCAGCAGGTAATTGAGCTGCGCGAGCTCGACCTGGAGCTGGCCTTCGCGCGTTCGGGCGCGCCGGGCGAAGATGTCGAGAATGAGCTGGGTCCGGTCGACTACCTTGCAGTCGAGCACGCGTTCCAGGTTCCGCTGCTGGGTGGCCGAGAGGTCGTGATCGAACACCACAAGATCGGCCCCTGCCGCTTTCACCAGACGCGCGAGCTCTTCCGTCTTGCCCGCCCCGATCAGGGTAGCGGCCTCGGGCGCATCCCGGACCTGAACGATTCTGTCGAGAACCTCGCCGCCGGCGCTCCCCGTCAACGCCGCCAGTTCCGCCATCGACTCCCCAGCGTCGGAGCTGGACGACTCCGGCGAGCCCGCGGGACGGCGCCCGGGACGGCCCTTTAGCTCCAGTCCCACCAAGATCGCGCGCTCGCGAGCTTGGGGCGACACCTACTCCTCGGCCGGTTCCGCTGGCACGGGCGTGCCCGGAACCAGCGGGCTCGATGATCCGCCGGCCGGATATACGGGCGCCGCCGGAGGGGGTGCGTGCGGCACATGGCTGGGCCTCTGCACCACTACGGTCGAGATGGCGTGCTTAAAAATCAACTGCTCCTGGTTGCTGGCCTCCAGCACGACTGAATATTTATCGAAGCTCTTGATGCGCCCGGACAGCTTCACACCGCTCATGAGATAGATGGTGAGGAACGTCTTTTCTTTACGCGCATTGTTTAGAAAAGCCTCTTGGATATTTTGTTGTTGTGCCAGCTTTTCCATGGGGATCGCTCCTTCCTGACCTCTCCGGAAAACCCGGGACACGCCCCGAAGCACGGCGGCTCCCGCTTAAGTTTCTTCTCAGAAACTCGCGGTCCCCTCCTCTGCGCGGCGACTGTGGCGCGAGTTTCTCGATCCGATAAAACCGCGGCCCGCGCGGCGGCTAGCGCTGACTCGGACAACCTCGGACTACCTGGCGTTGCCCGTTCTCTTCGCCAAGACAAACCACACCAACCGTGTGTGAGATTGTAACAAAAGCGGGACCTGCCGGTAGAGCGAAAACTCCTCAGCCGCCCGCCATGATCCCGCAACCGTGCAGGTAGAGCTCGGCGTACGGCCCCTGCTTCCGGTCGTAAAACACTATGCGCCGGTACAAAGGTGCAAGCTCCTCCAGGTCGCGACGGAACGAGGCTGCGGCAGCTTTGAAATGCGCTTGGCCGCCCGCTCCGATCAGGTAATGCCGGCACGGCTGCAGCTTGGTCGGCGGCGTCGCCCAGAACAGCTCGGTCGAGCGGATTGTCCCGCCAGAGCTCACGTACAGGTTGAGCCGGAATCCCCAATCGAGGATGTACAGTTCTTCGTTCGCATAGTGCGCCAACCAGTAATCGCGGACCCAGTGAATGGCATCTGACCACGCCCCCTGACCGCCGGTCTCCCGCGCGCCCCGCGCGAAAGCGAAGTCCCAGTAGAGCGCCAGGCCCACGTAGACCACCGCGGCCGTGATCGCGAGCCGCCGCCGCGGGGCCAGCGCCAGTGAGCACACCACCGCTGCAACCGGCACTAAGGTGAGGAGGTGATGCTCACCCACGGGCAGGCGCGTAAGCATCAGCAGCGCCGCCAGTCCGAGAAAGGTGAATGCAGCGGCGCGGCTCCAGCGCTCTTTCGACCGCAGGCAGATCAGCACGGAGGCCCCGAGCAGGCCACAGACAAAGGCGCGCTGCCAGGCCGCCAGCTCCGGGCCGCCCCAGATGCCGCGCCGGTCCGCGTCGGAAAGCAGCACGTTCGAGAGCAGGTCGAGGCGGTAGATCCAGAGCTCGATCCAGCCGGCGCTTATCTGCTCGCGCGAGACGAAGCGCAGCGTCTGCCAGTTCGAGGCCAGTTCGTACCAGATCAGCGGCGCAACGCCGATCAGGCCGCCGCCCGCCAGCGCCACCCAGTGCTTCAACGGTGCAGCGAAGCCGCGGCGCCAAACCATCGCGGCGGCCGCTGTGGCCGAAATCACCAGCCAGGCCGCGTTGAGGCGCGCGTAAACCAGCAATCCGGCCGTGCACCCCAGCAGCGCTGCGCGTATTGACCCCGGCCGCCTCAAGTACGCCCCCAGCGCCAGGAGTGCCAAGCCGGCCACTGCCATCATCGCCGCCAGTGCGCCATTGTCGTAAATGATCTGATCGAGATAGGCGGGATGGATCGCAAGCAACCAGGGGGCCGCCCAGGCCCGGGATACATGCCCGCGCACAAACGCCGCCAGCCCAAGAATCCCGATCGCCCCGAGCAGCGCCGCCGTGCACCGCGCTGCCACTATATTGATGCCGAACACTGCGAATACGGGCAGGAGCAGGTAATCCTTGACCGCCCCCACGTAAGGAGCCACCATGACGGGAAGCCACCGCCCGCCGGCGTTAACCGCGGCCGCGGGATGATGCTGAATGGCCGGGTGCGCCGGGCCGTGGAGCATCTGCACGGCGCCGCTCATCAGCAGTGCTTCATCGTACTGCAGGCCCGGCTCTTGAAAGCCGAGGGCGGCCGCCATGGCGAGATACAACACCGAGGGTCCGAGAACCTGCACCGTTCGCTTCACTGCCGTCATTCTCCTACCGTCAAACCTCCTAGAGCCGCTGCGCCCCGAATCCCTTGAGCGATCGCGGCTTGTGCGGCACGGACCTCACATCCCCGCCAACACCCGCAGCCGCCGCTGTCGCGGTGGCCCGCCCGGCCGTTAGCCGCTGTATTCTGTATTCTGTATTCCTATTCTGTCTTCTGACTTCCCCTCATGGAGAATCGCGAAATCGCCTGCCTGCTCGCGGAGACCGCCGACCTCATGGAGGTTGCGGCCGAGGATTCCTTCCGCATCCGTAGCTACCGCAACGCCGCGAGCGTGATCGAAAGCTATCCCGAGCGCATCGAAGATGTGGCGCGCGACCCCGAACGCAAGCTGACCGGCATCCCCGGCGTCGGCAAAACCATCGCCGCCGTGATCGCCGATATCCTGGAGCGTGGCTCGTTCTCGAAACGGGACGAACTGCTCCAGAAATACCACCCCGGCGCGCTCGAGCTGTTAAAGATCCAGGGCCTGGGGCCGAAAAGCATTGCCCTGCTCATCGAGCATTATGACGTCCGCACCCTCGACGACCTGGAGCGGATCTGCCGCGAGCAAAAGCTGCGGCAGCTCCCGCGCATGGGAGCGAAGTTGGAAGAGAAGGTGCTTCGCGGAATCGAGCAGTTCCGCTCGAGCGCGGGCCGCTTCCTGCTGAGTTTCGCGACCGGGCTCGCGCGCGAGCTGATCGAATATCTCGCCGCGACCCCGGGTGTCGAGTGCGTCCAGGCCGCCGGCAGCCTGCGCCGGGGCAGGGAAACGGTCGGCGATCTCGACCTGCTCGTCACCGGGCGGGACCCGGCGGCCGCGCTCGATCGGTTTACCTGCTATTCCCGCGTGCACGACGTGCTGGGGAAGGGAGCGAATAAAGCCAGCGCCAGGGTCGGCCTCGAAGGCATGCAGGTGGATGTGCGCGCCCTCCCGGCGGAAAGCTACGGCGCCGCGCTGCAGTATTTCACGGGCAGCAAGGACCATAATGTGGCCCTCCGCCAGCGCGCCCTCCGGCTGGGCTGTTCGCTCAGCGAATATGGGCTGTTTCGCCTCGACGAGTCGCGCGTGGCCGGCGCCAGCGAGCCGGAGATCTACGAAAAGCTCGGGCTCGCCTGGATTGCGCCCGAGCTGCGCGAGAACCAGGGGGAGATCGAGGCCGCCGCCCAAGGCCGCCTGCCCGCGCTCATCGACCTGCAGGATATCCGCGGCGATCTGCACATGCACACGCGCGAAACCGACGGGCGCGCAACCCTGGAAGAGATGGCGGCCGAGTGCAAAGCGCTCGGCTACGAGTACCTCGCGATCACGGACCATTCGAAGGCGCTGGCAATGGCCAACGGTCTGGATGAAACGCGTGCCGTCGAGTTTGCGCGGCGCGTGCGCGAAATCAACCGCAATGGTCTCGGCATCCGCGTGTTTTCGGGCCTGGAGTGCGACATCCTGCGCGATGGCCGCATGGACCTTGCCGGCGACGCCCTCGCCGAGCTCGACTTCGTCATCGGCAGCGTTCACAGCCACATGAATCTTGAGCCCGCCGAGATGACCAGCCGGCTGCTGCGCGCCCTCGAATGCCCGCATCTGAAACTCATTGGGCACCCGACCGGCCGGCTGCTGCTGCATCGCGAGCCGTATCCCTTCGATTTCGAGCGCGTCGCGACCGAGGCTGGCCGCCGGGGTGTCATGCTGGAAATCAATGCCAGCCCCGAGCGCCTCGACCTGTATGCCCCCCTGCTGCGCACCGCCAAGGCCAAAGACGTGAAGTTTGTGATCGCTACCGACGCTCACCATCCTGCGCATTTGCGCAACATGATTTACGGCGTCACCATGGCCCGCCGCGGTTGGCTGACCAAAGACGACGTGCTCAACACACTCCCGCTCGCGCAGTTCGCCGCCGCCATCGCCGCCAAATGAGCTCCTGCTCTTTATTCACGGAAAACTTGAGCCGCGGTGTTCAAACAGCACCCGCGCCCTGCGTCACGCGACGCGCAATCCGCAGCCTCCCGGCTGGTTAGCTGATATGAAACTGATCTCTTCCGACCAACTGATCGAGACCCCCATCTTCCGTGTCACCCAGGACCGCGCCCTCGACCCGGACGGCTTCGAGATCAAGCGCGCCGTGGTACGGCACGCCGGTTCGGCGGTCATGATGGCGATCGACTCGAAAAATCGCGTGCTTCTCGTCCGCCAGTATCGGCTGCCGGCGAAGCGGTACCTCTGGGAGTTGCCGGCCGGCCGTCTCGACCCCGGCGAGAGCGCGCTCGCCGCCGCCAGGCGCGAGCTCGTTGAGGAAACCGGCTTCCGTGCGCGTCAATGGACCAGGCTGGCGTCCTTTTATGTCAGCCCCGGCTTCCTGGACGAAAAGATGACGATCTATGTCGCCCGCGAGCTGACCGAGGGTAAGCAGGAACCGATGGAAGATGAACGCATCGAGCTCGGCTGGTTCACCATGCGCGAGTGCGACCGCATGATTCGTTCGGGTAAGGTGATGGACGCCAAGACCATCATCGGTTTTCTCGCCTGGCAGCGATACGGCCGCGCAGCCAAAGCTTCCACACCGTCCAGATGATCTTTGCGCCGGCCCGCAGGCTGGCCGCCGGGTTGCCGGAGACCTTATTCTCCCCGGCCGCTCGCCTGCGGTAGGACACCGGCACTTCGAGCACGCGCAGTCCTTCTTCGAGCGCGCGCACCTGCATCTCGATCGTCCAGCCATAGTTCCGGTCGCGCATCGCGAGCCGGCGCAGTGCGTCGGCGCGGATCGCGCGGAACGGGCCCAGGTCGGTATAGCGGTGGCCGTATAGCAGCCGGATGAGCCCAATCGCCAGCCAGTTGCCGAACCGCTGGTGGGGCAGCAGCGCCCCTGGATCCGGCCGCCCCAGCGTCCGGGAACCGATGACCAGGTCGGCCCGTCCTTCAAATATCGGGCCGAGCAACCGCCCGGCCTCGCCCGGATCTTCCGATAGGTCGGCTTGCATGAACACGACGATGGCGGTCTCGGCGGGCAGCGAGGCCAGGGCGCGCAGACAGGCGGCCCCGTAACCCCGTTCGGGCTCCTGGACGACAGTCGCACCGCCTTCGGCGGCAATCTCGGCCGTGTGGTCGCGGGAGCCGTTGTCCGCGACCACGATCCGGTCGAACAGCGAACGGGGCACGGCCTCGAGCGTCGTGGCGAGCACAGGTTCCTCGTTGAGCGCCGGAATGATCAGGGCGACCCCTGGACGGCCTGTTGAATCTGGCTTCAAACACATGTTTTAATAAATT
>JACOTZ010000177.1 GCA_016178155.1 Acidobacteriota bacterium
TCGGTCGTGCGCGGGTTGATGGTGCACATCCGCAGGACGGTGCGGCCGTTGAGCACGGTCGTGGTGGCGACGCAGCGGCCGTCCTCGGCGGCACGGTGGGCGAGCCGGCGGTTCACCTCGTCGAGATCTTCTTCGGCAACGTCCCCGGCCACGTAGCGGAAGACCACGATGCCGATCTGCGCCGGGCTGACGATCTCCCAGGCGGCCGACTCGTGGAGCACGCTCTCGGCGAACTCGGCCATACCGATGCCGCGGTCGACGGCGGCACTGAAAGCGTCCGTCCCGAAGACTTTGAGCGACATCCACAGCTTCAGCGCGCGAAAAGGCCGCGTCAGCTCGGGCCCGTAATCGCAGAAGTTGATCTCGCGGCCATGCGTTTCGGCGTCGAGCAGATACTCGGGCAGAATGTGAAAGGCGCGCTGCAGCACGAGCGGGTCGCGCACCAGCAGACATCCGCTGACGTAGGGCTGGAACAGCCACTTGTGCGGATCGAGCGTGAGAGACTCGACCCGGTCGATGCCTTCAAGCAGCGCCTTGCCGCGCGGGCTGAAGATCGCGGCCGCGCCGAACGCGCCATCCGCGTGGAGCCACAGACCTTCGGCCTCGCAAACATCCGCGATCTGAGGCAGCGGATCGATAGCGCCCGTATTGGTAGAGCCGACGTTCACGATCACTCCCGCAGGCAGGCGGCCGGCGGCGCGGTCCCGGGCGATCGCGGAGCGCAGGATTGCCGGGGAAAGCCGGAAAGTATCCGACGAAGGCAGACGGCAAATCTGGTCGCGCCGGTAACCCAGGATCCGCAGCGCCCGGTCCACTGAAGTGTGAGTCTGATCCGAGCAGTAAAAGACGTGCTGCTGGCGGTCGGTGCCGGCCCAGTGCTCGCGCGCGGCCGCCAGTCCGGTCAGGTTCGCCATCGAGCCCCCGCTCAGGAACAGGCCGCCGGCGGATTCGGGAAAACTGAAAAGCTCCTTCAGCCAATCGAGCGTGATGATCTCGATCTCCGCTGGCCCCGAACCTTCCAGCCAGGTGCCGCAGAACGGGGCGTACCCCGCGGTCAGCATGTCCGCCAGAACACCGACATAATTGCCCGGCGTCGGGATGAAGCCGAAGAAACGCGGATGATTGATGTGACCGATGGACTGAAAAACCTTTCCGGTGACGGTGCGGATGACGTCGCCGGGCGCGGAACCCTGCCGCGGCAACGGCTCGCGCAGGAGCCGCTCCAGCCCCTCCCTCGAGCGCACGCGCATGGCCGGTTCGTTTGGCAGATTTTCCAGATGATCGACTATCAGATCGACGACCCGATAACCCAGCTCCCGCATCTGCTCGCGGCCGAGCTGCAGGAGGGCTGAGTCTGGCTCCCTCATGTCCTCATCATGCGCCCTTTTCGGCAAATTATCCACCCCCTTTAAGTGGTGTATTTTGCAATGACAGCAACTTACTATTAATCAGTAGATTACGAGGATCGCCACGCTCGTATATGTATGCCCAACAGCGAACGTGTCGCCCGCTTCGCAGCACGGCAGTCGAAGTCCGCCGGCGAAACTCGGCGCCTTCATATCGATCAAGCGCCCTCAGAGTCCTCATCGGCCTGTGCAGCCGGTATATCTCTCCCCAGACCCACGCGCCGCGATCGTGTGCAGGCCGCATTCCCGGATACCGGCCGAGCTTATAGAGGCGGCCGCGCATCCGCGCGATCCCCACCAAGGTCGCTTCCCGGCGCAGGCGGAGCGCATGAGGATTATGGCAGTCGCTGCGCAAGGTCCCGTAGACGAAGAGAAACTGGGAGCTCACTCAAGAGGAATAATACCGAGGCGGGAGAGCGGAAATCGGTCGGCTACCCGTTCCGCCGGCGCAATTCAACCCGGGCGAGCCAGAGGCGCGGGGAATCTCAAGATGCCGGCCCCGCTCGCGGCCCTACTGTCTCCCGTGTTGCCCCTTCTGCATTTTGTCCTGTGTCCTGGCGGGCTTGAGCCTCATACAGCTTTCGGTAGAGTCCCGCTCGGCTCATGAGCTGAACATGCGTGCCCTGCTCTGCGATCTGACCGCGGTCGAGCACCAGAATGCGATCGGCGTGCTCCACGGTCGAAAGCCGATGGGCTATCAGGACCGTTGTCCGGCCCCGCGCCAGTTCCTTCACGGTATCCATCAGTTGGGCTTCGGTGACGGCATCCAGACCACTGGTGGGTTCGTCAAGCACCAGCAGGGGTGTGTCGCGGAGAAAGGCGCGGGCGAGCGCAATGCGCTGCTTCTGCCCGCCGGAGAGATTCCCGCCGCGCTCGTCGAGCATGGTGTCGTAGCCCTCCGGGAGCTGCCTGATGAACTCGTGGGCACGGGCGTGCCGGGCCGCCTCGACGACTTCGTGCAAGTGGGCGCGCGGCCGGCCGTAGGCGATGTTCTCGTGGACAGTGCGGCGGAACAGAATCGACTCCTGGAGCACCACGCTGACCTGGTGGCGCAGCGACCCGAGCGTAAACCGGCGCACGTCGCCGTCGATGAGGACTCGGCCTTCCCAGGGATCGATAAAACGCAGCAGCAGGTTCAGGATCGTGGATTTTCCGGAGCCGCTGGCGCCGACAAGCGCTACCGTCTCGCCGGGCTCCACGGTAAAGTTGATGCCGCGCAGCACTGGCGCCTCGCGCTGGTAGCCCGCCACCACATCCTCGAACACAATTTCCCCACGGAACGGCGGCGCCTTGACCGCGTTGGGGCTGTCCTTGACCTTGGGCACGGTCTGCACCAGGTCGAGAACCCGCTCACCGGAGACCAGCGATTCCATGAACTGCACCGACAGTTCTGAAATCTGCTGGATGGGAGTGTACAGCTCCGCGAGGTAAGCGGCGAAGACCACCAGGTCGCCCGGAGTCAGGGAGTCCGCAAGCACCTGGCGCGCTCCGAACCAGATGACCAGTGCGGTGCCGACCGTGCTCAGCACTTTGATGCTGCGGCTGAATGCGCCGCCCAGCCGCGCGCTCTCCAGCCCGGCGCTGAGGCTCTGTCGCGCTTCCTCGCGAAACCGCGTGCGCTCCTGCTCTTCCTGGGCGAACGCCTGAACCACCGCGATCGAGCTGAGCGTCTCCTGCACGATCGAGGCCACCGCGCCTTCCCGCGTGCGCTTCTGCCGGGTCGCGGACCGGATCTCGGCCGAGAAACGGAAGCTGACGTAATAGATGACCGGGACCACTGCAAGCCCCAGCAGTGTGAGCTGCCAGTTCATCGCGGCCATGACCGCAATCGTGGCCCCGAAGGTCAGAGCGTAGTTGCCGAGCTTCTGAACATGGGTGACCAGCAGCTCGCGCATGGTTTTGATGTCGGAGGTCAGGCGGACAATCAGGTCGCCGGTGCGCGCGCCCTCGTGGGTGGGCCGGGGCAGCGTCTGCAGATGCGTGTAGACCTGCTCGAGTACGTCCGTGGTCGCGGACTGCCCGACTCCGGAAAACAGCACCTTCTGCACGAATCCGAACGTGCTCTCCAACAGCACGATTACTACCAGCGAAGCGCACAGGAGGGTCAGAAGCAGATGAGGATCCAAGGCATCGATGGAAGCCGGCAGCAGCGGCACGGTCTCCGCCAGTTTCCTTTTGTTCAGGAGCAATGAGTCGAGGATCAGCTTCAGCGGCCACGGCCGCAGCACGGTCATGGCAACGCTCAGACCCAATGCCAGGTAGGCGAGCACGATGCGCCCGCGGTACGGCTTCAGATACGGCCCGAACACCTTGTAGAGCGTCCGGATCCTCAGCCCCGTCGGTTCCTGTGCGCTGTCGGACGTGCGTCCAAGCCGCATCGCAGGCTCCAATCAGGGCAGCTCGATCCCGCCTTCGAGGCATCGGGCTGCCGCATCCAGCCACGGCTCGATGCAGTTTGCCTGCTGCTTCTTGAATGCCACGAAAAGGTAATGGAGGCCCGCGATGAACGTGAACGCCATATAAGCCCCCGTGCGGAGGCGATCCAGAACGACGCCGGAGCGGGTTTCGTAGGCCTGGAGCAGGACGCTCCGTAGCTCTGCCGTGGCCCCGAAACTCCCGAGTCGATGGAAACCGATGGATGCGACCTGGCCGAGGCAATATCCGATCTCCGCGTGCCGGTCACGCGTGGCGAACTTGTCCAGATCGATGGCGGTCACTCTTCCCGAGCTGGCCACGAGAATATTGATGGGATGGAAATCGCCATGGCACGGCACAAGCGCGCTTTCTTCCGTTCGCGCGATCTCCGGCAACACGCGTTCCACCACTTGGTGAAAGCGCGCCGCATACTCGGGTAGGCTCTCCTGCAACTCTGCGCTCCAGCGTTGCAGCCGGGGAACATCTTCCGACCAGCGGGGCGGCTCGAGCCCCGAGGCGTGCAGGGCCGCCGCCCACTGCGCGCACTTGAGTACGGCGGAACGAGCGCACTGCGCTTGCGCCAGGATCGTGTCCATGGCGGCTACCCCGGGGGCCTTTTCCACGAGAATGCAGTTGCGCTCCGGCAGATAGGCGATGGGTTCGGCGACCGTAAACTCGGAGGGCGGCCGGAATCCCGCTTCGTGCAGTTCCCTCAGCGCCTGAAACTGGGTTTGCACGCGCTCTTCGCGACCGGTTTTGCCGATGTAGCGGCGCGTGCCCTGCGGCCCGCTCTCCTCAATCTCGAAAAGCGCGTTCCCCAGTTTTTTCCGTGCGGAGATCAATCGCCAGGAGCGCTCCGCTCCATACCCGAGATGCCGCCGCAGGCATCCGAGGAGTTCGTTCAAATCCTCGCGCGGCAACTGCCCGTCCTCGAAAGCGGCCTCCTGCGCGTGGAGATCGATTCTCATACCGCGGCCTCTGCGGGCGTCCGGCGGGCAACCGGCGAACTGCGTGCTGGCGCAAGTCCGCGACTGACCCCGAGGTGAATCTCGAATTCCGGCCGCGTGCTCGCAAGCCGCAGCATGCAGCCGTGCCCGAAGAACTTCTGAAACGGCCGCTGCCACCTCAGATCGGAGCCGCGACCCCCGCGCACCCACACTCCCAGCTCGTCGCTCGCAAAGCCGCGCAGTCCGGGCCGCCGGATCGCCTGCAAAGCCTGGGACCCGGACCGGAGCAGGTTGAGGTAATCCGGCGAAAGGCCGAACTCGGTTGCGAGTCTCCGCAAGCCCGGCGGCAGGCTGTAACGAATCGCCAGCCACGGGCGGCGCGCCTCGAGGATGAACTCTTTCGTCAGACCGCGCGCCGCGCTGCCCTCTTCCACGTTGCGCAGCCGGGCAACCACGACCTCGCTGTCGCGTCTCTGGCATTCGACCGTGTACCGGTCGTGCTCGAAACCCACATCGGCGAAGGCGCCGGGATGGTTGCGCGGCACATCCATATAGCGGTTCATCTCTTCGAGCCAGTTCCAGTCGTCGCACGGATTGCCGACCACCATGGCGCCCTGCTCGCCGGATACGCTGAACATCGCCACCACGCGCGCTCCCCACCCCGGCGTGACCACCACGAACAGCTCCTGGTTTTTCAGAATCAACTCCTGCTCTCCGTCCTGGTCGATATCGCGGATCTCGATCTCGGGCGCGGTCCCCTTGTGGCGCATCCAATGTGCCGCCTCCGCGGTGACCGCGGCCTGGCGGCTGTGACTCGTCAGCGCGCGGGCCCACGGCGAGGCCCGCCCGTGGCGCTCGGGATCTCCGTGCGGGCCGCGCGGAGGTGTGTGCCACGCCGTCTCCCAGTTGCCCACCAGGAGTTGTTTGTCGGCGAGCGCGATCAAGGCTTCGTCGGCATCTTGCGCGACCAGCTCCCGCACGCGGTTCTCCGCCCACTGGAAATACCAGCGATAGGGCGCCCAGTCCGGCGCCAGATACCAGCGCTCGTAGCCTTCCCCCGCATCGAAATGGTTAGCCAGTTCTTCGAACGTGCCGGTCTCGATTTTGCAGGTGCCCGCAACCTTAGTTTGAGCCGCCCATTCGGTCAGCTTGACCGCCCGTACCCATTGGTTCTGCGAGAGCCAATCGAGGAAAGCTTCGAATCTCTGTGGACCTTCTCTGCCCCATTCGCCGATGCCGCTGACCTTCTCCATATCATCTGCATAGACGGCGAGTAGATTCCGCTCACCCTGATCGGCGGCCTGCACCAGCAATGCCTCGAGCTCGGACCGCACGGCCATCCAGTCGTCCTGGCGCCCCGGCGGGATGCTGCGCCGCAGGCGCGTGCCGATGGGAAACACGAGCAGCCCCCGTCCACCTTCGATTTGCCAAATGCGGTGCAGATCCGCGCTCCAGGGCTGCTTCTCGTCGTATTCGTGCCGCGGGAGCAACGGATCGTCGGGCGAAAGCAGCAGGCGGTCATCGAGAATGACGTAGCGGTAGCCGCCATTGAGCAGCCCGTCGTCGCGCAGCACAGCCGCCATCCGTCGCGTGTCCCAGACCCTTTCCGGCGGCCAGAACGTCTTGACTTTCACCGGGTCGATACCCAGGTGCACCTGATAGAGCCGCAGCTCCTCGTTGAGCTGCTTGCGGTTGTACTCCGGGCCGAAGAAGCGCATGATGTTCTGCCCATAGCAACTGCCGACCAGGTCAACGAGACCGGATTCGAGAAGCGTCCGAACCTGCTTGAGAAACGACGGTTCGTGCCAGGCGATGGCTTCGAGCAGCGTGCCGCTGATGTGCAGGTTAAACGGGAGCTTGTATCGGGCGTGCAGATTCAGGACCTGAGCGAGACCCGAACCGTTGCCGCTCGCGCCCAGCAGCGCGTGTAATCCCTCACGGTTATCGTAGCCGTTCGTAATCAGGTACTGATTGGCATGATGGACGAGTGCAAGGGACGTATACATGCTTTGACGCAGGCAATGTCCAGAAACCAAGGCCCGCGCCCTGTTGGATACGGTGACAGACGGTTTGTTACGCGTGAGTCGGGGCCCGCGCTGCAACCTCGTCAATTCAAACAAGTAAGATGCCGGCCGTCCGCAATCCGCTAATGTTCTGGGTGGTCCAGACGGGGAATGCCGTTTGGTCCTCGAAATAAGGCAACTGCCGGCGTGTTCTGGTTACGCGCTAACTCCAGCGCCGGGGCCCGGGACCGTCGGGTTCGCGCTGGTTTCTGCACCGCGCAACAGCGGCCTCAACGGTATTCCATCGAACGGCACTAACTCTCTCGCGGCTCGTTCTCACTGGGAGTTTGTTACGGTGACTGCGCCGGAGGAGTCCAATTCTACGGCGAGCGCCCCTCGCTCGCGGAGGAATCGCGATGAGAGTCATTGGTGCTTTCGTTCTGCTTGCGATGATTACGGCATTAATCGCCGCTCCTGACGAAGCCATGCGGGCGCGGACCGAGCCTGCGGGTCCCGGGCCCTTTCTCTGGAGAGATCCAGGCCAAGTGGAGGCGCTCGATCTTTTCGGCGGGCCCGCCGGGCGCGAGGGCGCCCCGGAGCCGCCGTTCGTGTTCCACGAGGAGTCCAAGGGCGGAGCCTGGCCGAAGGTCCTCGTCACGGACGCCAACCGCCGCACCTGGGAGGTCAAGTTCGGCCCGGAAACGAAAGCCGAAGCTTTCAGCACCCGGCTGCTTTGGGCCGTGGGCTACCTGGTTGAGCCCAACTACTACGTCCCCAGCGGAAAGATCGATAGCCTGGGTGCCATTTCCGCGCGGGCCGAGGCGATGATCTCGCGCTCAAATGGGAACAGTTTCAAGGAAGCGCGTTTCGAATTACGCAACCCGGGATATCTTCCCGTCGTGGGTCAGAACTGGGCTTTCACGAACAATCCGTTTCAGGGCCGCCCCGAATTCAGCGGGCTGAAGGTCATGATGATGCTGCTCTCGAACTGGGACGTGAAGGACGCGCGCAGCTCCGACGGTCCTAACACCCTGATCATGGAGAAAGAACTCGATGGCGGCGACCACGAGTTCCATTACATCATTAGCGATTGGGGCGGCACGATGGGCCGCTGGGGCGCGATAGGGACGCGCAGCGTCTGGGACTGCGGCGGCTACCGCACCCAGACGCCGCACTTCGTCGAAGGGGTAGATCACGGCCGCATCCTCTTTGGCTGGAACGGCAAACGGCGCGAGGACATCGTCCACGGCATCTCGTTAAACCACCTGCAGTGGTTGATGCGCTACCTCGGGCGAGTAGCCGACGGGCAGGTCAGGGATGCATTGGCCGCGAGCGGCGCGACCGCTTCCGAGATGGATTGCTTCACGGCGGCTGTCCGCAATCGCATAGAGCAGTTGCGGAAGGTGACCGGACCCGTGGGGCCGCCCGCGCAGCCGTGAGCCGGCCGGAAACCCGAGCCACTTCGCTGGCCGCGCCGGCAGTGTCTGTTCGCCGGCAATGTCTCAGAGCGCGCCGCGGATGAAATTCCGCGCCGCATCACGATGCGCCCGTCTGTACAGACCCGAGCCAGCAAATCGGAAATCGCGACGCGAGAGCATTCGCGAGCCGCTCATCGGCGGTCAGCAGCCGCCTCCCGGTTGCGACTGCAAGCGCAATGTAGGTGCAATCGTAGACGCTGCGCTGGAAGGTCGCCGCAACCCCAAATGCATCGACGAGCACGAGCAACGACGGCGAGGTGGAAAGCGACTGCCGCGCCAAGGTGGCTATCGCCTCCTCCGCCGACGCCCGTGACATACGGCCCGCACGAACCGCCTTCCAAAGGATGTTGCCGAACTCCGCCCAGAAAAGGTCCGGTACCAAGAGCTCCGTGCGGCCGCTCGCGTAATCCTGCAAAATGCTCAGCGACTGTGGAACCAGTGTCTCGCCGGCTGGCGGCAGGAACCACTTGGCCGCCACGCTCGCATCGAGAACGTAGGAACTCACCGGCCGCGATCCTCGCGCAACAGCTCTTCAGAGGTAAGGAACGGACCGGCCGCGGAAGGCCGCCGGGAGCGCAGCTTGCGCGCCCGATTCAAAAGCTCTCTGCGGCGGGCGAGCTCAGTCGGCGTCGGGACGTTTTCCGCAAGCAGCTTCAGGACCTCCGCCGCGATCGAATTCCGGTGCGCTCGTGCTCGGGCGCGAAGTGCCTCGTAGAGCTCCTCGGGAACATTCTCCACATACAGCGTCGCCATAGGATCTACCTAGTGCAAGTCTAGCGTGTTCCTAGAGACAGATCTCGCGAAAATGAGGTTTGACGCCCGAACCAGTCGGGTCCTCTCAGCTCAAGAACGGAGTTGCGAGCGCGAGCAAGCCGTGGGGCGCGCTTGGGGCGACTGCGGCGGCAACGAGCAGGCAGTTGCCCGATGGCTTCGCCTTGGCGGTGTACACATTTTCCGCCGGATTGCAATCTTCAGCGGCCGGCGCATCGAGCGAACCGCGATCGAACGCTGCGAGGACGCGGTCATGGGCAGAGATACTCGGTTGCGGATGCGGCGGCCGCTACAGCCTGCTGGCCTGCTCTTTAATCGAGCCCCACACGACTCGCAAGTCCTCGCGCGTCGTCCGCAGGTTTCCGATCGCCAGCCGCAGCACGAAGCTGCCGTTCAGGACGGTGTGCGACAGAAACGCCGTGCCCGCGGCATTCACCGCATCGAGCAGCCGCCGGTTCTGCTCGTCCGTGCCGCGATAACGGAAGCAGATCAGCGACAGGGGCACGGGCGCGACCACTTCGAAGCGTGCGTCGGCGCCAA
>JACOTZ010000178.1 GCA_016178155.1 Acidobacteriota bacterium
GCTAGCGAGCATTCCTAGCGCTGCCCCGCCGAGGCTTCCTGAACCTGCGGACGTCGTGCGGCCTGCGGCGGCGACCTTGCTACGGCCCTTGCACCGCGCCTGCGACACGGTGAGGCATGCATTATCGCCGCGCTGCCCGACGGCGCTTCTTTATGCAGACTCGCAATCGCCGATGCGGGTGCTCCCGGCTCAAGTTTCTCCCTGTGAGCAGAAGCGCACCGTAGATGCTCCCTCACCCCCAGGAGGCCGATTGCCGTCTCGGACAGAGCCAGCCGTGCTGAAGCCGCGCCCGGCAAAGCGAGCGGCTGCAAACTGCCCGTGCTTTGGCCGCCGCGCATAGGCCCCTTCGGGTCTGAATCGTGCCGGCCCTAGGCGGCTTCCCGGTCTTGGGTAGAATAGATAACGTAATCTCTCCGGGACCCTGCGCCGCTGAAACCTGCCCTTGGCGATGGACGTCTGGAAAGAGTCGCAGAGTGGAAAGGAACTAGGTTTTTGATGAAGTTGCACAGGCTTGCAGGCCTGACCGCCCCATCTTTCTGCATCCTCTCGCTCGCGCTGCAACCCCCTCTTCTCCGTGCTCAAAATGCGCAGGCGCAGCAGGGCCAGGCGCAGGCGCAGCCCTCGGCGCCGGCGCAGAATCGCTCTGACAATCCGGCCCAGCAGCAGCCAAAAGCGCCGACCCCGTTTGAAACCGTGCCGCAGGCGGCCGAGGAGCCGGCCAAACCCAAGCCCCCCGAGCCCGGGCAGCCGCAGTTCCAGGCGCCTAAGACAGCCCCTGAGCCCGCCAAGCCCGCCGGACCCGCTCGCGAGGACATCATCGCCGATATCGAGTTCCGCGGCTCGCGCCGTGTCCCCCAGGACACTTTGCGCGCCATGATCCTGACCAGGAAGGGCGACAAGTACGATGAAGACGCCATTCACCGCGACTTCATGATCCTTTGGAATGCCGGCCGGTTCGATGACATCCGCGTCGAAAAGGAGCCCAGTCCCGCCGGCTGGATCATCCGCTTCATCCTGGTGGAGCGTCCAGTAGTGCGGTCCATCAAGTACGAAGGCATCAAGTCGGTCACCCTCTCGGAGATCCTCGATCGCTTCAAGGAGCGCCGGGTTGGTCTCTCGGTCGAGTCGCAGTACGACGCGAATCGCGTCCAGCGGGCCGTCGTCGTCCTCAAGGAATTTCTCGCCGAGCGCGGGCGCCAGTACGCCGAGGTCGAGCCCGATATCCGCCGCATCCCGCCCGCCTCCCTCGAGGTCGTATTCAACGTCAAAGAAGGCCCCAAGGTGAAGGTGGGTGATATCAACATCGAGGGCAATAAGGTTTTCAGCGATCGCGCCGTGCGCCGCGCCATGCGTAACCTTCGCCCCATCGGCATCCCGCATTCCATCCTCTTCGAGAACCTCTTCTCAAAGAGCTTTGATCGCAGTAAGCTCGAGCAGGACATGGACATGGTCCGCAACTTTTACCAGGAGCGCGGATATTTCACGGCCCGCGTGGTCGACGACAAGGTGGCCATGCGCGACGTGGGCGGCAAGGGCGGTTTCAAAATTCCCATTCTCAATCCGAACCGGCCGGGCAAGAGAGCCGACATCACTCTGAGCGTCGAGGAAGGACGGCTCTACCACCTCAACAAGATCAACTTCGTCGGCGTGAAGCTGTTCCGCACGCCCGAGACGCTCATGCGGCCGCTTTTCCAAATGGCGGAAGGCGACGTCTTCTCCACCGCCAAGCTCCGCAAGGGCATCGAGAACATGCGCAAGCTCTACGGCGAGTTCGGACACATCGACTTCGTGCCCGAGCCCATCCCCGAGCCCGTGCCCGGGACCGACAAGATCGACCTCACCTTCAACGTTGACGAGGGCAAACAGTTCTTCGTCCGCCGTATCGATTTCTCCGGCAACACCACCACTCGCGACAAGGTCATCCGCCGTGAGCTGCTCATCGATGAAGGCGACATGTTCAACACCCGCCTCTGGGAAGTCAGTATCCTGCGGCTGAATCAGCTCGGCTACTTCGAGGCGTTGAAGGAGAACGAGGCCGCCACCATCAACCGGGACCCGAAGACCAACACCGTTGACATCACGCTCAAGGTCAAGGAGAGGGGCAAGAACTCCGTCCAGTTGAACGGCGGCGTCTCCGGGATCGCCGGCAGCTTCATCGGCTTCTCCTACGCAACCAACAACTTCCTCGGCCTGGGCGAGACCCTGAGCGTCGACTCCCAGCTCGGCGACCGCATCCGCAACGTGACGTTCGGCTTCACCGAACCCTACTTTCTTGACCGGCCGATCTCGGTCGGTTTCACCGTCTACACCACCCGTTTCAACTTCGACCAGGGCCGGGAAGTGTCACTGCTGTCAGGTCGCAACCTCATCCCGCTCTTCGAAACGCTGGGCACGGAGAGCCTGCTCAACTACGTCTCGAATGGCTACGGATTTACGACCTACATGAGCACCCCGCTGCGGCGCACCTTCGCCCGCATCGGTCTCAGCTACGGGTTTGACACCTCGAACATCACGACGCTTACGACGGCGTCGCGAAGCTACTTCGAGTTCATCAACTTCCAGGGCCTGGGTGGACCGAACTCGCTCTCGGGCATCCGCACGAGCAAGATCACCCCCTCCTACAGCTACAACACGGTGGACCACCCGATCACTCCGACGCGCGGCAAGTCCCTGTTCTTCTCGAGCAGCTTCGCGGGCAGCTTTCTCGGGGGCAACGTCAACATGATCGAGCCCACCATTGAAGCCAAGTACTTCAAATCCGGCTTCTTCAAAAACCACGTGATCGGCGGACGCCTCCTCGGCCGCTTCATCAGCGGCTATAGCGGCAAGGTTGCGCCGCCGTTCTATCGCGTCTATATGGGCGGCGAGAACGACGTGCGCGGATTCGATATCTGGGGCGTCAGCCCGATCGCGTTCGTCCCCAGCGAAGCCACCGTCAATGTGCTCAATAGCGACGGTTCGGCGCGGCTGCAGAAAGTGATCATCGATGGCGCGGAGGCGTTCGCTCCGGTCACCCAGCGCATCCCGATTTATCAGCTCATCTTCCCCGGCGGCGACACGCAGGTGGTGACCAACTTCGAATACCGCATTCCGATCGTCGGCCCCGTGATCCTCGCTGGTTTCGTGGACGCGGGCCTGAACAAGATCACTCGCCCCGGGCAGTTGAAGCTCAACCCGGGCCGCATTGCCGAGTTGAACTCGTTTTTCCCGCAAGCTGACTTCGACGGCCGCGCCATCATCGCGGCCGGCACGCAGCGTATCCGTACCTCGGTCGGCGTCGAGCTGCAGATCATGATGCCGGTGGTCAACGCGCCGTTCCGGTTTTACTGGGCCTATAACCCGACCATTGTCGAGTCTTTCCTGCAGCCCCCCATCGTGGCTGACAGGTCGTACTTCCCGAACCAGGCCACGTTCATCAACTCGGTGGCCGCCTTCGGACGCCCCCTGCCGTTTTTTGAGCAAAGGTCCACGTTCCGCTTCTCGATCGGGAGGACCTTCTAGGCCAAGCGGCCTCCGCATACCAATTTTGTTACTATCGAAAAATCAGGAGTTTACAGTGACCAAGAGAGTGCTCGCCAGCGCACTGCTGGCGCTCGGAGCAGCCGTCGTCGCAGCCGCTCAGACCACGCCGACCAAGATCGGCGTCATTCAAATTCAGGCAGCCATCATCAGCACCAGGGAAGGCAAAAAGGCTGCCGCGGACCTCGAAGCGCGTTCCGCCCCGAAAAAAAAGGAGCTCGAGAAGCAGCAGGCTGAGATTAACGCCCTTCGCGACCAGCTCCAGAAAAGCTCCAACACGGCGAGCGAAGACATCAAGCAGAAGCTGATGCGCGACATCGACACCAAGACGAAGTCGTTCAACCGTTCGCTTGAAGACGCACAGGCCGAACTCGATCAGGAGCAGAACCGCCTTCTTCAGGAGCTCGGCGGAAAGATCATGGCGGTCATCGACAAGTACGCCAAGGACAACGGCTATGCACTGATCGTCGACATCAGCTCGCAGCAGACGCCGGTTGTGTATGCCGCGAGCGCAATCGATGTCACCAAGGAGATCATCGATCTGTACGACAAGAATGTCCCTGCGGCGGGCGCCGCGCCCACGAGTGCGGCGCCGGCTGCCC
>JACOTZ010000179.1 GCA_016178155.1 Acidobacteriota bacterium
GCAGCACCACCATGACGAAATTGGCTTCGCTCGGCACCACTTCGACACCCAGGCTGCGAAGCGCGTCGGCGAGGAAGCGCAAGCCGCGCGCGTTGGCCTCGAGCGAGCGGTGCAGGAAGACACGGTCGTCGAGCGCGGCAATACCAGCGGCCTCGGCCGGCCCGCTCGGCTGGAACGGCCACAGCCGATACGCGCCCCCGCCCGTCCGTACACCTTCGAGAAAGTCCGGCGGCGCGATGACATTGTCGTAGATAAATGCATCGAGTCGGGATACTCACGACGACGGGCTTACGATCTCCAGACCGGGTGGCGCCACGCGCGCGAAGCCCCGCAAATTCCAACGTCCTTTGCTCCCCGATGGTTTCGCGCATCGCGGGATGACAGGGTACCGGCCGGGCGAGCGCAAGCCGACCACGCGGGCAAGGAGCGCTTTTTCCGGATGCCTCAACTGGACGTGAGCCCGTGACCGGAGACCGGGAACGCCGTCATCTGGCCTCATCGCGAGCAGTCAAACTGAGGCCAGGCAACATGGGCAGAGCCGTGCCATCGCCTGGTCGTTTGCATCAGTTGACCACGACGGCAGTTTTCAGGCAGCGCTCGCCCGAGCACGAGCACGCAATCAGGCAGGGCGCGGCCACCCGCGTGGGCGCTCCGGGCCAGGCTGATTTGACTCGCCACCTCGGAACAGTCGATTCCAGCGGGTTCGGCCGACTCGGCCCTTCTGAGAAAGCTCCCGCACGACTCGGGCCGCCACTGACATCACGGCTATAGGGCTGGCCGCCAATTGCAACGAGGTTGAATCCAAACGTACTCCCGAACTGCCGCCAGCAGTCGAAGATCACGCGGACGGGATTCCCGAGCCGAATCAGCCGGTCCCGAAGGACAGAGTTCCAGTCCTCGATCAGCCCTTGCCCTGGATCGTCTACAAAGCGCAGTACGATGATCCGCTCGCCGCGCGGTAGAGTCATTCCTGCGAAGCGCGCCTCCTCCGGCCACGTCATCAGCCGCTCCGTCTTTCCATGACGCGCGCATGACATCGTCAGCGCCACGGCCGCAATTACGAGCCGCAAACGACCGCCCATCACCCGCCCTTCGGGGAATGCACAGCCCGCGGAAGAATCCTCGCCGTCGATGACGGAAGAAGGCCGCTCGGAAATCATAGACATGTCCGGGAGAACGCGCTGGCCGGATCGGGCAACCTGCCGCGCCCACCGGCGTCCCACGACGCCAGCGCGACGTGCGCCGGCCACGGATATTGTCTCACCTCTCGACGCTCCGCGATCGGGGATAGCGAGGGCGGGGCGACCGACCAGAGGTCGGCCACGCCGGAAAGGACGTTGTTACTGGATGGCTGACGATCCACCCGGAGCGCCAGTTTTCGGTGTGCGGGCGTCGCATTCGCTGACGATGTATCCTGGATGGATCGTCTTCGCTTGCCTCAGATAGCGACGACAGCAACTTCCCGGCCAGAGGCCCTCACGAGCCGTTCTATGTCGTCTGGGTCGCTTGTGAGAATCGTAGCTTTTTGCCGAAGGGCTGTCGTCACCACAACGGCGTCAACGACATCCGCCGTTTTGGTCATGCCTAACAGCCGCCCGGCTTCATGCGCTTCGGTCTCGCCAAGAGGAACGACCATGCACCCAGTCAAGAAGCGCCGGAGTTGGGCTTGTTGTGGGGACCGGCTGACTTGGGCGACCACCGGCGTCGGAACCAATGGAACAACGCCAAGTTCCAAACGGGCCTTGTGTTCAGCCCATGCTCGCCGCTCGTCTCTATCGGCGGCCACGAGAACGGCGGCGTCGTAGACGACGGTGCTCATGCCGGACGCCGGACCGTTCGCGATGTTCGGAGCTGTGCCCGCACGCTGCGGCGAGCTTCATTCATCTCTTCTGTGGTGAGGCGTCCGTGCTGCTTTTCCCACAGCGCGACCGCCGCCAAACCAGCCCGCCGTTGCAGTGCCTCGCGCGCCGCAGCGGTCATCCAGGCAGAGACGCTCACCCCGTCGCGGGCGGCCGCCGCAAGGATGTTTTCGTGAATGTCAGGGTCTACAGTGATGGCAAGCTTCGGTGATGGGTTGCCGCGCGGCATACAAAGTATCCTACTACAATAGGATACCACGCGGAGGTCGCACCGAATGGCAAGATGCGCCCTGAATCGTGGATCGACCAGGCAATCGGACACGTCGCCGCGCCCGGGCCATTATCGGTCTGCGGTCCAGGAGGGCCGCAACGGATGGCAAAGAAGCACTCAGGAAAGCGGGGACGGCGCGCGCCCAAGACAGTCTTGCGGCTGCCTGACCTGGACCAGGCCAAATCAGCCGTTCTGAACAGCCTCAGTTCGACGGATGCTCAGCGAGGATACCGGCACGCGATCGCACAGTTCATTGAATGGTACTGCTCGGAGCCGCGGCTCTCTTTCAGCAAAAGCGCCGTCCTCCGGTACCGTATCCACCTGGAGTCTCGGCATCTGGCAGCGGGCACCATCAATCTCCGGCTTGGCGCAGTACGCCGTCTCGCCTATGAGGCCTCCGATTGCGGGCTGCTAAGCCCGGGCCTCGCCGCTGCTATACGTCGCGTCAAGGGCGTCAAGAGAATCGGCGTCCGACTCGGCAATTGGCTGACGCCGGAACAGTCGTGCCGGCTCTGGAATTCGCCAGACTTTCAGCAGTTGAAGGGCAAACGCGATCGCGCACTGTTGGCGGTCCTGCTCGCCTGCGGACTTCGACGGCACGAGGCGTGTCAGTTTGGATTTCGGCCACATCCAGCGGCGGGAGGAACACTGGGCTATCGCCGACCTGAAGGGCAAGGCAGGGCACACCAGAACAATACCGATGCCCGACTGGGTTAAGACCCTGCTCGATGACTGGATTCAAGCGGCCAATTTGACGGCCGGTAAGCTGTTTCGGCGGGTCAACAAAAACGGGAATGCCTGGGGCGAGGGTCTGACGGAAAAGGCGGTCTGGCTGGCGCGTGGTTCGCGAGTACGCCCGCAAAGCTGGTATAGAGAGGTTGGCGCCTCACGATCTCAGGAGGACGTGTGCTCGGCTGTGTCATGCGGCGGGTGGCGAACTGGAACAGATTCAGTTTCTACTCGGGCACGTCTCAACTCAAACAACCGAGCGATACCTCGGCTGCAAGCAGCGCATTCGATCTGCCGTGAACGACCAGGTCGGCATCGAGCCCGAGGGCTGAGTTCCCCGGCATCAAGTCCGTGTGGGCGACCACTCGGACCTGCCGATTCAGCCGGGATGCTTGATGTGTGCATGAATCGCGGAACGCGGCACCTGTTTCGCCCGCCACCGGTGGTGACCTGCAATCGACGTTAGGCCGCTGACGGATCGCTACCCGTATTATCCTTGTCGACGAGATGAACCTGTAAGAGGGTCCGCTGGTAGAGGTCCGAATCGGTTATTGCCCCCTCGTAGCCCAGGCTCCTGATCACAGCCTCACGCTCGCGTCGCTCGAACGTTTCGAGCCTCGGATCGAACGAGGTCTCATCAAAGACGGCTGAAGGCTCGATTGGCACTCGGATACTCGTTTCTCGCGGCTCCTGATTCTGTTGAACGTAGATGACACGCACTTCGGCTTCGTGTGAAAACGCTTCTCGTTTCAACAAAAGCAGCTTCGCTCGATTTGAGGGCACTTCGAACACCTGAAGGCCATGCCGATCGATTGCGTTCGCAATCTCCTGCAGCAGCGCCTCACGTGAGAGGTACATAACAGCACCGACGAACCACTGGCCATTCAGGCCAGACGGATTTCCGCTGCGTACAGCCCGAAGCAGTTTTCTGTGTGAACTCCGAACCCGAACGCCTTCGTCACGGGGACAGATGTTGCGACGAAAATGGGGATCCTTGACAACCCGCGAATACGCGCGGAAGAGGGAATCGGATTCGACCGTTCTGGACCAGCACTGCGCGAACGCGGGAGGGAGTGACTGATTAATGATCACCTGCTCGATACGATTGCCGCGAGGGATGTCAACTGCGATCGCGTCGCCTACAACTTCAAATGGATCCTCCCACTTCGAAGGCGCAACCAGCGCCAGTTGACGGAGGCGCAGGGCTTCCTCGAGGAACCAGAGCGGAAAGATGCGATAAATCGGGGCGTCGGCGTCAGCAAGGCGTATAAGTCCGTCATCGACTGGCTGGTCGCTTGTCTCGGGTTCGCTCATGCTCCTCGTACTGCAGGCTCCTCGATCCCCATGATTCGGTGCCAGGATATCACGCAAGAAGCTAACTCGGCGCCTCAGCTGGCGCGCGAAGAAGTGTCGTCTGGGCAATCCCTATCAATGTTGTGGGCGGATGACGCGCTACACGGAAGTAATCGGCCCACGGCGCATCGTGGGATTGCCGGCCAACCGGACGGGACGGCCTGGAATGCGCTCAACGGACTCTCTCGTCGATCCCTGGTTATCGTCTCGGGCCGTAACGCTTATAATCTTGCAGCCCGGTCTTTTTGTGCCACCGCTCTGCGTGAGCGAGAACGCACTGTCGCGCGGCGCTGAGGAGGTCGCGCAATTGGTCGCGCTCCAGGAGTGCGAGCCGGACGAGCACGACGGGGTGCTTCGCGTAGTGGTCCGTGACGTAGTACGTTTTGGGATCCTCGCTGAGGAGTGCAGCCCGCTGTTCAAAATCGGTGCGGACGACAAGCGAGCCTGGCTCCGCGGACCGGTGGATA
>JACOTZ010000180.1 GCA_016178155.1 Acidobacteriota bacterium
TGCCGTCATCCGAAACCAGCAATGAGCGAACATGGCCGCCAGGGATTTGCACGTCGTAAACGAGCGTGCCAGTCAGGTCTGGTCGAGACTAACAGCGAGCAAGGGCGGCGCGCTTTAGATCCGGTTGACGGCACATGTCGTCGGCGTTTTCTTACTATGGCCGTGGTGATGCGAGCGCGGCGAAAATGGGCACGCGGAGCCCGGTAGCTGTGCGTCTGGCACTCTGGCGGATATAGGTCCTCCGTACTTGCCAACGGTGGAGCTATGGACGCCACAAGGACGAAAAACCCGCAGATGTGCCTTTGTCGTCGCCTCTGGCCGGATCGTCGTCTCGGACCAGTGCCTGGCTGAAAGACCGGGATGAAAACCTCGCCGGGCTAGAGTTGCAGAACCAGGCGCAGGCCTTCATCCACGGAGCCCTGCAGACGCGGCGGCAGCGTGCCGGCGTGCTCGGTCAGGAAGCTACGGTCGAGGGTCAGGAGTTGCGAGACATTCACGACCGAGTCGCGGGGGAGGCCCGTAGAACGCGCCGGCAACAGGACATTACCGGGTACATCGCCAAGCTCCAAGCTGCTGGTGATCACGGCCACGATTGCCGTTTGAATGCGGCTGCGGTTGAAAGAGTCTGCTTGGACCACCAGAACCGGCCGCCGATATCCAGGCTCCGAGCGACGAGGTTCGGGGAGATCAGCCCACCAGATCTCTCCCCGCTGAATCTCGTCCATCTCTACCAGGAGTTCTTTTCGAGGGATCTCAGTTGGGCGCGATGCAGTGGGGGGTCCACCTTCGCGGGCCGGCGCGAATACACTTCATTCAGGCGCTCCGTGACTGCACTCCCTTGCTGCCGGCTCAGGAACTCCGAAATCGCCTTGGCGTACAACTGACTCCTCGAAATCCGGAGGCGGCGGGCAGCAATTTCCGCGAGACGGAAGAGGTCGTCGGGTACCGAGACTGCAGTCTTCATGTTTCTAGTATAACCCGAGTTATACCCAACCCGCTCACCCAACCGTAATACCCGTAACGCCGATTCGTCGAAGCGCCCGCGACCGATGCGTGGTCTGCGATTACCCGCGTGTCGCCCAGCGTTTAACGTTCCGGCCGGCTACGCGCAAACAGGAGGTAGAGTTGCGTGGCCACCGGGCCGAACGGCCATTCTCTCCGGACTGCCGACGACCCCACCAGAATCCGGGGGAGGCACCTCACCTGATGGAGCGGCATAGGTACTGGGGGCACGCGACCGGGACTACGGGATTTGCAG
The DNA here is from genome assembly GCA_016178155.1 of Acidobacteriota bacterium. Taxonomy (GTDB): domain Bacteria; phylum Acidobacteriota; class Terriglobia; order Bryobacterales; family Bryobacteraceae; genus JACOTZ01. The sequence goes on from JACOTZ010000180.1 coordinate 1,259, forward strand.
ATGTATCGAGGCTCAGGTATGCTCGCCAGCATGGACGAACGCCACAGCAGCGACGACACCGGGCTCCTGCCAGCGATAGCCATTGGCACGCTGTTCGTCTTTTACATCATTTGGGCCGCCATGCACGATATAGCACACGGCGAAAGCGACACAACTCTCGAATATGCGGCGCTGATTGTTAGTCTCCCTGCATTCGCTTCCCTGTACCGCATGGCCCTGCATCTGGCGCCGACGGCGAAGTTGGTATGGCTCGGCGGCACGGGTCTTCTAGTCCTGCTATTCGACCTGGCCGCCGTGCATGCGAAGCTGCACCCTAAGTACGCAGCCGATCCAATGTTGAGCTCGCTGTTTCTGACGGCTGGTGTCCCGGTCCTTGGGTTAATCGGTTGCCACCTCACCCGCGAGAAATTTCGCCGCCGCCTGACACGTCCGACATCCTGAGAGACGACTGTAATCTGGCCATGACGTCGCGAGACATGCGCCCCAGGACGGCGGCCTTCACCCGTTTTCGGCTTACTTCTCTGGCAGCTTCTCCACGCGCAGATTGCTCGTGACCGAGAAAACGCCCGAGACGCCCTTAGCCTGGATGCCCGCGATGTTCTTGTCGGACTCGGTCGCCACCACCCCCTCCAGCGTCACGTTGCCGTTCTTCACGATGATGTGGATGGGACCGATCGCCTGCAGCGCGTAGCGGTTCAGGGCCGAGTGGCCGTAGATCGCGCGGTACAGCGCCAGCCGCAGGCGATCGTCATTGGGCGACAGCGGCAGCACCTCGATCTTGTTCTCCACCTTCTGCACGCCCTCGATGTCGCGCACCACCTGCTCGGCTGAACTCTTGAGCGTTGGCCGCGTCACCTGTCCCAGCAGTGTGACATTGTACCCATCAACCTTGTACGCGAGGTGATCAAAGACCCCGTAGTACGGCAGCATCACCAGTTCGTGCCTTATCTCACGTACGAACCGCTCGTATCCGCTTGCTTTCTTGTGATCCGCCAAAAGCAACGTTGCACCCGCCAGCGCGAGTGCGGGAGCCAGCAATTTTGGCAACGTCATGGAAACCTCCCGTCCGTGTAGATGCAGACAGGGCTGAGCGCGTTGCGGTTCGCAGTCCCGCGGTGGCCTATCCAGGACTTTTTGTAATCCGGATGATGGGGCATGCCCCCGTCGCCTGCAACCTGGAGGCCCCTGCGGCCGGCCCCCTGGGCGTTCCGCAAAGCCCCACCGGCCCCCCGCATCATCCAGCTTGCGATGAAACGCGATCGCGAACTACGAGCAGGCGCTCGATAACCCCACCGGCCCCCCCCATCATCCAGCTTGCGATGAAACTGATCTTCTGACACGACTGCACTTCGAGTGCTCAACACCGGATGTGCGGATTTGAACCCCAGGCGCCTGAGTACAGAGTATGGTCATCCGGCCAGGCTTCCTTTTGTGCGCCGCACACCCGCGACACAACCCCCTGTGGACTGCGCGGCGGCGGCGCGTGAACAATAGGAGTTGGACATCGGAATGCGTTTCACAGCCAAAATCGTTCTCGCGGCGCTGGCAGCCCTGCCTTCCCCGGCGCAGGTTGCGCTCCAGTCCCCGGACAGCAGACTGGAAATTCAATTCGCGACCCTGGCCGGCGGATCGCCTTCCAGCGAAGGAGGCCAGCTCGCGTACCGCGTCTCGTTTCGGGGCAAGCCTGTCGTCGATTGGTCAAATCTCGCTCTCAACCTGCAAGGAGCCGAGCCCCTCGGGCCGGCCGTCCGCATCCTGAGTTCGGAGGCCGCGAAAGCCGATGAGACCTGGCAGGCCCCGCACGGCAAAGCCAAGACCATCCGCAACCGCTACGCCGCGGTGACCGTACGGGCGGTCGAGACCCGGCGCCGCGCCCGCAGCCTTACCATCGAAGCGCGCGCCTATGACGACGGCGTGGCCTTTCGCTATTTTCTGCCGGAGCAGCCCGCCATCCGCGAGCTGCGGCTGGCCGCGGAAGCGACCGAGTTCCGCATTGCCAGGGACGCCACAACCTACCCGCTCATCCTGCGCGGCTACCGCACCAGCTACGAGGACGACTATCATCAGCTTCCCTTGAGCGCCATCCATCCGGAGTACCTGGTCGGTCTCCCGCTGCTGATGGAGCTTCCCGGCGTCGCCTGGGTCGCTCTGACGGAGGCCCATATCGATAATTACGCTGGCCTTTACGTCGGCCGCGGCCGCGACGCGAGCACGCTCGAAGCACGCCTGGCGCCGCGCATCGATGAGCCCGGGCTCGCGGTCTCTTCCCAGACGCCCGCGCGATCTCCGTGGCGCGTGTTGATGGTCGCCGACCATCCCGGACGCCTCGTCGAGTCCAACATCGTCGTGAACCTGAATCCGCCGGGCGCCATCGCGGATACTTCCTGGATCAAGCCCGGGAAGACCGCCTGGGACTGGTGGTCGGGCAGCGTCGCCCGCAACGTCTCCTTCCAGCCCGGCATGAACACCGATACCATGAAGCACTACATCGACTTCGCGGCGCGCAACGGAATCGAATACATGCTGATCGACGCGGGATGGGCCCGCCGTGGCGGCGGTCCGAACGATTCCGGCTCGGACCTCACGCAGACCAACCCCAATATCAACATGCCCGAGCTGCTTGATTTCGCCAGGACCAGGAAAGTGGGCCTGTGGCTGTGGGCCCACTGGACCGATATCGACCGGCAGATGGATGAAGTCTTCCCGCTCTTTGAGAAGTGGGGCGTCGCCGGCGTGAAGATCGACTTCATGGATCGCGACGATCAGTGGATGGTGAATTGGTACCGGCGCGTCGCCAAAAAGGCCGCCGGGCACAAGCTGATGCTCGACTTCCACGGCGCCTACAAGCCCGACGGGCTGCGCCGGACCTACCCCAACGTCATGACGCGCGAGGGCGTCATGGGCCTCGAGTACACCAAATGGAGCGCCCGCATTACGCCCAGGCACAACGTGACCGTAGCCTTCACGCGCATGCTGGCGGGTCCGCTCGACTACACCCCCGGCGGATTCGAGAACGTCACCCGCGCCGATTTCGAGCCGCGCAGGCGGTTTCCCATGGTGATGACCACGCGCGCACACCAGCTTGCCCTGTTTGTGGTTTTCGAGAGCGCGTTCCAGATGCTGGCCGACGATCCGGGAGCGTACGAGAACCAGAAGGATCTCGACTTCCTGCGCGCCGTCCCCGCCGCCTGGGACGAGACCCGCGTGCTCGATGGCCGCCCGCCGCAGTTCATCACCGTCGCCCGCCGCCGCGCCCAGGATTGGTACGTCGGCGGCATCACCGATTGGGACGCGCGCGAGTTGGACGTGCCGCTGGCCTTCCTCGGAACCGGATCTTTCCAGGCGACAATTTACACCGACGCGCCGGACGCCGCCACGCATCCCAAGAACACCGCCCGCGAGCAGCGCTCAGTGAACGCGCAGACGGTGTTGAAGCTGAAGCTCGCACCGGGCGGAGGGTTTGCCATCCGCTTGACCCCGGTGCGCTGACCCGGTCGATTCAGGTCCGGCGTTTAATAATTACGTGAGCTGATTCTTGAAATCGGCGCGGACCCCAGCCGCTTACTTGACGAACACAACCGCGACGGGCGATGGAGGTATCAGTCCTCTGGGCGACGTGCTGACGCCGATCGCTATCCCGTGAGGCCGGACGCCGCTCGCCGTTCCTTCCGCCACGATCCGCACGTTCGCCTGCGCCACCGCGGTCGAGAGTCCCGGCGCCGCACCTGGTTGCGGAGCACGAAGGCGTCCCGGGTCAGGTACATCAGAGTGTCCGGAGAGCGGCGCACGAACCGGACCGCCGGCGGAAATTGGCCGGTGTTTGGCTCGAAACCAAATGGCGAAAAATTCTGGCTGAACGCCGGAACGAAAAGAAACGGGAGGAGACACAGAAAACGCACCGAGACCTCCAATCGCCGAGGACGGGGCTGATCGCTGGAATTCTCTCCAGAAACAGGCTAACAGGGCGTCGGCGCAAGGTCAAACGCTATATGTCATTCCGCCCGCCCATTCGGGATAAAATGAAAGGCTTGAGCAGCCTCTCCGCGCGAGTGGTTGGGTCGTTGGGGAAAGGGGTCCTCGCGCGGAGAGTGCTTGCTGCTACTGAAGAGACGAACGAATCCCACCCAGGTTTTGTTCCATGGAAAAGTTTTTTTCGCGATTTTTTCTCGGATACCGTGAGTTCGTGTCCGTTATCGGACGCTGTCCGATTACGGACAGTCAGCCCTGCCGCCACACGCCAACGAGCGCGTTCAACAATACCGACGCCAGCCCGAGCGGAATCAGCCATCTCCACCCCGCCTTCATGAGTTGGTCATAACGCAGTCGCGGAAACGTCCCGCGGAACCAGATCAGCACATATACAATCCCGCCCACCTTCAGCAGGAACCAGAACAGGCCGATCACCGCCGCGTTCACCGCCGGCACCAGAAAGGTCGCCCCGAGCCCGATCAGCGCCACCCCGACCACTCCCAGCAGCATGCGGTGACCCGGTTCGCGCAGCCCGCGCACCAGCCACAACGAGCCGGTCCCCGCGCCCGCAATCACCACCAGCGGCGCGAGGTAGTCGAGCGCCGCCGACCACGGCAGGTTCGGGAACGGCCGCAGCCAGCCGCCCCAGAACAGCGTCACGGCTACCGACGCAACCACGAAGATATGCGCGTACTCGGCCAGCATGAACAGCGCCCAGCGGAAGCCGCTGTACTCCGTATGGAAGCCCGCCACGATCTCCGACTCCGCCTCCGGCAGATCGAACGGCGCACGGTTGGTCTCGGCCGCGGCCGCGATGAAGTAGATCACGAACGGCACGACCATCAGCCCGTAGTTGTCGAATACGAACCAAATGCCGCGCTCGCGCTGCACATTGACAATCTCCACCATGCTGAGCGAGCCCGCCGACATCACCCCGCACAGCAGCGCCAGCGCCAGCGCCACCTCGTAGCTCACGAGCTGCGCCGAGCTGCGCAGCGCGCCCAGCAGCGGATAGTGGCTGTTCGACGACCACCCGCCCAGAATGATGCCCAGGATCCCGACCGCCCCCATCGCCGACACAACCAGCACGCCCACGTTGACATCGGTGATGTAGACGTTGTGGCTGAACGGTAGAACGGCGAAAGCGGTCAGCGCCGTGAAGACGCTGACGATCGGCGCGATCCAGAACAGCAGCTTGTCGGCGTGCGCCGGGACCACGTCCTCCTTGAGCAGCAGCTTTAGCGCGTCCGCGATCGGCTGCAGCAGCCCGTGCGGTCCGACGCGCATCGGACCGAGCCGCACCTGCATGTCAGCCAGCACTTTGCGCTCCACCAGCACCATGTATCCGGCCACCAGCGGAAAGCCCGCCAGGATCACGATCATCACAATGACGGGAACCGTCAGCGGATGCTCCCAAAGCTGGGCCATCAGCGCATCCCCGCGATCTGCACCAGGCGCAGGAACGGCTCGGGATACAATCCGATCCCCACCGTCAACACGCCCGCGGCCGTGAGCGCAACTTTCGTTCCCCAGTTCTCGGCCACGCCAACCGGCGGGTCCGGCTCGCCGGCGAACATCGCGCGCACGATGCGGAAGTAATAATACAGCGCCACCGCGACGTACAGCGTCGCGATCACCGCCAGCACGTACCGCCCGGCCTCGATCAGCGACAGGAAAATGTAGTACTTGCCCAGGAAGCCGGCGGTCGGGGGAATCCCGGCGAGCGACATCAGAAAGATGAGCATCCAGATTGCGTACCCCGGACGCCGGTGCATCAGGCCGTTGAAGTCATCGACGTCCTCGGCCGGCTCGGCGGTCGCGGCCACCGCATCGTCGGCGCTCGCCCGCTCTTCGAGCCGCGGGCTGGAAAGCTCCGGTTGGGCCTCCATCACGGTCGCGCCGGAGCGCCCCCGCGGAGAAGCGGCGACAGGCGCGGCCGTCACCGCCTCGAGCGGCGCCGCGGCAGGCCGTGCCGTACGCCGCATCGCGGCTACGATCAGGAAAGCTCCCGCCGTCATCGGCGCGTACGTCAGCAGGTACACGGCCACGCCGTTCAGTCCCGTGTTGTTGCCCGCCACCAGCCCGAGCAGCACGTACCCCGCATGCCCGATCGAGCTGTAGGCGAGCAGCCGCTTCACGTTGCTCTGCGTGACCGCCGCCAGATTCCCGATCGTCAGCGTCGCTACCGCGATCACCGCCAGCAGCGGATCCCAGATCTCGCGCGCGTCCGCGAGCGGCGTCACAAACAGCCGCGCCAGAAAGGCGAACGATGCCGCCGTCGAGCCCACCGCGAGATATGCGGTCACCGGCGTCGGCGCGCCTTCATAGGCGTCCGGCGCCCAGGCATGGAACGGAACCGCGGCCACTTTGAACAGCGCCCCGGCCGCCGACGTCACCACCGCCAGCAGCACCACCGGATCGCCCGGGCCCTGGTTCGCGACCGCGTCGGCAATGTCCTTCAGCCTGGTCGAGCCCGCCAGCCCGTACAGCAGCGAGAAGCCGTACAGCAGAAACGCGCTCGAGAAGGCGCCCAGCAGCAGGTACTTGATCGCCGCCTCGCTCGAGCGGCGGTCGCGCGCGAAGCCCACCAGCACGTAGAAACAGACGGCCATCAGCTCGAGGCCGATGAACAGCGTCACCAAGTCGAGCGAGGTGGCGAGAAAAAACATCCCGCAGTGCGCCAGCAGCACCAGCCCCAGATACTCGCCGGCGTGGTCCGGGCCGCCCTCACGCCGCAGGTGACGATAGGAGAACAACACCACCAGCACCGCGGCCACCAGAAAGATCCAGTTGAACGCCAGCGCGAACCGGTCCACGGCCATCGCCCCGCGAAAGGCGCTGATCTCGACCCCCTGCGCCGCCACCAGCATGTGCTGGCGCAGCAGCGCCACCGCGGTGAATCCAAGCCCCGAGAGCGCGAGCCCCGGCAGCCACAGGCGCTGCCGGGGCGACCCCAACGCGGTCAGGTCGAACAGCAGCACGGCGCACCCGAACAGCGCCAGCAGAATCGCCGGCAGCAGCACGAAGTGATCGCTCGCCGTGTAATAGAGGCTCAACGCCCTGCTCCGCCCCCAACCGGCGCGCGCTCGGCCGCCTGCTCGCTCGATCCCGCGGTGTGCAGCCGCTCCACGATCGCCGCCACCGGCTTGTCCAGAATGTCGAAGTACGGCTTCGGGTACACGCCGATCCAGAACACTAGCGCGATCAGCGGCGCAAACACGGCCAGCTCGCGCCAATTCAGGTCGTGCAGCCCGCGATTGTGCGGATCGTGCAGCTCGCCCAGCATCGTGCGCTGGTATAGCCACAACAGGTAGGCGGCCGCGAGAATGATGCCCAGCGCCGCCACGCCCGCCCACACCCGGTTCACCTGAAATACCCCGCGCAGGATCGTGAACTCGCCGATGAATCCGTTCAGCAGCGGCACGCCCGCCGAGCTCAGCATCGCCACCGCGAATACCACCGCGTAGTTCGGCATCACGTGCGCCAGCCCGCCAAAGTCGCGGATCTCGCGCGTATGCCGGCGCTCGTAGATCACTCCCACAATCAGGAACAGCATGCCGGTCGAGATCCCGTGGTTGATCTGCTGCAGAATGCTGCCGGCGAGTCCCTCATGGTTCAGCGCGAAGATCCCCAGCGTGCAGAAGCCCAGGTGGCTCACCGACGAGTACGCCACCAGCCTCTTCCAGTCCCGCTGCATCAGGCAGACCAGGGCCCCGTACACGATCGCAATCAGCGACAACACCACCATCACCTGCACCACCAGCGGGCTCGTCGAGGCTCCGGGCAGCAGCGGCAGAGAGAAGCGGATGAACCCGTACGTGCCCATCTTCAGCAGGATGCTCGCCAGAATCACCGACCCCGCCGTGGGCGCCTCCACGTGCGCGTCCGGCAGCCAGGTGTGGAACGGGAACATCGGCACCTTGATCGCAAAGCCGAGGAAGAACGTCCAGAAAACGAACTGCTCGAGACCCGGCGGGAGCTGCAGCTTCATCAGCTCCGAGATCTCGAACGTGTAGTAGCCGAATTGCCTCGAATGCTGGTAGTAAAGCGTCAGGATGCCGAGCAGCATCAGCACGCTCCCGGCCAGCGTGTAGATGAAAAACTTGATGGCGGCGTAGAGCTTGCGCGGCCCGCCCCAGATGCCGATGACGAAGTACATCGGCACCAGCGTCACTTCCCAGAACACGAAAAACAGAAAGAAATCGAGCGCGGTGAAGACGCCGATCATGCCGGTCTGGAGCAGCAGCATCAGCGTGTAGAACTCTTTTGTCCGCTCTCTGATCGCCGACCACGCCGACAAAATCGCCAGAAACCCGACCAGCGTCGTCAGCAACACCAGCAGCAGGCTGATCCCGTCGACTCCGATCAGGTACTTCGCGCCCAGCATCGGGATCCAGTCGGCGCGCTCCACCATCTGGAAACCGCCGTTGTGCCTGTCAAATCGCCAGAGCAGCAGCAGCGAGACCAGAAAGCCCGCCGCGGCCGCGCCATTTGCCCACCAGCGGATCAGCCGCGTGCGCTGCGCCGGCAGCAGCATCACCACCAGCGCGCCGGCGGCGGGCGTAAACAGGGTCAGGCTGAGCAGGTGTTCCATCATGTGCGAGTCGCGTAAATTCCGAACATCACGAGCAGGCCGACAATCACGTACAGCGCGTACGTCTGCACGTACCCCGTCTGCAGAATCCGGACCGGATACGACACCAGCCGCACCAGCGCGGAGGTGAGGCGCACCGCGCCGTCCACCACCACCACGTCCCAGAAGATGAGCACCCGCGACGTCATCCGCGCCAGCAGCGCCGTGGCATTTACGCCCGCGTCCACCACGGCGCTGTCGAAGCGCGCCAGCGCGCCGCCGAGTCCGAGCCCCAGGCCCCGTACGAACACGGCGTGGTAGAGCGGATCGATGAACCACGCGTTGCGCAGCACGCGCTCGGGATGTCCGGAGATCGCGAACCGCGACGTCACGATCCCGATCAGCGCCGCGGCCACCGCCAGCGCCGGCGCCACCCAGTCGCCCGCCGGAGGCTGCGAAGCTCCCGGCAATACCGGCGCGAGCCATCGCCGTAGCGCCGCATAAGGCCAACCCCCGGCGACCGCCGCCGCCGCCAGCGCCACCAGCGGAATCGTCATCACCGCGGGCGGTTCGTGAGCCGCGGCTTCCAGCCCTTCGCCGGATGCCGCCGCTCGGTCATTGCGCCCTGGCGTCCGCTCACTGCTCTCCGCTGCTCCCCAGAACACCAGCCGCATCAGCCGCCACATGTAGAACGCCGTCATCACCGAAACTGCCAGGCCCACCGCGAACAGCGGCTGCGCGCCGCGAATGCCCAGCAGAATCTCTTCCTTCGAGAAAAAGCCGGCCAGCCCCGGAATGCCCGAGATCGCGAGCGCGCCCACCAGCATGGTGGCGTGCGTCACCGGCAGCGCCCGCCGCAGCCCGCCCATGCGGCGCATGTCCTGCTCGCCGTACGCGCCATGAATCACCGCTCCCGCGCCCAGGAACAGCAGCGCCTTGAACAGCGCGTGCGTGAACAGGTGGAATATGGCCGCGAAATAAGCGCCCACGCCCAGCGCCATGAACATGAATCCGAGCTGGCTCACGGTCGACCACGCGAGCACGCGCTTGATGTCGTTCTGCACCAGCGCCACCGAGCCCGCCAGAATCGCGGTCAGCGCCCCGATCGCCGCCACCAGCGCCTGCGCCTCGGGCGTCTTGTCGAACAGCGCGCTCGAGCGCGCCACCAGGTACACGCCCGCGGTCACCATCGTGGCCGCGTGGATCAGCGCCGACACCGGCGTCGGCCCCTCCATCGCGTCCGGCAGCCACACGTGCAGAGGGAATTGCGCCGACTTGCCGGCCGCGCCCACGAAGAGCAGGATCGCGAGCGCTGTCAGCACCCCGAAGCCGCCCTCAACCGGGCGTATCGCCAGCCCGCTGTTCACCTCGTTGAAGCGCACCGTGCCGAACACGCCGAGCATCAGCAGCAGCCCCATCACGAATCCCCAATCGCCCGCCCGGTTCACCAGAAAGGCCTTGTTCGCCGCCGCATTCGCGCTCGGCCGGTCGTAAAAAAAGCCGATCAGCAGGTACGAGCAGAGTCCCACGCCCTCCCAGCCGGCGAACAGCAGCGCGTAGTTGTTCGCCAGCACCAGCAGCAGCATGAACGAAACGAAAAGGTTCAGGAACCCGAAATACCGGTAGTACCCGCCCTCGAACTCCATGTAGCCCGCCGAATAAATATGGATGAGCAGACCCACGCCCGTGACGATCAGCGCCATCAGCACGCTCAGCGGATCGACCAGCAGCCCCCAGTCGGCCCCGTTGAACGGCAGCCACCGTCCCAGCACCAGCTCGCGCCCGTGGCTGCCGTCCGCCGCGATCGCGCGCGCCTCGATCACCGCGACCACGAAGGCCGCCGCCACCGAGCCGATACAGAACAGGTTCACCAGCGCGTGGCGGAAGCGCCGCCCCGCGAGCAGCATCAGCGCGGCGCTCGCGAGCGGCAGCAGCGGGATCAGCCAGGCGCGGTCTACCATTTCAGCAGGTCCACTTCATCGGCCAGCACCGTCCCGCGAACGCGGAACAGCGCGATCAGAATCCCCAGCCCGACCGCCGCTTCCGCCACCGCCACCGCAATCACGAAAATCGCGAATACCTGCCCGTGCACCTGCCCGTAATGGCGTGCGAACGCGACCAGGTTCAGGTTGGCGGCGTTCAGGATCAGCTCGATCGACATCAGCACCACCACGATGTTGCGGCGCGTCAGCACCCCCAGCGTGCCAATCAGGAAGAGCGCGGCGCTCAGCGCCACATAATGCGTCGTCGTAATCATTCCCTGGCTAAACCCACCGTCTTCCGAATCATCCGTGGGGATGGTCCCCGAACTTCGTTCTCCTTCCACTGCCGGGCCCGGCCGCGCGCTGCCGGCTTGGACATGTCTTCTGTCACGCCCCTTTCCTCGCCAGAAATACCGCCCCTACGATTGCCACCAGCAGCAGCACGGAAGCAACTTCGAACGGGACCAGGTACTCCGTAAACAGCACATCCGCGATCGCCTGCACGTTGCCCGGCGCGGCGCTGCCGGTCAATGCCTCGGGGGCCGGCGAGGACCACGGCCATGCCGAAGCTCCCTTGGCCATGAAATACAGCGCCTGCGCTCCCACGCCCGCCACCGCCGCCGCCGCCACCCACCACGCCGCCCGCGCCTGCCGCTGCCCCGCCGCCTCCTCCAGGTTCACCAGCATGATCACGAACAGGAACAGCACCATGATGCCGCCCACGTACAGCACGATCTGCACCGCGAACAGAAACTCCGCCTGCTGCAGCAGGTACAGGCCCGCGATGCCGAGCAGTGACAGGATCAGCGAAACCGCGCAGTGCACCGCGTTGCGCAGGCTGATCGTCAGCACCGCGCCCGCGAGCGTAAGCAAGGCAAAAATGTAGAACAGCGGTACGTCGAGATTCGGCAATTTACGATTTGTACCGGGTCGGCCGCGGCCCTTCCTCGAGCATCTGCCGGTCCCAGATCATCCCCTCTCGCGTGTAGCTCGCCAGCTCGAAATCCTGCGTCAGTTCCAGCGCGTCCACCGGACAGGCGTCCTCGCACAGCCCGCAGAACATGCAGCGCGACAGATCGTAGGTGAACGTGATCAGCTCTTTGTGGCGCGTCTGCTCGTTGCGCTCGCTGCCCACCACGATCAGGTTCTCCGGACAGGCCAGCGCGCACAGGTTGCACGAGATGCACAGCGTCTCGCCCGTTTCCGGATTGATGTTCAGCCGCGGCGCGCCGCGGAACCGTTCACTCACCCGCGGCCGCTCGGCCGGATACTGCTCCGTGTAGATCCGCTTCGGGTTCTGCGCCCGGAACGTGACCCACATCCCGCGCAGCAGGTCGATCAGCAGCAGTTTGCGGAGAAGCTTGCCCACCTAGCGGTCCACCTCGCCCAGAACGATGTCGATGGTTCCGATAATCGCCACCACGTCGGCCACCAGCGCCCCCCGCACCATCACCGCGAGCGCCTGCAGGTTCACGAACGATGGCGGGCGCACCCGCAGCCGGTAGGGCCGCAGCGAGCCGTCGCTCACGATGAAATAGCCGAGTTCCCCCTTCGGCGCCTCGATCGAAACGTACACTTCGCCCGCCGGCGGCTTCAGCACCTTCGGAATCTTGGCCATGATCGGCCCCGTGGGGATGCGCTCCACTGCCTGGCGGACGATGCGCACCGATTGCCGCATCTCCTCCATGCGCACCAGGTAGCGGTCGTACGTGTCCGCGTGTGTGCCCGTCGGAATGTCGAAATCGTACTGCTCGTAGCCGCTGTAGGGCTGCGCCTTGCGCAGGTCCCACTGCACGCCCGCGGCGCGGAGCACCGGTCCGGTGACCCCGTAGCGCTTGCAGTCCTCGGCCGTCAGCACGCCCACGCCCCGCAGCCGGTCCACCCAGATGCGATTCGTCGTCAGCAAAGTCTCGTATTCGTCGATCTTGCCCGCGAAGTCGTCACAGAAGCGCTTCACCTGCTGCTCGAATCCCTCGTACAGCTCGTATTGCAGGCCGCCGATCCGGAACGCGTGCGTCGTCAGCCGGGCGCCGCAGTAGTTCTCGAAGATCTTCAGCACTTCCTCGCGCTCGCGCATGGTGTAGAACAGCGGCGTGATCGCCCCGATGTCGAGCGCGTGCGTGCCCAGCCACAGCAGGTGGCTCGCGATCCGGTTGAGCTCCGTCAGGATCACCCGCGCCGTCTGCGCCCGCGGCGGCGCCTCCGCGTGCAGCAGTTTCTCCACCGCCAGGCAATAGCCCAGCCCGTTCGATACCGCCGAGATGTAGTCCATCCGGTCGACGTAAGGCGCGAATAGCGGATACGTGCGGTTCTCCCCGATCTTCTCCACCCCCCGGTGCAGGTAGCCGATCACGCACTCCGCCCCCGTCACCTTCTCGCCGTCCAGCTTCAGGATCACGCGCAGCACGCCGTGCGTCGAGGGATGCTGCGGCCCCATGTTGAGCACCAGCTCGGAGCTGTCGAGGAAGGTCTGCGCTCCCATTACTGCCCGCTTTCGATCCCCAGGTTCTCCCGCACCCACTCGTTGTCCATCTGCACGATCGAGTAGTCCTTGCGCAGCGGGTGCCCCCGCCACTCCTCCGGCAGCAGGATGCGCCGCAGGTCCGGGTGGCCGGCGAACTCGATCCCGAACATATCGAACACCTCGCGCTCCAGCCAGTTCGCCCCTGTGTACAAGTGCGTAACGCTGCGCGGCCGCTCGCCCTCGCGCACCCGCGTCTTCACCCGCACCCGCAGGTTCCGCTCGAAGCTGTAAAGAATGTAGATGAGCTCGAACCGCTCCTCCCGGTCCGGGTAGTCGACCGCCGTGATGTCGACCAGGTAGTCGAAACCTTCGTAGTCCCGCAGGTATTCGATCAACGACGGGACCTCACTATCCCTGACCAGCATGAAATTCTGCCCGGCATAGCTGGCAAACTCCCGGACCGCCTCGCCAAACCGCGCGCGCACCCGTCCTGTGAAGTCGTCTTCCCACGGCGTGGCGGCCATCGGCGGCACTGGTTGTGCGGTCATGGGTGATACACCTAATTATCGATCGAGAATTAGGTGTTTGCAACTCGTTCGGACCTAATTATCGATCGAGAATTAGGTGTTTGCAACTCGTTCGGCCAAGTACTTAGTTTTGAGGCACTTTCATTGTACCCTACGCATCCCCTCCGCACCTGCGGCAAGTGAGTTTGGGCGCTCACCGGTCCGGCCCCGCTCTGTGCTCAGGAAGGCTCACTTGGCCGCGCAGCGCAGCGCCTCGCCCCACCGGTATAGCGCGACATGCGCCTCTCCTGGCTTCCCGCCGCCGGCGGCGGCATGGTGCAGAAAGTGGCGGTGGTGGACGGTACCACCTGCTCTCGACTCGTGGTCGCCCGATGCGAAACTCCTCGCCTTCACGGTCCGCTCGCGTGTAGCGCGCCACGGCAGCAATGCATAAATACGTGGGTAACATTGCGCCTGCAACCCACCAGCACCGGACTGCACGGGCTTGGTCGAGGTCCGGTCTTCAACTACAGGTGCTGAGGGAAAACACTCGGAAGCCTGCGCAGAACAGCCGTGTCCGCGCCTAACTGGCGCTTGAGCCGCCACTACTGGCACATCTGCATCACCTCAGGGGTTTACCTTAGTCCCTCGCTTCATCGAAACAAATAGACGGGTCCCTGTTTTAGTGTCCTTGGGCTTGTTCCGATTTCGGAACAAGGCACAATTTTCAAGGAAAAATTGGACTCGCACCTCTCTGCGAGAGGGATCTGGGCCAGCATCACGTTCTGATTTCAGAACAGCGCAGTCAGTCTGTCATCCAGATTGCTCTTATTCGGCCCGAGGACTCACAGCGGAGCGTTCCGCCATCGGGGAAATCGGGGAAACAACCTGATTGCTCCGAACGTCGTACTCGGATAACATTCCCTCCCGCGATGCGGCAAAGTGCCCAGCGGATGGTACCGGAAAGCTCCAGGCGCAAGCTCATCGATGGTCATCAAAACCGGAAAGGGTTGCGTCATGCGTACTGTTTTCCGTCGGCTACTCACTTTCTCTAGCACTTTGGTTGTCGTCGTTTTGACAGCCAGGGCACAGCCCGCGACGTATCACCTCCATCAGGAAGCGTCATCGACTCCCGGACTGATGCAACTGAAGGTCGGCGGTCCGGACACGCCTGTCGCGGCCGTTCAATCCGCGCAGCTTCGGAACAGCTCGCCCGGCGAGTACGTGATCAAGCAGTTTGATACGCAACCCGGAGTTCCGGGATTGGCAGGGGTGGTAGCCGCCGGATCGCCGGTGACCTTCACCCTGTGGATGCGAAAAACCGATAATTTTGGAACTCTTTACCCGCGGGCGAAACTACATTTGAACAGCGCCTCCGGCACTGCGCTCTGCTCGGCCACAGGTGCGAGCGCCCTGACCACTACGGTCGCACAGTACACGCTGAACTGCACAACAATTGCCGCGATCACCATGGCGGCCGCCGATCGCTTTTTTCTTTGGACCGGCGTGGACATGACCGCCGGGCCTGGCAACAAGTCTCTGACTGCCGAGCTCGACGTGGAGGGGACGCTGAACGGCAACTACGATTCGCGGGTGATCGTTCCCCTCCCGGTCCCGGCGCCGTCCATTTCGAGCCTCACGCCAGATTCCGGCACGATCGGTACCAGTGTCACCATTAGCGGTTCGGGTTTTGGGTCGACGCAGGGGGCAAGCACGGTGAAGTTCAACGGCGCGCTGGCAACGTCCGCGTCATGGTCCGACTCAGCCATTTCGGCTCCGGTGCCGTTCGGGACGACTACGGGACCCGTGATGGCGACCGTCAACGGAGTGCAGAGTAACGGCGTCACCTTCACCGCATCCGTGGGAACCGTTTCCGGAACGATTTCCAGAGCAACCGACGGCGCATTGTTCAGCGGCGCGCTCGTCGAGGCGGTCCAGGCTGATATTGTGAAGCTTTCCGCCACCAGTGGCGCGGGCGGCGCGTACACGCTCGCCGGCCTGGCGACCGGAACTTACGACATTCGTGCCTCGCTCCCGCGTTATGCAGTCGCCCTGAATCCCGGGACGAGTGTCACGGCCGGGTCTACCACATCGGTGAACTTGAGCTTGTCCCCTGGCGCGCCAGTCTCCTATGTCTATGACGAACTCGGCAGATTAACGGCCGTGATTGATCCCTCCAGCGACAGCGCGAAGTACACCTATGACGCGGTAGGCAATCTGGTTTCGATCAACCGGCAGAGCGTTTCCCAGGTTTCCGTTCTGGAAGTGAACCCTGACCGAGGATATCCCGCAGCCACCATCAGGATCTTTGGCACGGGTTTCAGTTCAACCGCCAGCGAGAACACGGTGCAGTTCAACGGCACACCGTCTGTTGTGACCTCAGCCAATTCGACCGAGATTGTGACCACTGTCCCGTCCGGAAGTTCTACGGGGCCCATTACCGTGTCTACGCCGTCAGGGTCTGCGGCGGGCCCGGTTTTCACGATACCCTCCGACATCTCGGGCTCCATCGTTCCCGGCGGGGCACCAGTGACCATCACCATCCCGACGCCAGGTCAGAGCGGAAGCTTGAGTTTCACGGGAGCGTCCGGCCAACGCGTAAGCCTGGCGGCCGGGGAATCGTCGATCGCTGAGTGCGACGTCTCGATTCGTGATCCGCAGAACTCGACCATCAGCGGCCCTGTCTATGTGACCACGCGCACGGCGGGCTTCTTAGACGCCGTGACGCTGGGGGCTGCTGGAACATACTCGGTGTACGTAGATCCTCGGAGCAATTACTCCGGCAGCATCAAGCTCGCGCTGTACAACGTGGTTGACGTTGTGAGTTCGATCACGCCGGGCTCCGCGGTCAATGTCACAACGACGACGCCGGGGCAGAATGCGCGGCTGACTTTCGCCGGCACTGCCGGGCAAAAGGTGAGTGTAGTGGTCGACAACGTGACCGTTCCGCTGAGCAATGTGTCGCTGCAAAAGCCGGATGGGACGGACTTGATTCCGCCGACCGCGATGGATATCAAAGGCACGTTTCTGGATGCCACCATCCTACCCGCCGACGGCACCTACACCATTCTGGTTGACCCGAGCGACAGCTATACCGGAAGCGCCCGGGTGACGCTGTACCAAGTCGTCGATCTCACCTCGGCAGTGGTGCCTGGCGGACCCATGGTGACGTTCGACTTCTCTACTCCTGGACAGAATGGGACGTGGACATTCAACGGCACGGCGGGCCAAAGGGTGAGCTATTACACGGAAATCAGGGTGTGGGGCATTCACGCTCGAGGGTCTGCAGATGTCACACTGCTCAAGCCGGATGGCGCCGTCCTCACCACTGGACGGGTCTCGGTTGAAATACTTGAGGTTCCTGACTCCTGAGGGGATCATTTTGTTGACACGGTCACGCTGCCAGTCAGCGGAGTCTACAGCATTGTTGCCAACCCCATGGGTGCGATCACGCCGATCGTGGATCTCACGCTCTACGACGTGCCGGCCGACGTCAGCGGAAGCATGACGGTCAACGGACCGTCGGTGCCGGTGACCATCGCCGTCCGTGGACAAAATGGCCTGTTTACGTTCAGTGGGACAGCAGGACAGCAGGTAACGGTCCATGTGACCGGCAACACGATTTGTGTTCCCCAATTCGTAATCGGTGGGAGCACATACTATGGCGTCGCCGTCACTCTGTCGGGAAACGGTGTGTACAGATCTGTGCTGGGCTGCCAGGAAACGCAATTCGACTTGCCGGCCCAAGTCTTGCCCGTGACCGGGCAGTATTCGGTCGCCGTCGATCCGCAGAACTGGGCGACCGGCAGTCTCAATTTAAGCGTAACGAGTCCCTGAGGTCAGCCTCGCGATCCGGTCTGCTGCTGGCAGGAGAATCGAGATGAAATACCACAATCGCACTGAATGTTGCAGAACCGACGTCCGGCTTCCCGTTCTGCTCATGCTGCTTTCGACCCTCGCTGCGCCCGCGCGTCTGGCCGGGCAGACCGTGCCAGCGGACTTGGCGGGGCACTCGGAAACCTCGCTTCCGGACGGCCGTATTCTCCTAATCGGCGGTGACGCCGGGCAGGGCCCAGTGAGCTCTGCGCACATCCTCGATCCGCGAACCGGCAGCACCGTCGCAGTCGGCACGCGCCTTGTGAGTGCACGCGCGTGGCACACGGCGACGATGCTACCCGATGGAACAGTGCTGATTCTCGGGGGTGTTGGAAAAGACGGGGCTATCGGGCAGGCGCCTGAAGTTTTCGATCCGGAATCCCTGACGTTCCATTCTTTGCCCGAGGGCCTTCCCACCCCGCGCGCATTCCACACTGCCACGCTGCTGGTTGACGGTCGAGTCATCATCGCCGGCGGGGTAGGACGCGACGGGAGCACGCTCGCAGAGGTCGAGATGTGGGACTCCCGCTCTCGATCGTTTCAGCGGTCTGCCTTGCTGCTGCCGGCGCCTCGCAGCCGGCACACCGCCGCTCTGCTTGGCGACGGGGGCATGCTCATCGGCGGGGGAGTCGCCGCAAACGGCGAGCCTGTCGCGGCAATCGATGTGTACGATCCGAGGCGCGATGCCTTTCGGTCGCGGCCTGATGCGGTCCAAGCGGAACAGCCCGGACTCGCCGAGTCGATCCCCGGAGATGGCGCGACCAACGTGCCTCTCAGCACGATTATCGGGTTACGCTTTGCGGTGCCGGTGCGAGTAGAAACCGCGAACACAACGACGGTGAGCATCAGGGATGGGCAAGGCAGTCCTGTAGCGGCCAAAATCGTGCCCGCCGAGGGCGGCATGCTGCTGTTTCTGGTACCCTCGGAGCCGCTTCGGCCGGGCGTAAATTACGCTGTCATGCTGGACGGACTCAGCGGCATAGACGGTGCGCCGCTGCGTTTTGCTCAGCTCGCGTTCACCACGGCGACCGCGGAGCCCCTGGTCTCCCCGGCCGTTCCGGTGTCCTCAATACCGAATGCCGTCTCGTCCAGGACGGTCGCTGGCGCGCCGTCCCTCGCCGCAGTGAGCGGAGCAGGAAGGCGGTACTCGCCAACATACCCGACCTGGTCTCCTCCCACCACGCCGGGACCAAAATGTGGTAACGATTCGAACTATGAAGGCGACCCCGTGGACTGCGCCACAGGGATCTTCGTCCACACCAGGACTGATCTTTACCTGCCGGACGTGATGCCGATCTCCCTGACTCGCACCTACCGAAGCGGAGATTCGGCTCCGCGGCCGTTTGGACTCGGAACCAGTCACCCATACGAGATCTTCATCTGGCTTCCGGACTATCCCGATACCTACCTGTCGGCCGACTTGTACCTTGCGGACGGGGCGAAGTTCCACTACACCAGGATCACGCCTGGTACGGAGGCGGCGAACACGGCCATGGAGCACACCTCGACTCCAGGTGCCTTCTACAAGTCGCGAATCGAGACCAACAACGGGGCGTCCTGGTTCCTAACACTCAGGGATGGCACGCAATACACCTTCATCATGAGCACCACCTACCCGCCGGTGCCGACTTCCATCCGTGACCGGAACGGGAATCAAATTACAATCACTCGCGTAGTCACTGACCCGGCCAGGCAGGGGGACATCAAGCGGATTACCTCTCCGAGCGGGCGGTACATTGAATTCAGCTACGATTCGCAGCACCGGATCGTTGAGGCTCGGGATAACATCGGGCGCATCGTGAAATACGAGTATGGAGGATTTTACGGGAATGTACTGACGAAGGTCACCGATCCGGACGGTGGCGTCACCGAATACACGTACACGACCGATGGCAACGCCCGGATGTTGACGGTGAGGGACGCCCGTGGCATCGTCCATGTGACGAATGAGTACGATGCGAACGGCCGCGTCAGTCGGCAGATGCTGGTTGACGGAGCGGTCTGGACCTACGCGTACACCTTGAACCACCAAGGCAATGTCAAATCCTCGGACGCCACCAATCCGCGCGGAACGGTGATCAAGAAGACGTTCAACTCCGACGGGTACACTTTGACGGATACCCTGGTCTCGGGCCGCGATCAAATCAAAACCACGTTCGACCGCCAGGCAGTCACGAACCTGGTGACCCGGGTCACCGACCCGCTGGGCCGCAAGACCGATTACACCTACGACACGTGCGGCAACGTGGCTTCCATCACGCGGGCTGCCGGCACTCAGCAAGCCGTGACGACCACGTTTGCCTATCAGGTCGGCTCTACCTGCGTGGCGGCTCCGAGCCTGCTGGCGAGCGTCACGGACCCGCTGAGCCACGCCACGACGTTCGGCTACGACGCGAAGGGGAACGTCACCAGCATCACCAACCCGCTGACCAACCAGACTACGCTGACCTATAACGGCGCCGGGCAGCCGCTCACGGTGCGCAATGCGCTGCAGAAGACCTGGCAGTTCACCTACACGTCCGGCGACCTTACGACGGTAACCGATCCGCTGCAGCGGACCACAAACCAGGTGATCGACTTCGCCGGCCGGGTGGCCAGCGTGACGAACCCGTTCGGCCAGGCGTCGTTTCACGAGTATGATCCTCTGAACCGGCTGCGGAAGCTCACCGACCCGCTGATCGGAGCGACGGAATTCAGCTACGATGCGAATGGCAACCTGCTGAGCCTGAAAGACGCGCGCAACGGGAGCACGGGCTATGCTTACGACAATATGGACCGGCCAGCCAGCCGCACCGATCCGCTGCTGAGAGTCGAGAGCTACCTGTACGATCTGAACGGCAACGTGACCCGGTTCACGGACCGCAAGTCGCAGATCACCAACTACAGCTATGACGCCTTCGACCGGCTCACGCAGGTCGCCTACCAGGACGGCTCGACCACGAGCTACACGTATGATCTCGCCGGCCGGATCACGCAGGTGACGGATTCGGTGTCGGGTACGATCACGTTCACCTACGACAGTTTGAACCGGCTGACGCAGGATGTGACGCCGCAGGGGACAGTATCGTACACCTACGATGCGGCGGGCCGGCGCACGAGCATGACAGCGGCGGGGCAGGCGGCGGTGAACTACAGCTACGACAACGCCGACCGGCTGACGCAGATCACGCAGGGCACCAACACGGTGGCCTTCACCTACGACGTAGGGGACCAGCGCACCTCGACGACGCTGCCGAACGGCATCGTGATGGCGTAC
>JACOTZ010000032.1 GCA_016178155.1 Acidobacteriota bacterium
GCCGCAATTCGATCGTAACGGTGAATGGATCAGAGGTTGAAGCGATCGGCCGTTACCTGGGGTATACGGCCGAGCAGGTCACGCGGCAGTATACGGCGCCTGATCCGAATTCGCCCGCGGCGAGAGTGCTTGCGACGACGGTTAAAGGCTGCGTGTTCCTGGACGGGAACCTCTGCACGATCTACGAGGCTCGGCCGAAAGCGTGCCGGGATTTTCCGCATGTTGCGCTGGGGAGGCGATCGCTCGGTGGGCGCATGTCGTCCCTTTGCCGTTGGGCATCGCTGTGCCCGATTGTTTACAATGCGCTGGAAAGTTATAAACATCTGGTTGGCTATCGGCCAGCGGGGACTGCACGAAGCCGGCATTAGCCAGGCACCGGCGCGCATGTTTTATCTTTACATCGACGCTCTGCAGGGACCTGGAATTTCCGCGGCTACCGCGTCGCGCACGGGGTGGCTGGCGCTTTCCGAACGTGTACGCCTTCCTATGTCATAAGGTAATTTTCCTACGAATCATCAGGGGTTTTGCTGACGTACCTCTTGACTAGAACCTAGTGGCTCCGCCATAATTGGGGGGACAAAACAGCCGCTTCGGAGGCTAACGAATACTATGACCAGTCGTATTCTACTACTACTACTCGGCGGAGCTATGTTTGCGGGGTGACGCTTAGCGATGTAACCGGTGGGGTCATGGTCGTGGTGGACCTGGCCGGAACCGGAGAGAAGTTCAGAGACCTGATGTTGAACACGGCTGCCGCGGGGGTATCGATTACGGACGATGGCGACACGAACAACCAGGTGCAAGTGGTCAACAACGGTTTTCAGATCGCACCCTATCTCGGGCTTTTCGACATTGGTTCCGTTGACCAGCAGGGCTGGGATGGTGACGACGGGTACGCCACAACGCTC
The DNA here is from genome assembly GCA_016178155.1 of Acidobacteriota bacterium. Lineage (GTDB taxonomy): Bacteria > Acidobacteriota > Terriglobia > Bryobacterales > Bryobacteraceae > JACOTZ01. The sequence continues at coordinate 909 of JACOTZ010000032.1, forward strand.
CTGGGCGACAATCTGACCGTAGCCAATCTCTTCGCGACCGACTCACTCAACAATGTGTACGTGGCGCTGCATATCCAAAACATCGGCGACAGCTCGGGCGGGAGTTGCGAAGGCGGGAGCACGGGGGCGACGGACTGCGTGCCGGGCCAGACCGGGCCCGGTTCATTGAAGATCGGCGGCATTCCACTGCAGAGCGACGTGCCGATCCCCGAGCCGGCGACGATGCTCGTGCTGGGCTCCGGCCTGATCGGATTGGCGCTTGCACGGCGGCGCCGGCGCGGCTGACCGCGGCTTCTCCGCTCTCTCAAACTCTTTTGCGACGGCCGGTGGATCACGGGTTCCGGCGTATGGGGGCCGTGGTGCACCTTGAAGGTATCCCGCCTGATTAGAGAACCGCTCCTCCTACGGTCGCGCCTCAGAATGAACACTCCCAGGGAACAACTTAGCCGAAGTTCGTCACCGACAGGATTTCGAACCGCTTGCTGATGCGCGCGGCTCAGTAAGTGCCGTCAAATCAGCGGAAGCGTTCTGAGCCACGACCGTCAGAAGATGTGAAAAAATTGATGTCGGGCCTCTTTTCCACAGGCTAACCGACTACAAACATTGGAGGCCGGAAATGGTTTTTTCGAATAATTTCACACCTTCTCAGGGAGTGGTGGTGACGAACCTCGGCTAGCCGGCAGGGCGCTCGCCAGGCGGCGCTTGCGGCGGCCGCTGCGGCGGCTTGTCCTTGTCCTTTTCCTTCGGGCCACCTTTCAGCGGGCTGATGATCACGTGGGCGTTGCGGCCCTCAAGCCGCGGCTGTCCTTCGACCTGGCCGTGTTCCTTCACATCGTCGGCGAAGCGCAGCAGCAGTTTCCTGCCGAGATCGACGTGCGCGATCTCGCGCCCGCGGAACTGGACGATAGCCTTCACGCGGTTGCCTTCGCTGAGGAAGCGGACCGCATGGTTCTTCTTGAACTCGTAGTCGTGGTCGTCGGTGTTCGGACGGAACTTCAGCTCTTTGACCTGGATGATGTGCTGCTTCTTTTTGGCCTCGTGCTGCTTCTTTTTTGTCTCGTACTGCCACTGGCCATAATCCATCGCTTTTGCGACGGGCGGCTCGGCCGTGGGAGCGATCAGGATGAGATCGAGGCCGAGTTCCTGTGCCTTGCGGATGGCATCCTGAGTGGACATGATCTGCACACTGCCGTCGGGAAAGACCGCACGCACCTCCCGGACGCGGATGGCTTCATTTACGTTTTCTCGAAGTCGCGGGCGGCGAGGGGGGAAGCTTCTGGGAGGATACATTCGGCTGGATCAGGAGAGAAGTCGGGCCATGGACAGATAGTAGCACAGGCGCGGGCGAAAACGGGGTGGAATGAGGGCGGGCAACCGGGCCAAAGCGGGCCGCACTTGTTTCGAGGCTGGAGTGGGCACGCCTAGGGGCTAGGACGAGTTCGCGGAGATCAGCAGCGGGCCGCGCGGGGCAGGAGACCGGGGGTTTCGGGGAAGCCTGGCGGGACGAGTCCCGTGACGCGGGGCGCCGAGAGCAGGAATGTAGTCGAGCTCGAGGCCGGCGCTCGCGCTGCGCAGCATCAGGCCGCCACGGCTCATATCGCCGCGCCCGACGAAGGCGGCGGGAAAGAGAAGGCGCTGGTTGAAGATGCTTGCCAGCGGCTCGCAGTACTTCGGGGTTGCGATACTGCCGAGGAGAACCACATGGCCGCCGCCGCCGGCCTGCTCGGCGAGGCGACGTGCGTCCCGCTCGAGCGGCTCGCGGTAGCGTGACTCGGCGGCATCGATGGGCACAGAAGCGAGCTCGCGCAGATCGTCGAGAGTGACCAGCGTGTCCGGCGGAACCAGTCCGCGGCCGGCGGTGATCACGAGTGAAGCCGGCGCCCCCGCGGGCGGCGATGCGAAGGCGGCGGCATAGGCGAGCTTGCCCCGGAAATAGAGGCCGCTGAGGAAGCTGAAGACCTGGCCGAGGGGCGCGCCGCCACGGTGGAGCTGCCAGGCGCGGGCGGCCGTTACCCGGCTCTCGCAGTTCGCATCAGGAGGCGGCTTTAGGGCGCTGCACAAGCCGGCGGCGGGTAGGTGAGGATGCGCTCGTCATGGGGGGACACTCGCGACCTGGACCGCCGCCTGAGCAGTGCTGCGTACGCCGGCAGCCCATCGGCTATGCTGAAGGGGATTTCCGGTGACGCGAGGTTGCAAGGTTGCAATTTCCACTGACCCCTGAAGCCTTATACCCCTATTTTCTGAAGCTGGTTCGCATCTGCATCATCCTGCTGATCGCGGCGGTCGCAGCCGTGGTCCTTCAAAAGCTGATCCGTGGTCTTCGGGTGCGGATTCTACGGGTCATGCAGAGACACGCGCCGACTCCCGATATCGAACTGGAAAAACGCGCCGCGACACTGGGGGGAATCCTGCGCAAGACCGCCGCCGTGGCGATCTGGGCGGTCGCGAGCGTGATGGCGCTGAAGGAAGCCGGTTTTGATATTGCGCCCATTCTCGCCACTCTCGCCACCGCCGGCGTGGCCGGGCTTGCCATCGGATTCGGCGCGCAGAATCTGGTGCGCGATGTGATCGCGGGGCTGTTCATTCTGCTGGAGAACCAGATCCGCGTCAATGATGTGGCGGTCATCAACGGAACCGGCGGGCTGGTGGAGGAAATCAATCTGCGGACGACGGTCCTGCGGGGACTCGACGGGACCGTTCACATTTTTCCGAACGGCACGATTGAGCGGCTTTCGAACATGACTCGGGAATACTCCTACTACGTATTCGACATCGGCGTGGCCTATAAGGAGGACACGGACCGCGTCTCACAAGTGGTCAGGGAGATCGCCGAGGAGATGATGCAGGAGGATCCGTACCGAGATGCGATGCTGGAACCGATCGAGGTTCTGGGCGTGGACAAGTTTGCCGATTCGGCCGTTGTCATCAAAGCGCGCGTCAAGACCAGGCCGATCCAGCAGTGGATGGTCGGCAGAGAGATGAACCGGCGGATGAAGAAGAAGTTCGACGAGCTTGGCATCGAGATTCCCTTCCCGCACCAGAGTCTCTATTTCGGTGGGGCAAGCCAGCCGATCAAAGTCCGGATGGAACCGCTGGCGCGGGAGGAAGTGGCTCGGATCGTGCGCGAGGTGCTGGGCGAGATCGAGCAGCCAAAACCGCGGCCGGCGGCGGAAACGGACCAGGCGCGCCGCGGTGCTTGAGTGTCGTGATGCATGGCCGGCCTGGTGGCGGGGCCTGCGCAATGCCCGGTCAACCGGGCGCCTCACGATGGGCGTGAGAAACGCGTTATTCGCTGAACGCCACGACTCCGAGTCTGCGCAATTCAGGCACGAATACTTCGGTCGTGGTTCCACGCCTGGCGGTCTGAAGCGGCAGGGGAGAAGCCTCGGGCCGCAGAAGCCTGGCTTTGGTGAAATGGCCTTGAACGCGCGCCTGCACGTCATTATCGATGGGCGAGCCGTAGTTCACGAGGTGCAGCAGCAACTCGCGGGGAACGGGCGAAGCGGTGGCGAGGGCGATTACGGACGGAGCGTTCCACAGACGCACGGGCCGGCGCTTGTGCGTGAGGATATCGATCACGTCGAGAGCAAACTCGCTGGGATCGGCGATCGGCCTTCGATACGCGACGACGCGGCCCTTTCCCAGCGCGAAGAACTCGCGGTCCGGCTCGCTGCGAAGCTGCTTCAACGCCGGCGTTTTCCACCAGGGCTGGGACGGAGGCGCCGCGACGACGACGGTAGAGCCCGCTTCCGCATGCGCCAGGATCCGCCTCGCGGATGCGGCTGAGGGAGCTTTCAAATTGGCGGCGATGAGCGCGAGCACGCCGGCGGGGTGGGGCGGCGGCGGGTCCGATGCCGGAGCCAGGAGGGGCGAGGCATTCCTCCGGTACATCAGGTTGGCAATTTCCGCGGTGGCGGCGCCGGGCTCGACCAGGACAGTAATCGTGCGCAGGCAGGGCTGCCGGAACAAAGCCACGTGCTGGCGAAGCCACTGTCCGGTCCGTCCGAGCTGCTCCCACGCAGCCGTAGCCTTCGCCTCCTTCCGCAGCAGCGCTGCCCGGTAATGAGGTTCAACGGCGAGGAGATAGTTCCCGCCGGCTGTCCAGGCTTCGATCAGCGCCAGCTCGAGAGAGTCATAGGGGACGGCACGATCGCCGAGCTTATCCGGAAGATAGCCGAGCACGGGGGGCTTGCCGGGGCGCAGGGCTCGCAGATACCCGGCCAGGTAGCCGTTCGCGTCGACCCAGGGTTCGCGGCTGGCACTGGCAGTCTCGTCGCCGCGGCCGGCTACGGAGGGCGGCCGGGTGACGCCCGGCCACAGGCCATCGGTGAGAACGAAGTTGGCGGCAGCATTCGCGCCGCCCAGCTCGCTCAGGCGCACAAACTGGAGCTCCGGCGGCGCGAGCGTCGCGATGCCGGCTGACGCACACACTTCGGAGAAGGCGCGATCAGGAGCCGGCAGCAGCACCGCCGCCACCCCCAAGCGCCGCAGCAAGCTGACGTGCGCGGGTTGGGGACCATCCCAGCGGATGACGAGATCTCTGGATAAATCGAAAGGCATTCCGGTAAGAAAACTATAGCGCGGTGGAAACGACGCATCCGCGCCATCCGCTCCCAGGGCGCGGTGCGATCCCTGACAACAGGGGTGGATCGCGGGCCAATGGGAAAGGCCGTAGAATAAGCCGCAGGCGCGCTAGCCCATGTGCAATTGGGCAGCCAGGGAGGCGTTGGGCTCTGCCCTGGCTGCCCTGCCGTTTGAACGGGTTAATCTGCCGGTGCCCGGCCGTCGATAGACGGGAAGCAGCTCACTGCCTGCTTGAAATGGGCATTCGCATGGCCGTGGGACCGGGCGCGCGCGACGTGCTGGGGATGGTGCTGAGAGAAGGGCTTGCGCTCGCGGCGGCCGGCGTCCTGCTCGGCGCCGGCGCCTCGCTGCCAGCGGCGCGCTGGCTCGACAGGCTGGTATACGGCGTCTCCGCGCGCGACCCGCTGAGTTACAGCCTCGCTCTGCTGCTGCTGCCGAGCGCCGCACTGCTTGGTTGGTCGCGCCCGGCCTGGCGGGCGGCCGGGGCGAATCCCGCCGAGATCATCCGGGACGAGTGAGCGCCGCGGCTCAGCGCCCCCGGCCTTTCCGGCCGCCGGCGGCTATCGCATACGGCGCCTTCCGCTTGCCCGGTGCGGCGCCTAGCGACGACCGCACTGAGAAATCCGGGTTAGTCTTCCACCGCCTCCACGACGGCGCTCGACACCCGGCGCAGCAGCTTTCCTTCTTCAAAGAGCCGGTCAGTCAGGATCACGCACACCACCTGTGTTTGCGGGTCTGCCCAAGCGACCGTGCCCGTGGCGCCCGCGTGGCCGAACGTGGCGGCGGAGGCCTGGGGGCCGAAGAAATTCCAGACCGTTGATCGTCCAAGCGCCCACCCCAGCCCCCAGGGCGCCTGCAAGTTGGGGTTCTGATCGGACGTCATGGTCTTGACGGTGGCGCTGCTGAACACGCGCTTTCCGCCGTACACGCCGCCGTTGAGGAAGGTCTGCAACAGCACGGCGATGTCCCGCGTAGTGCTGTGCATTCCGCCCCAAGGGTGGCCCATGTCTCTCCAATAGAGGCTGTTGGGACCGAAGCGCTCCGTGTCTTTGGGATCGGCCTGGGGCGAAACCCAGGCGGTCACCGTATCCTCGACCCGCCAGGGGCCCATTCCGAGCGCGCTCTGGTTCATCCCGAGCGGCTCGAAAATCTCCTTCTTCTCGAAATCGCGCAGGCGCATGCGGGTGATTCGCTCGACGATCTCGCCGGCGAGCAGGACACCCATGCTTTGATACCGGAAGCTGGTTCCCGGCTCGTAAAGCAGCGGCGTTTTGCAGGTCCGCCTCACGAATTCTGCGAGCGGCGCATGGGCGCGTCTCAACCCGGTGTTCTCGGGCAGCATGTCGGGCAGCCCGGAGGTGTGAGCCAGCAGATCGCGAACGCGAACGTTTTCGCGGCCGCCGCCGGTGAACTCGGGAATGTGGCGGGATACCGGCTCCTGGAGCGAGAGCCGGCCGCGCTCGACGAGCAGCATCAGCGCGCAAGCGGTAACCGGCTTGGTTATGGACGCCAGCAGAAACACGGAATCGGCGGTGACCGCCGGTGCATCCGGTTTGCGGGACAACTTTCCGAACCCGCGATGGAGCGCGATCACCCCGCGCCGCGCCACCAGGATCGCGGCGGCGGTCAGGTTTCCCCGCCGCACTTCAGTTTCAAGCATCGACGCGGCGGACTCGAGGCGCGGTTGCGACATCCCGGCGGTTGCGGGCGGCCCCGGAATCAAGACGACTTGCGCTAACAGCGCGGGCAGCATTAGTAATCCATAGCCAAGGATACTTGAAGCCGCGAACGGTCAGCGATCAGCAGCGCAGACCGTCTGGAGGTTGACAGAGTTGTTGGTGATTCCCGCCCCCGTGGAAATCCGGCGCCTCATTTCGGTGACGCGCGATGGCCGCAATTCCGGAATGATCCGCTTGGAGAACGCGATGGGGGCCGGGGTATTTTTCGCTGGAGGTCACGAGCGGCAGCCTTAAAGCCCAGTAGCGCTTCTCCCGTGGCCGGCTAAGGGGCCGCGAAAGAATAACCTGTTCATTGAGATCCATCCGCTCCCTCAGGAGGCGTGAAAAAATTGATTTCGGGCCTCTTTTCCCCAGGCTAACCGAATGCAAACATTGGAGGCCGGAAATGGTTTTTTCGAATATTTCACATCTTCTGAAGGGGGGACGGGTTTCACGGGGCCGGAACATTTGCTCATCTTATTGTTTCGCCGCCCCTAAGGTCCTTACCTGCCGCCGAGCGTTGACGTTCCAGCCGTACGCCAGAAGCGGTCCCGGCCGGGGTCTCTGGCGATTCGGGAGTGGCCCGCA
>JACOTZ010000250.1 GCA_016178155.1 Acidobacteriota bacterium
CTCAAGGCCGAGATCACGATGGACGCGGCGCTAGAGGCGTAGCTGACTGCGTGCGGCGAGCGGTGCCGGCGAGTGGTGTTCCGGTACTGCCGCGCCGGTATCCGTCCGAGGATAGCCGAAGTTCGTCACCGACAGGATGTCGAACCGCTTGCTGACGCGCGCGGCTCAGTAAGTGCCGTCAAATCAGCGGAAGCGTTCTGGGCCACGACCGTCAGGGAGTGGTGGTGACGAACCGAGGTTAGCGTCCCGCCGCAGTCGCTCAGCGGGCGCATCAAGCCGGGTACTTGGCGTCAGAACGCCTGCCCGATGCTGAAGAAGAAGCGCCCCCGGGACTCTTCCGGGCGGCGGTCCAGCTTGAAGCCGTAGTCCAGACGGAGCAGGAACCAGGGTGTGCGGACGCGGACGCCCAGGCCCGCCGACTTCCGCAGCTCGCCCAGACTCAAGTCCGAGACCGTCGGATAGACATTGCCGATGTCCACGAATCCGACGCCGTCGAAGATACTCACCACCGGGAACCGCAATTCGTTATTCAGCACGAGCATCGCCTGTCCGCCGAGCGGCTCGCGACCCAGCAGCGGACCGATCGAGTTCTGCTCGAACCCGCGAACCGTGGTGCTGCCGCCGGCGAAGAAGCGCTCCGCGAGCGGCAGTTCCTGCCCGCCGAAACCACGTGCCAGACCCATGCGCACGCCGGTTGCGTATACGAGACGCGGGCGGTGAACCTCGTTCGTGAACAGCTCGATGCGCGGCTCCTGCAGCGGAAAGTACTTAAAGAACTGCCCGAAGTACTTCAGAAAACGCACCTGCGAGCCGAGCACCTCGGGCGAGAACTGCACTGCATGGGACAGGAAGCTGCCGCGCGTGGCATCCAGGATCTCGTCGCGGCTTTCGCGCGAAAAAGTGCTCGTCAGGGAGGCGATGCGCAGCCTCACCGTGTCCTCAAAGCCCACATCGGAGAGGGGATCCCAGGTCTTACTGCGTTCGATGTTGTACCCGTAGTTGAATATGTAGTACCGGCGGAAATGGCTTTCCTGCTGGAAGCTCAACCCGGTACGGTCCACGTTGAAGGGATCGACCAGCTCGGTGGCGGGATGGCGCTCCATCCGGATGTACGGGCTGATGATGGTACGGAACGGAAAACGCCGTAGTTCCGGCTGGGTGAAGTAGAGACGGCCCTCGCGCAACTGGCGGTCGTAACGGGCCCGCAACCCGAGCACGCGCGCGCTGCCGAGCGAGTTGCGGTTCGCAATGTCCACGATGCCGCCAGGGCCGCGCTCGGTGTCGAAGAAACCGCCATATCGGATTTCATATGGCTGCACTTCGCGGACGCGCACGCGCAGGCGCACCGGCTTTTCGGCCGGGCCGTCGTCCCGCCGAGCGCGCGTTTGAGCAGCGGCCTCGCCGCTGATCTCCTCGCGGGTGATATCGACGAGTGAGTAGGCGCCGGTGTTGTACAGGTTCCGCCGCGATCGGGCCAGCTTCCGCAGATCAAGGGTATCTCCCGTGTTGAACTCGAGCTGCGTGCGAATCATGTTCTCGCTGGTATGGTCCCGGCCCTCGACAACGATGTCCCGCACGACCGCCCGCCGGTTCTCCGCGATTCGGAACGTCACGTCGGCAGCGCCGGTTTCCGCGCTACGTGCGATGCTGTACTCGATTTCGACATCGTTATATCCGCCTTCCCAGTACAACTGCTGAAGACGGTCGATGGCGTGCTTCGGCAGCACGGGTCGATAGGGCTCGCCGGCGGGCATGGGCGCAGCTTCGGCCAGCCGCTCATCGGGAAACACCGCGTTGCCTTCAAAGTTGACTTTGCCGACCCGGAACAGCGGGCCTTCCTTCACCGGGAATACGACCTTGCCCGTGCCGGCCTGCGCGTTGAGCTCGTAGCGAGGCCGCTCGACCTCCGCGTCGAGGTAGCCGTATTCCTTGTAATACCGGTTCAACAGGTCGGTGACGCGATCGGGATCGGTGTAAACGGCGCCCTCGAGCTTCTGGTCATCGATCGCGCCGCGCAGTCTGCCTGGCTCGATACCCTGGGCGCCGTCAAACACGATTTCGACCTGCCGGAACTTCGGGCCGGGCTGGACGTCGAACAGAACGCGCTTGCGATCACTGCCGAGCTGCGTGATGCTGTGTTCGATCTTCGCCTGCAGGTGATCTTCCTTGACCAGCCAGTTGCGAATGGCATCCTTGGCCTCTTCGACGCGCTGGGCATCGAACACTCCGCTCTGCCAGATATCGCGGACCCGGTCCCGCACCTTGCCGGGGACCGGCACGCCCTCATAAACCAGATCGACGACGGGCCCGGACTGTACGTTCAATGCCAGATCGACGGTCTGCGGGTTCTCTTGGTGCTGCAGCCGCACACGGGATTCGAGCAGGTTCGCCTTTGCATACATCCTGCCGACGCGATCCATACCCTTCCGCACCTTGAAGAAGTCGTAGCGATTTCCCTCTTTGACTTTGAACTTCTCCTCGATCTTCATCTCGGAGAAGTACTTCTCCCCGATGATCCGGACGTTGCCGATGCGCCGCTGCTCGCTCTTGCGCCCGCGACGCGGCTCCGGGATTCCGCCGAATCGCAAGTCGTGCCGCAGGTCGAAACGGAAGCTGCCGTCCGATTGCCGGGTTCCGCGAGTGCTGAACCGCCGCGTCACGTCGTACTCGGCGATGTAGATCTGATCGGAGCTGTTGATCAGATTCATCGAGTAAATGAGTTCCAGATTTCGGGTGATGTCCTGGCCGATGGTCAGGCGAGCGCCCGGATTCTCTTCGGCCGCGATCAGGCTGGGTTCGAGCCTCACGGTGCTAAGGCCCGTGGCCCCGGCGATACTGCTGCCGAGCCGTGCGCCGACGCTGCCCGCGAGATACGAGAGAACCTGGTTCTGGGCGACCTCGAACTCCTGACCCCGCATCTCATCCATGGTTTTCCCGGTGAGCAAGAGTGCCAGGATGTCGGGCTCCGGGAGGGCCGGATCCGAGGTCAGGGTGGTCTTTGTGTCCCCCGGCTCGCCGGTCACCTGCAGGCGGACGTCGTAGCCCTGAACGCTCGTGGTCGCGAGTATGTCCAAACTGGGTTCAATGCGGCGGTCGTTGGTGAAGGTGATGATGCCGCGCTCGACGGCGTAGCGCCGCTCCTGCAGCCGGATCTCGCCGCCTTCGGAGATGACCAGCCTGCCGGCCAAACCAGGTTGATACGGAGTCCCCAGCAGGCGCAGATCGGCCTCGACCTCTGCCTTGGCGTAATTGTTGTCGATGATCAGCGGCGTCGCGGTTCGAACCGGGAGGTTGAAGCGAATGCTCTCGACCAGCGGATTGCGCTCCTCGGTGAGATTGATCTCACGAGGTTGGTTGAGCCTCGCCAGCAGCCCGGTCCCGATATGCAGGTCCTGGGTGAAACCGCCTTCCTGGATGACGACCTCGCCGCCGACGGCTACGGTCTGGTCAGGTTGGCTGGCAATCTGCAGGTTGACATCGGAGACGGTCTTCAGCTCTGCCGGGAAGTCGAGATAGACACCCTCCGCCTTGATGTTCAGGTTCGTGTTTCGCAGGCGTCCGCCGGCATACTCGAGGGCGCCGCCACCCGACAACTTTCCACCGTTCAGTTCGCCGCCAAGCTGCGAGATGGTGGCGCGCGTCCCGGCGAGGTCGATGCGAACGTTCAGGTCGTCGGCGGCGACCAGCGGATCCCGCATGCTGAACTGCGCGCCCGCAAGCTGGACGAACCCGCGCGCCTGGGGCTGCTGCGCATTCCCGCTCACCGCTACCTCAATCGTCGTATCGCCCTGAGCCCGGAGGTCCTCCGCAAAGACGGATAGGATCGACGCATCCAGCTTCCCGTCAAGACGCAAGTCGAGCGCGCGAGCGCCCGTCAGTCCCGCGGTTCCCGCGAGCCGGATGTCCGTCGCTGGACCGGTCAGACCGAAGTTCGTCACGCGGGCGGTGCCGTTCGCTATGCGGATTTCAGACGTGCCCTTCTGCTCGAGTGCGTAGGTTCCGATTTTGACCTGGAGCTGCGGGAACGCCAGCGTGCCAGTGATCGAGTCCAGATCCGCTTTCGGCGCCCCCGCCTCAAGCCGCGCGCTCACTCGACCACTGACGTTGCGGGGTACTCCCTCGAGCGCGCCGATATCGAGCTCGCGCAACTCGGCTGTCAGCCGCGCCGGGCCTTGCGCACGCGGCAGTTCCACCGGGAGATTCGCCGGTAACAGCCCGAACGGAACTGTTCCGGCGGCCGTGAGCGTGGCCGGTCCATAGCTTGCCCCGGCTGATTGCAGATCCAGCGTGCCGTTGCGGATTTCGGCGCGAAGATTGGCGTTGGTCACCGGGTAGGGCATCTGCGGAGTGGCGAACGACGCGTTGGTGAGTGCCACGGTCACGTTCGGGTCGATGCGCTTCAGCGTCCCGCGCACCTTACCGTTAATCACCACTGTCCCTTGAGCCGTGACCGGCTGCGTGGCGGGTAGGTAGCGCGCGACGCTCGGCAGATCGAGATTCGCGGTGAGCTGTACCTCGCCTTCGCCTGCCGCGGGCTCGAGCGGCAGCGTCCCCTGAACGCTGAGCCGGGAATCGAGTGCCACGAGGGTGGCGCGGTTGATGGTCAGCCGCTTGCTCTCGTATCGCGCGACGAGCGGACCGTCGGTCCGAACCGGCTGGCCGTTGTACTCGAGGTTCAGGCTTGAGACTTCCGCGACTGCTTGGCCCGCCTCGTAGTGATCAAGGTTGCCCGATCCGTGCACCGTCGCCGTCACCGTACCCTTCACGGGCTGCTTGATGGGCAGGCTTTCCAGGTTGGTCCCGTCCGCCTTGACCTCGAAAGTTGCCGCGTACGGTTTCTGAGTGCCGATGTTCGCGGCGGCCGTGAGGTTGAATTTCGGAACCGCCGCATCGATAGCGGCGCGCTGATTTGCCACCTGCGCGGTAAGCCTCGCATTGCCGATTTCCTGCTCGCCGAACTGCAGACCGGAGGCGGCCAGCCGAACGTTTGCCGCCGGATTCGCTACGTTTCCCTGACCCTGGGCGTCGAGGTCGAGCACGCCACGGACGGGAGTGCCATCCTGGAGCGTCAGGCTGGTGAGACGGAAATTCTTCGTCCTCGCTTCCAGTGCGTAGTCTTTCGAGTCGAGACTGTAACGGCCGGAGGCGGTGAGCAAGCCCTTGCCGTCCGGCTGCGGTTTCTCGAGGCGCAACTCCGCGAGCTCAACCACCTGGTTCCGGACCTGTGCCTGCGCGCGCAGGCTGCCGAGCCGCTCGTTGTACGCGGTCAAGTCCGTGCCTGTCAGCCGCACATCCGCGGCGGGCATCTTGCTGGTGCCGCTGACCGCCGCGTTGAACTGAACCTGGCCGCTCGCAGGGATGTCTTTGCGATTCAGCCCGGCGAGCACGGCGGCTATGTCGATATTCGTGCTCGAGGCGCTCAGGTTGATGGCCGGGTCGCGACCCTTGAGACCCACGGTGCCCGCCGCCGTCACGCTCTGACCCTGCCAGGTAATCGCGGACTCGTCGATCGCAAGGCGGTCAGCCGTGTACCGTGCGCTGGCGCGAAGCCCGACACCTTTCAGATCGCCGACCGAAAGAGCGGGAGCCGCCAGCCCGGCCGAGACCGCCGGCTCGCGAATCGTTCCGCTCAGCTTCGCGTCGAGCCGTACTGCGCCGCCGACGGGGGTACCGGCGAGAGTGCCGGGCTTGCGCCCGAGGAATGCCTCCGCCCCGGCGATGGTTGAGGAGAGATCGTCCGCTTGCAAGCGAAGCACGCCGCCAAGCGCCTGCCGGTTCACGATGGTGATCTGTCCCTGGAGAGTCGAGTGCAGCGCCCGGAGCCCGGGAATGCCCACCTGCATGCGGCTGCCCTGGGTCTTCGCGTTGAGCGACCCTGATACAGGCAGCACATCCTGGGCAGGCGTCGTACGCGTCGCGGCGAGGCGCACGGTTGCGTCACCGGCGGCTTTCTCGAACTCGAGCGCGGGCCAGTTCGCGGCCACGTTCGCTTCGGCCCGGCTCGCGATGCGCACGGGAAGGTCGAACGCGGAGGTCACGCGCCGCAGATCGAGGCCCCGTACACTTATGTTTGCCGTGCTCTGGCCGGCCTGCCGGTTGAGCGCCAGATCGCCGCTGCCGCGCACGGCGCCGAGCGGCGAGCCGGCGTTCAGCGACTGGAGGCGCACTCGGGAAGCCGCGGCATCATACATGGCCTCGGCCTTTAAATCGAGATTCTTAATCTGCTGGACGGTCAGCTTGTCGCCATCGATACGCGCCCGGGCTTTCAACTGTGATACGGGACCGGTCGCGGTGAGCGCTATGTTGACATTGCCGCCGACGTTCTGCTTGATTCCGCCGAACCGCGCCAGCGACTCGAGCGCCAGGGTCGTGTTGGCCTTCACGTCGAAGCGAGGGTCCTCGAAATTGTCGATCTTGCCGGAAAGCGCAACGGTCGATTCCCCGAGGGTGATATCGAGCCGCCGCACGTCGGCGGAGTTGTCCTCGACCAGAACGCTGGCGCTGAGTTTGCGGACCGGCAGGGTTCGGGTCTCGAGCGAAACGAGACCGCCCTCGCGAGTGTCGAACGTGATCTCGTGATTCTTGGTGAGCGGGTTGCCGTCGACCAGCACTCGGCTCACCGGCAGCTCCGCGGCCATGTTCTGGCGCCGATCCTCGAACCGGAGACTGCCGCCTTCGATCAGCAGGCGGTCGGCGAAATACTCGGCTTCTGATTTCGTGTCTTTCTTTGGCGGCCGGGGGATGTTGTCGCGGCCGTTCTTGTCGACCACGATTCGCAGCCGCGGGTTGCGGATGTGAGCGTCCTCAATGCTGTAGTTGCCTGCGATGATGTCGCGCAGGCTGAGATCGACATCCACGCGGTCGACCTCCAACAGAGGAGGCAGCTCGGGCGCTTGCGGCGAGCGGACGACTACATTGTCGAGCGTGGCGCTCAGCGCCAACAGGTTGTAGCTGAATTGCGAAGCATCAAATTGAACACCCTGCTTCTCCAGGATTTCGATGCCCTTCTTGAGCGCGAAGCGCCGGACGGGGGGCGTATGCAGCAGCGCAACGAGGAACACCAGTAAGGCGAGGAGACCGCCGGCAATCCAGGCCGCGATGCGAACCGCGCGCGCCATATCGGGGAGCTTAGTGCCCGGTCCTGAGGATCGCGCGCACTTTCCGCGCTTCGGGCGCGTTCGGCTTCATGCGGATGAAATGCTGGAAGTGGGTCAGCATCTTGTCGGGCCGTTTCAGCCCGTTGTACGCCATGCCGGCGTAATAGTGGGCATAGGGGCGGCGATCGGGATTCTTCTCGATGAAGCTCTCCAGATCGCGCGCGGCCTCTTCGTAGCGCCTCCGGTTCAAATGCACGAGGCCGCGGACATATTCAAGGTCTTCGCCGGCGGCGTCCTGGATCGCCTCGTCAGCCTTCGCATACTCTTTCTGCTCAACCAGCAGCCGGGCGAGCGCAAGTTTGTTCTCGGGGCTGGCGTCGAGCTCATGGGCCTTCTTGATGAAAGGAGCAGCATCGGAGACTTTGTCCTGTTCGATGAGCGCGAGGCCGAGGTAGCGCTGGGCGGCGGCGTTGCCGGCGTCGTCTTCCAAGACGGCCCGAAATTCGGCTTCCGCTTCGGCGTACTTACCTTCCACGTACAATTCACGACCGCGGTCGAGGTCCGCCGCAAGCAACACTGCAACCGTGGAGAAAATGCAGAGGGCAGTCCGTTTCACGTAGATGTAACCCTTTCGGTTCGACTCCAAAAGAGGGTTGTAGGTTTCAATACACGTGGGCTTCATCGGTTCACGACGATAGGCGGGACGGGCCGCCATTACGCGCGCGTCGCCGCGCTCCGGGTTGACCGCACGTTACCGTACAGGCGAACGACGTTGCGCATCAGCCGCAGGCCGCAATCTTCGGCCAGGGTCAGGAGCGATTCGGGATGGAACTGCACGGCCTCGATCGGCAGTTCGCGGTGACGGAGGCCCATGATGATGCCGTCCTCGGACTCGGCGGTCACCTCGAGGCACGCCGGCAGGCGGTCCTTGTTTGCGAAGAGAGAATGATAGCGCCCGGCCTGGAAGCGCTCGGGGAGGCCCTCAAATATCCCAACACCGCGATGCACAACCGTGGAGGGCTTGCCGTGCATGGGATAGCCGAGGACATCCAGCTCGCCGCCGAAGGCTTCGACCATGCCCTGCAGGCCGAGGCAAACGCCGAAAACCGGGAGCTCTCGCTCGGCGGCGTAGCGCACCAGCGCGGGCACGCCGAAGTCCTCGGGCCGGCCGGGCCCGGGGGAGATCAGGATCAGGTCAGGCGTCAGCTCGTCAATAATGTGCAGCGGGAACCCGGCCCGGTAGGTCGTCACCTGCGCGCCGGTCTGGCGGGCGTAGTTGGCAAGCGTGTGGATAAAACAGTCATCGTTGTCGACCAGGAGCAGCCGCGGGCCGGGCTGCACAGGCGCCTCGGCGGCGCGCGGCTTGCGCTTCGGATTCGGGGGCTCGCGCAGGGCACGGAAGAAGCCGGTCGCCTTCATGCGCGTTTCCCGCTCTTCGAGCTCCGGCACGGAATCGTACAGCAGTGTGGCGCCCGCCGGATACTCGGCCATCCCTTCACGCAGGTGCACGGTGCGGATCAGGATACCGGTGTTGATGTCGCCGTTGAGCAGCAACATTCCCACGGCGCCGCCGTACCAGCCGCGGGCGGTTTTCTCCAGGTTTTCGACAGCCTGGGCGGCCGCCTTCTTGGGGGCGCCGATCACGGTTACGGCCCACATGTGCGAGAGAAAAGCATCGAGCGAGTCGAAGCCGGGCTGCAGCATGCCTTCCACGTGGTCCACGGTGTGGAAGACTCCCGCATAGGACTCGATCAACCTCCGGCCGATCACCTGCACGGAGCCGGGGACGCACACGCGCGACTTGTCGTTGCGGTCGACGTCGGTGCACATCGTGAGCTCGGATTCCTCTTTGGTTGACTTCAACAGCTCGCGGATGTTCTCGGCGTCCTGCAGCGGATCGCCGGTTCGGCGGGCGGTGCCGGAGATCGGACAAGTCTCGACGCGCGAGCCTTCGACCCGCACGAACATCTCGGGCGAGGCGCCGATCAATTGCTCGTCACCAAACTGCAGCAGGAACTCGTAGGGGCTGGGGCTCGCCTGCTGGATGCGCTCGAACAGCTTGGACACGCTGCCGGAGAAGGGGGCCGAGAAGGTCTGGCGCAGGACGACCTCGTAGTAGTCGCCGCGCCGCATGCCCTCGCGGACGGCTTCGACGTTCGCCATGTATTCTTCGGGCGTGTGATCGGAGGCGATCTCGCCAGAGCCGCTCCCGGACCCGGCGGGCACGCTGGCGGTTTCCCGCGGCAGCCCCACCGTGGTGAGATCGCCGAAGGAAAAATCGTATTGGAAGCGCTCGACCTGCTCCTTCTTGCGATCCACAAAGCAGATGTCGTCGCAGAGGAACAGGTGCAGGTCCTTGCGCCGGCCGCGCGGCAGCTTGAGCGCGATGGGATCGAACTGGAACAGCAGGTCGTAGCCGAAAGCGCCCACCAGACCTAGGCGGCTGTCCTGAGGGTCTCCGAACTCCCGCATCAGCTCGCGCAGGATGGAGAAGACCGAGGGCTGCTTGCTGCGCTCCTCCTCGGGGAAGAGCGCGGGCAGAGGCTTGAGGCGCCCGCGAATGGCGCCATGTTCGAGCTCGAAGTAGTCCCAATGCGGGTGGGGCCGCAGCACGGGCGCGACCATGCGGTTGAGGACCTCGCCGCGCTGGTTGAGCGGCCGGAACTCGACATGCCGCCCGTAGGCAACCAGCTCGAGGGGCGGATTGAGCGACGCGATGTCCCAGCGCGAGTACCTGCCGGGGTATTCATAGCCGGAGGAAAGATAAATACCGCGGCGGGCGTCGATCTGCCGTAACATTTTGGCCAGTCCGCTTTCGCTATAGCGAAGCTTGGAGGTGTTACGGGTGACTACGATGCCGCTGCGGGTCTGGTACTTCAACTCGCGCATGGGAAGACCCGGTGATGGGGCGTTGCTTCAAGATAGCATGGAAGTTATGGACCGCAGACAGTTTCTCGGAACGGGCGCAGGAGCCGCATTGGCCGCCCAAGCGCAGGCGCAGGCGCAGGCGAGGGTTACGAGTTCGGTGATGCTGTGGACGCTGAACGGCACGTTCGAGCAGCGCATGGAGACCGCGGCGCAGTCGGGCATGCAATCGGTCGAGCTGGTAGGTGAGCACGCGGGCTGGACGGACGCGGAGATCACGGCGAAAAAG
>JACOTZ010000251.1 GCA_016178155.1 Acidobacteriota bacterium
CTGGTTCCAAATACGAACGCATTCTGGTCGTCATTGAAGGTGTCCAGGAGAATCTGGATCGAATCGGTGTCTTCGAGCGGCGCGTCCCGGCGATTTTGCGTGACCACGATGTGTTCGGAGTCGGAATCGAAGCAGATGACGCCAAAATAGAGATTCTGGTCGTCGTAGCCGATTCGCACTTCGGTCCGCTCGGTCGCGGGCGCGCCTTCCTGCGGTTCCTGCTGGATAAAGCCGGTGGCGGGCTCGAGACCGCTCCAGAGGGGCTCATTGACCAGGCCGTCCAACACCGGTCGCGTGTCCAGCCGGTAAGCGCGCGCGGTGTTCCGCGCGTGGTTTTCACGAGGTTGCCCGCTCAAGACCGTTCCGAGGAACAGAGAGCACCATGCAAGTCTTGCCATTGGCGAAGAACACATTTCTACGTGTCTGTAATGTCCCCTTATAGCAGACCGCCGCTGATGCTCCAGCCGGTCCGGGCGCCTCCCTTAATGGCGCGCTGCATCTCGAGGAGAGCTGAGGGCGTTTCCTCGATTCGGGCCGGGGCGAGTCCCGCCTCCATGGCCTGACCGGGGCGGCGTGCCACGCGGGTAAGCCGCTCGCCGGATCGCCGCCGGGCAAACGCACGACGCTCGCGCGGGCCTGGGCTGCTCCTGAACCGGAGGGATGGCCGGATGGGCATGTTTGTGAAACAATTGAAGTCTGGACGGGCTGTCACCGCCCCTTGGGGCGGAAGCGTCATATCGATGGAAAGCCAGATGATGAGGCCATCCACCATGAAAGTCACTTACACAGGTCGAAAAGAGGCACTCTATCCTACGCAGAACAAGAAGCTGCAGGACAGGTTTGCCAAGGTCGGCAAACTGCTGGATGGACGGCGTGGGGAGAAGAACGCTCACGTGATTCTCGAGTTCCACCGGAACCGCCACAAGGCCGAGATCACAGTGAATTATCTCGACCACATGCTGGTCGGCGTCGGCTCTGATCCCGACCAGTTCAATGCCATCACCGTCGCGATCGACAAGATCGAAAAGCAGGTGCTCAGAATCCGCGAGAAGCGGCGCGACATGAAGGAGGCACATAAGCTCGTATTCAACGTCAAGGACGCCGAGAAGCAGGGACTTCCCCCCGCCGGCCCGCAGCCCGGCGAGCGTGCGGTCCGGGAAGTACGCGGCGTGAACGGCCTGCCCGAGGTCTTCTACGTCACCGCACACGGCGACCGCAAGCCGATGACCGTCGAGGAAGCCCTGATCGAGATCGGCAGGGACGGCAACTACCTCGTCTACACCGATGCCGCCACCGATCGCCTCTCGGTGCTGTTGCGCCGCCGCGATGGAAACTTCGACCTGATTGAGACGTAGCGAAAAACGGACGCAGCCCACGGCACAAGAGAGCCTTGACGCTTGGCGCGCGGACCGGCAACTTGTGATCATCACGGGCCTGAGCGGCTCGGGCAAAGCCACGGTTCTCAAGGCGCTCGAGGATCTTGGCTACTACTCGGTCGATAACCTCCCGACCGAGCTGATGCCCAAGTTTGCCGAGCTCACGCGCGAGTCGCCGAAGGCGCGCTGTGCCGCACTGGTCGTCGACATCCGGGAAGGCGAAGCGCTGCGCGACTTCCCGGCTCTTTTCCGCAAGCTGCGCCGGATCGTGCCGACGGCATTGATCTTTCTGGAGGCGGCCGACGAGGCGCTGCTGCGCCGTTTCAGCGAGACCCGGCGCCCGCATCCGCTCGGGCAGGACCGCTCGGTCGGCGCCAGCATCACGGCTGAACGCGAGGCGCTGCGCCCCATCCGCGGTCTCGCCGACGTGATCATCGATACCTCAAAATTCAACGTCCACGAGCTGCGCGAGTTGATCCGCGAGAAATTTCGCAGCAGCGGCGGGCCGCGATCCATCATGGTTCAAGTCACCAGCTTCGGATACCGCCACGGGCTGCCCGCCGAGAGCGACCTGGTCTTCGATGTGCGCTTTCTGCCCAACCCCAATTACATGCCGGAGTTCAAGCCGCTCTCGGGCAAGCACCCGCGGGTCGCCCGCTACATCCGCTCATTTCCGCAGACGGTCGAGTTCATTGAACGCATCTCGGAACTGCTCGTGTACCTGCTGCCGCACTACATCCGCGAGGGGAAGAGCTACCTGACCATCTCGTTTGGCTGCACCGGCGGGCAGCACCGGTCGGTGATGATCGCAGCCGAGATTCGCAGGCGGCTGGCCAAGGCCGGCTACCGGGTAAAGGAAACCCATCGCGACCTTCCGCGGTAGCCCAGCGGCTAAGCGCCGGGCAGGCCGCCCGCCGGGGCCGCGATTCTCGCGAATGCTCAACCACCGGACGGCCACGGGTTGTTTGGATCGGGACCTGAGCCGCGGCTGCCGTGCACCGGGATCGGTGTGACGAGTCGTCAAACGAGGCCGGCCCGCAGCGAGCGCCTGGCGGGGACGCGTGGAAGGCATGCGCGTTAGAATAAACTGTCCCTGGTCAACTCCTCGGTACTGCCATGGCTCTTCCCCGACAAAGCGGCCGCTGGGCTTCCTGGCTCTGGCGGGAGCCTCGGGCCACGGTTCCGGCCGATTACCTGATTGCCGGCGGATGTGTGCTGATCGCTTACGGCGCAACCTCTTTACTTGCGCCCTATGCGGGCGGCGGCGTCTCCCCGGTCTTCTATGCAGCGATCACCGCGGCAAGCTGGTACGGCGGCCTCGGGCCGGGGCTGTTCGCCACGATGCTGTCCGCGATGGGGCTCAATGCTATCGAGGACGCCATGCCGGGGCCGGCGGGGGCGAGTGAGACAACCCGGCTGCTGGTATTCGCCTCGGTCGCGGTGGTTACGAGCGTCCTCCACGCGCTCGTACGGCGCAAAGAATGGTCGCTCCGGCGCGTTCAGGACGAACTCGAGGCGCGTGCCGTGCAGCGCAGCGAAGAACTGGCACGCGCGAACGCACGCCTGCAGGAGCAGATCGCCGAACGCGAGCGCGCCGAACAGACGCTGCGTGAAAAAGAGGAGCGCTTCCGCGAGCTGTTCGAGGACGCGCCGATTGCCTATCACGAGATTGACAGCGAAGGCATTATCCGGCGCGTCAACCGCGCCGAATGCGAGCTCCTGGGCTACCAGGCGTCGGAACTGCTCGGACGGGCGGTGTGGGAATTCGTGGCGCCCGAACACCGTCCGCTGAGCCGTTCGGAAGTGCGCATGAAGCTCGCGGGCGCGCGCGACATCGCACCGTTCGTGCGCAGCTACATAAAGCGCGACGGCGGCCGCATCTGGTTTGAGATTCACGAGCGGCCGATCCGCTCGCGGGCGGGCGAGATCACAGGCATGCGTTCCGCGCTGCTGGACATCACGCTGCGACTCGAGGCCGAGGACGCGATCCGGAGGCTGAATGCGGAGCTGGAGATGCGTGTGGAGGAACGCACGGCCGAGCTGCGCCGGTCGAACGAAGACCTGCAGCAGTTCGCCTACGTTGCGTCGCACGACCTGCAGGAGCCGCTGCGCATGATCGCGAGCTACACCGGGCTGCTGGGCCGCAAGTACAAAGGCAAGCTCGACCACGACGCGGACGAATACATCCAGTACGCCGTCGACGGCGCGCTGCGCATGAGCGAGCTGATTACGGGCCTGCTCGCATTTTCCCGAGCGGGCGACCCCAATCGAGGCCGCGTGGGCCTGGTCGACACGCGCGAGGTGCTTGCGGACGTGCTGCGCAACTTGCATCTTTCCATCCAGGAGAGCCGGGCCGAGATCACCACTGGTGTACTGCCGGCGGTGATGGCCGACCGCAGCCGCATGGTACAGCTTCTTCAGAACCTCATCAGCAATGCCGTGAAGTACCGTGGCGAGACGGGGCTGCACATCGACGTCGGGGCCGAGGAGCGCGACGGCGAGTGGGTTTTCCGAGTGAGCGACAACGGCATCGGTTTCGACAGCCATCAGGCCGAGCGCATTTTCGGAGTGTTTAAGCGGCTGCACGGGCGCTCGTACCCGGGCACCGGGATCGGGCTGGCGATCTGCAAGCGCATCGTGGAGTACCACGGCGGCCGCATCTGGGCGGAGTCGCAGCCGGGCTGCGGATCCCGATTCTACTTCACGCTGCCGGCAGCGAAGGCGAACCAGGCGGTCCCGGTCTCCGCCTGATCGCGCCGAGCCGGCGAGGTGATCTTCGCCTGCAACTCCGCGTGATGGCGCCAGAGTGCGCTCGCTTGCGCAGCCTGCGCGGAACCAGTTGGATTCGCCCTCGCGCGGCAGCCTACAATCATGGAGAGGTTAGTATGCTGACTCGACTACTGCTGCTCCTGTACGTCGCGGCGCTCGCGGCATTCGCCCAGCAAGACATGGGCGTGATCACCGGAATCGTCACCGATTCGACCGGCGCGGTTGTGCCCGGAGCGCGCGTGACGGCCACCGACCTCGCGACGGGCGAGAGCAGGAATCTCCTGAGCAACGCGGAAGGCGCCTACACCATCGGGCCCATGCGCATCGGCACATACGAAGTCGCCGTGGAAAGAGAGGGCTTCCGGCGCGCGGTGCGCACCAATCTCGAGCTGCACGCCCAGGACCGGCTGCGCGCCGACTTCCAATTGCAGGTCGGGCAGGTCTCCGACGTGCTCACGGTCTCGGCCGAAGCACCGCTGCTGCAGTCCGAGACCTCGTCGCTGGCGCACGTGGTCGGCGAGCGGGAGATCCGCGAATTACCGCTCAACGGGCGCAACTTCCAGCAGCTCGCGTGGCTGTCGGCGGGCATCATGCCGGCCACGCGCAGCCGCGACCGCGAGAGCGGCTTCAACGCGCACGGCCAGGCGGCCAACCAGAACAACTTCATCGTGGACGGCATCGACAACAACAACAATGTGATGGGAATGCAGGACCGCAAGGCACAAGTGATCGTGCCCTCGCTCGATGCGGAACGACATCTTCGACGCACGCGATATGTTCAACTATGTTGACCGCACAGGCGACGGGCGTGCCGATCCGGAGGTGCTGCGGCAGAACCAGTTCGGCGGCACTCTCGGCGGTCCCATCGTGCGCAACCGGACGTTTGTCTTCGGGAGCTGGGAAGCGCGCCGCGAGCGGCGCCAGCAATCCGATCTCAGCATCGTGCCGACAGCAGAGGAGCGCGGGGGCGTCTTTTCGCGCGCCGTCCGCGACCCGTTAACGGGTGCGCCGTTCGCCGGAAACCGGATTCCGGGCGAGCGCTTCGATCCAGTCGCCGTCCGGATGCTCGAGCTCTGGCCCCAGCCGAACTTCGCGGGCAGCGGCACGCGCCAGAACTTCATCCGCAATCCGCCGTGGACGACCGACCGAGATGCCTACGACGCGCGGGTTGACCACAATTTTTCGGACAACGACAAGATTTTTGGGCGCTTCAGCAAAATGCGATTCGATAACTTGCGCGATTCGCCGCTGCCGGAGCCGGGCCGCGGCGATCCGGGCAACGATCGCGCCCTCGACGACAACGACGCGCACAGCGTCGCGTTTTCGTACACGAAAATTCTGCGGCCCACTCTGCTCAACGAGTTCCGCTACGGCTTCATCCGCCAAAAGGTTGACAAGCGCGAG